>NZ_CP003915.1:1580172-1896206 GCF_000521505.1 Advenella mimigardefordensis DPN7
TTGGGTATATCTCCGTATAACGTTTATCCAACGCAGGATGGGTATGTGGTACTCAATGCGCCCGGAGATCGTCATTTTCAGGCGATTCTGGATGTAATCGGGCGTCCGGAACTAAAGGACGATCCTCGCTTTGTAAACCGTTCAGCACGAGTCGCGCACACCAGTGACGTCGATCATCTGCTCGAGTCCTGGACTCAACACTTGAAAAAGGATGACGTTGCCGAGCGCATGCTGAAAGCCAAAGTGCCCTGCGCGCCGGTCCGTAAATTGCAGGAGGTCTTGCACGATAAGAACATGCATGCCAGGGGCAGTCTGCAGACAATTGACCATCCTCTGCTGGGTCGGGTTGTATTGCCCGGCTCGCCGCTGGTTTTTGAAGGGGTGGAGCGTCGAGCGATTGAGCCCAGTTTGCCGCTTGGGGCCAGTAATGACCAGATTTTTGGGGAATGGCTGGGGCATTCGTCAGAAGAGCTGGCCAGCTTGCGCGCTCAGGGCGTTATTTGAGGTAAACGATGCCATTACCTGCTCCTTATCCGCGTGAAATATTGCATTCGAGAGCCATCCAAATGGACGGTTATCTGCGTGCGGATGGTCTGGTGGATATCGATCTGCACATGACGGATCGCAAGCCGGACGAAGTCGTTTTTGCCGATGGCAGATGTCTCGCCGCGGGTGATCTGCTGCATGATATGGCGCTCCGACTGGTTGTTGATCAGAATCTGCGCATTGTAGACGCCATCGCCTGTATTGATGCGTCTCCCTATCGCGTGTGCCCGGAAGCGACCGAGGTGGTCAGGGATGTGATCGGTTTCACCATCGGACCAGGCTGGTCAGCCATGTTGAAGGAACGGTTTCATGGGCGCAAGGGATGCACGCATCTGACCGAATTGTTGCGGCCGGTGGCAACAGTGGCCATCCAGTCATTGTGGCGCTTGCGCAAGGGCAGGGCGGAACCAACCGATTCGGGAGGAAGGCCGCAAAAAATTGACAGTTGCTATGCGTACGCGGCCTCAAGGGAGGTTGTCAAAATGCGTTGGCCTGCGCATTTCAGGGAAGATGATACAGACTGAGATGTGAGTGATGTAGCTGCAGGACGCCACAACAGACGAGTGCGCGCAGGAGACGGTTTTGCGGTTATACCGACCAGGCAAAATATGCCACATAACGTCAAATATGCAGGAATAGGAGACAAATAGGATGATCAAGTTTTTCAAAGTGTTGTTGTTGACAGCCAGCTGTGGGTTGCCCGCTTTTGCGCAGGCCGCGGGTTTTCCGCAGAGACCTGTCGAAGTAGTGATAACAAGTACGCCTGGCTCCACCTCGGATGTCCTGACGCGCCTCATTGGCAAAGATTTCGCTGAAACCACCGGACAGCCACTGGTTGTGGTCAGCAAGGCCAGCGCATCGGGTCTCGTGGGATCCAGCCAGGTGGCACGGGCGCGACCGGATGGTTATACCTTGTTGCTGGGTGGTAACACGACCATGGCGGCAAACGTGCATCTGTTCAAGTCACTTCCCTACGACCCGCTGAAGGATCTGGCGCCAGTCACGCTGGCCACAGTCAACCCGCTATTGCTAGTTGTCAGGTCAGATCTGCCGGTCAAATCCGTGCAGGACTTAATCGATTATGCAAAAAAACATCCGGGCGAGCTCAACTATGGCGCTGGTAATAGTGGAGGCAAGGTATCGGTCGCATTGCTCAAATCTCTGGCCGGCATCGACGCCACTGAAGTACCGTATAAGGGCGCTTCACAAGCCGCACTGGATCTGGTGGCCGGCCGGTTGCAGTTCATGATTGTCGATCCGGTGGTCGTTGATTCGTTTGTGAAGGAAGGAAAGCTCCGCCCGCTCGCTGTGACGACAAAAGAACGACTGGATTCCATGCCGGATTTACCAACCATGGAGGAAGCAGGTGTCAAGGGTTATGAATACGCTTCCTGGTTGGGCTACTTTGCCCCGCGGGGTACCCCCGACGAGGTCATCACCAGCCTGCACGACGCACTGGTTAAGGCACTCAATAGCAAAGAGGCGACAGACTACTTTGAACGCATGGGCATGATCAGGAAAACGACGACCCCTACAGATCTGACTACGTTCGTCCAGGACCAGATCGCGACCTGGGGAAAACTGGTCAATATTGCTGATCTGCAACCGCAATGACCATATTGGGGCGATCAGGGAAGGACAGCGGATCGCTCGCTTTGATCGTCATCAAAAAAAGGAGACAAGAAAATGGATCTTATGCTTGAAGGACGCCGCTGCCTGGTAACCGGAGTAAGCGCAGGCATTGGCGCTGCTATTGCCGAAGGGCTGGCTCGGGAGGGAGCGATCGTCGTGGCTACGGCCCGGCGCGAAGACAAACTGGAACAATGGGCTGACGCCATGCAGGCTCAGGGTTTGCGTCGGCCACTGATTGTTGCTGGTGATATTACAGACGCCAGGCAGGTCGGTCGGATTGCCTGCCAAGCTGCCCAGTTGGCAGGGCCTATCGAGGTGCTGGTCAATTGTGCCGGCGGATCCCGCCCTGTTACGCTGGAGGCAGGCGAGGATGCCTGGGACGAAGCCATGGCCTTGAATTTTACTGCCGGGCGCCGTCTTGCTGAACAGGTGTTACCCGGCATGCGCGAAGCAGGGTGGGGACGCATTATTAATATTACAGGATTGATGGAGCCACATTTTCTGAATGCGGCATTGGCAGCGAAAGCCGCCTTGCATCTGTGGGCGAAAGGGTTGTCGCGCGATCTGGCAAAAGAGGGCATCACGATTAACAGTATCGCGCCGGGACGGATCGAAAGTGAACAGGTACGGCGCTTGTACCCTGAATCCGAGCGCGCTGCTTTTATTGAACGCTACATTCCGGTTGGCTATTTCGGCGTCCCTGGTGATCTGGCCTGCCTTGCCGTATTTCTTGCATCGCCACTGGCACGGTATATCACAGGCACGCTGATTCCGGTCGATGGCGGCATGAGCCATAAGGGAGCGTGAACAATGGGAGACACTGAACAGCCTGAGGCGGCAGCGAATATGACGCCAATGATAGACGCCTCCGATGATCAAACCAATGCTGGGTGCCGGCTTATGTACACAGAGCAGACCCGTGGACTGGCGCCCATTCCGCCAGCGGAACAGGGATTGCCGACAGCCGTCGCCGAACCATTTTTTCAGGTGTCCAAGGGTCTGTCCGCTCTGGAGGGGCCTGCCTTCGACCGAAACGGCAATCTGATGTTCGTTGACGTGTACGACGGCAATGTGATGAAGCTCACCCCTGAAGGCCAGCTGTCCACACTTTATAACGATAAGGCATTGTGCCCGGCCGGCGTGGCCATTCATCGGGATGGCCGTATTTTCCTGGGAGGCATTGGCAACTTTGCTGCCGGCGCGATCGTGAGCATTGAACCTGATGGATCGAATCCTCAAGTAATTGTGCCACCCGCCGCCGGCTATGTGGTCGACGATCTTGTCTTTGACAGCAAGGGGGGGATTTACTTTACCGATTTCAAGGGGAGCAGCACGGAGCCTTGCGGTGGCGTTTACTATGTAACACCCGATTCTGCCCTGACGCTGCCGGTGATTCCGAAGATGGCAGCGGCGAACGGCGTAGCGCTCAGTCCGGACGGCAGTGTGCTGTGGGCCACCGAGTTCTGCAATAGCCGGCTGCTCAGGGTAGAGCTTGCGACCCCCGTTTTACCCAAACCATTTGGCACCTCGGTTCCCTATCGCTTTACAGGCCGTGCACCGGATTCCATGCGTACCGATGCTAACGGGAATGTCTATGTGGCCATGTATTTGCAGGCGCGCGTGCTGGTTTTTAATCCTTTCGGAATTCCCATTGGTCAGATCGTATTGCCCGGCAGGGAGAACAACCATTTTCTCAAACTGACAAGTATGGCGTTTCGCCCTGGTTCGCGCGAAATGGTCATTGTTGCGCGTGACGAAATTGGCGGAAACGGATCCATGATCTTTCGTGCTGAGGGCCTGGCCGAAGGGACGCGTATGTATTCGCATCAATAATGCAATGTCATGCGTTGGCATAGGAGGGCCATCTGCAATTGGACATCAGACAATTATTTTGTATTTGTTGCAACGTTAAAGGAGATAAACGTCATGCGTATGCTCGCAGCTGTCATGTACACCCAGGGCCTGCCCACGCCGTATGAGCACAGCCAGCCGTTTCGCATTGAAGAGGTCGATCTGGAAGGTCCGGCCGATGATGAGGTGCTGGTCGAAATCCGCGCGGCAGGCTTGTGTCATTCGGACTTGTCACAGGTGGCCGGATTGCGCAAGCGCAAAGTGCCCGTCGTCGGCGGCCATGAAGGTGCGGGAATTGTGAGGGAAGTCGGTCGTAATGTGAATACCCTGAAGGAAGGGGATCATGTCGTCATGGTAGGGGTGTCCGATTGCGGTCACTGCCAGATGTGCATTGAGAATCGTCCGGTACTATGCAATAGCGTTGCCTGGTCACGTTCCCAGGGCTTGCTGCCCAATGGCAACCGCAAGCTGAGCCGACAGGGCATGCCCTTAAATCACTATAGCGGGGTGTCATCCTTTGCACAGTATGCCGTCACCATGCCGCAGACTCTGATCAAAGTGGATCCCGCAGTGCCGCTGGATATTGTTGCTATGTTCGGATGTGCCGTGGTCACCGGCGCGGGGAGTGTATTTAATGCCGCTCAGGTGCGGCCGGGGCAGAATGTCGTGGTTTTCGGCCTGGGCGGAGTCGGCCTGAATGCAGTCATGGCGGCTAAATTATCCAATGCGGACCGGATTATTGGGGTTGACATTCATGAGAGCAAGTTCGCACTGGCACGTGAGCTGGGATGCACCGATTGTGTGCTTGCGACCGATCCCGATATCGTGCCACGTATTAAGGAGCTTACTCAGGGCGGTGTGGACTTTGCTTTCGAGGTGTCGGGCAGCAAGCCCGCGATGGCAACGGCGGTCGCAGTGACGCGCAAGGGAGGAGAAATCATTGGCGTCGGTCTGGGGGCGTCGGGTGATTTGTATTCATACGATCATGCTCAACTGGTTGCTGAAGAAAAGGTCATCCGTGGCTCCTTTCTGGGTAGCGGTGTGCCAGCGCGGGATCTGCCGTTATATGTGGACTATTTTCAAACCGGCCGGTTGCCTGTGGATCGTCTGAAAAGCGGCACGATGGGATTCGAGCAATTGAATAAAAATCTGGACATGCTGGACAAAGGAGATGTCGTACGTCAAATCTTGTTGCCGCACGGCGTTTAGGATAGTTTTTCGCGAAACCACATCAAACCATAACGATGACGATGGACTCTGTTCATCGAGGAGAGAGACATGAAACATAACAATATTCTACGCGCTGCGGTAATGGCGCTGACATTGTGCGCAACACCAACGTGGGCCGCGGCGGGTGAACCGATTAAAATCGGCGTGATTGCTGCTACTACTGGTGGCGGTGCGCCCTGGGGCTTAGCTGCCGTACAGGCAGTGAAGATCAAGGCCAATGAGGTCAATGCGGAAGGTGGACTGCAGGTCAATGGCGAGCGACACAAAGTTGAGGTCATTGCCTATGACGACAAATATCGGGCGGCTGATGCGGTTTCCGCTTACAACCGTCTTGTCAGGCAGGACGGGGCCAAGTTCGTATATATCATGGGGTCAGCAGGCACGCTCGCAGTCAAGAATCAGGTTGAGGACGATCAGGTAATTGGCTTGACCACATCCTTTTCAGCCAAGGCCATCGATGCGAACACGAAGTTCATGTATCGTGTTTTCAGCGTATCGGCCAATTATATTCCCTCGCTGATCGACTGGCTCAAGGAAAACTACAAGGAACGACGCGTATTCCTGGCAAATCCGAATGATGAAACGGGCTGGGATCAGGATCAGCTGACGTCCAGGCTGTTTGCAGAAAAAGGCTACGACTTGGTGGGTCGTGATTTGTACGAGCGGAACCAGAAGGATTTTCAGCCTCTCTTTACTAAAATCATGGCGACTAATCCCGAGATTATTGACCTGGGTAGCACCTCGCCGGCGACGGCAGGCATCATGATCCGCCAGGCACGGGACATTGGTTTCAAAGGGCGGTTCCTGAAAACCGGTGGATCGGGTCCGCGAGACATTATTGCAGGCGCGGGCAAGGAGGCGGCAGAAGGCATGATCAGTACGCTCTATGCAGACCCGAACAATGCGGGCTATCGTCATCTGGCAGATGAATACAAAAAGGTCTACGGGCAGGAGCCGAATGAAATTTTGATTTCCTATTACGATGCGACCAGTATTCTGATGCGCGCTATCCAGAAAGCCGGTGATATCAACGACACCACCAAAATGGCGCAGTCGTTTGCCAGTGTGCTGCCGATGGATTCAGCACAGGGCGGCAGCATTACGCTGGGCGGCAAGCAGATGTGGGGCGTGGATAATCAATTTATCACGCCGATGTATATCGCCGCTATTCGGGACGGCGAGGCCGTGGTAGTGGGTAAAGCCAAATAATGCGTTGGCGGCCGGCCCGTGTGTGGCCGGCCTGCACCACAATTGACGGAGAACATATGATTGAACAAATCATTGTTAACGGTGTCCTGGCCAGCCTGATTTATATCCTTATGGCGCTGGGTTTTACGCTGATTTTCGGCATCATGCGTATTGTAAATTTCGCCCATGGCGAATTTTATATGATGGGTGCAATGGCAATGCTCATGCTGTTTGGCTTCATGGGTTTGCCATATTTTCTGGCAGTATTGCTGGCGGGTGTGCTCAGCGGGCTGCTGGGCGTTATCGCCGAAAGGCTGTTGTTTCGCCCATTGGTCGCAGATGAGCTGGCTGGCATGATCATGTCACTGGCAATCGGCATTATTCTGCAGTCGGTGATTTTGCTAACTTTCGGACCCGCCGAGCAATCGGTGACGCGTCCCTTTTCGGGTACATGGCGTCTATTTTCCGCCGCCGTACCATGGGACCGTACCGTGGTAGCCGTATGTGCGCTGGTGATTCTTGGTGTTTTCTATCTGTTTATGAAATATGCCCGGCTTGGTCTGGCTATGCAGGCTGTTGCTCAGGATCCCGAAACGGCGAGTCTGGTGGGTATTGAGCCCGGTACGGTGTACGCATCTGCTTTCGGACTGGCATGCCTGATGGCCGGGCTGGCCGGCGCGCTGATGGCACCCATCTATACCGTAGGGCCGTACATGGGCGAACTGCCTATGCTCAAGGCGTTTGTAGTGGTCATTCTTGGTGGCCTGGGTAGCCTGCCCGGAGCGGTATTGGGCGGGTTGTTGATCGGCATCAGCGAATCGGTTGTCACGACCTTATTCAGTTCGACGCTAGCCCTGATCGTTTCATTCATTCTCGTCCTGATTATTGTTGTGTTGCGACCGGCAGGGCTGATGGGAAGGAGCGTTCGATGAGAAACCGTTATATCTATCTGATACTGGTCGTCCTGGCTGTCGTGCCTTGGCTGCTCGACAATCGCTACGTTTTTCACATTGCCACGATGATTACGATCATGATTCCCATGGCGCTGAGTATGAATCTGATGCTTAAAATCGGGCAGCTATCGATCGCCCAGCCGGCCTTTATGGGAATTGGCGCTTACAGTAGTGCACTTCTTGTTATGCGCCTGGGGTTGCCACCAGCACTGGCGCTGCTGACCGGCGCAGCAATCGCAACGATCATCGCGGCGCTGGTCGGGCCGCTGTTTCTGCGTATCAGAGGTGTTTACTTCGTGCTGCTGACCTATGCCTTTGGTCAGATTGTCAATCTGGTTTTTCAGGAATGGACCTCGTTGTTTGGCGGAAATAATGGGCTCTACGGGATTCCGAAGTTTTCGATATTCGGACTGCGCCTTACCCAAAGCCCGCATTACTATGCGCTAGGCCTGCTGTTTCTTGTACTGTTTTATGCACTCATGCGCTTCATCGAACGATCGGATATGGGCGCTATTTATGAATCACTGAATGAAAATGAAATGCTGAGCCGGGCACTGGGTTCGGATGCGCTGTCCTGGCGGATCGGTACGTTTGCACTGAGTGCTTTTATTGCCGGTATCAGTGGAGGGATATATGCCTTTTATATCGGATTTCTGTCCCCTGAAACGTTTGGCTTTCTGATGTCGGTCGACCTGATTGTGGTCAACGCAATCGGTGGCGTGGCCTCTGCACTGGGGCCCGTTGTAGGCGCTATTCTGATACTTCCCCTGCCGGAGTTACTGAGAGATGCGCGCGAGTATCAGCTGTTGATCTATGGCATCTGTCTGGTCGTATTTCTATTGTTTTTCAGGAAAGGTCTGGTGGTTTTCCTGCAGCGAAAAGGGAGAGCATGATGACAGATGTGTTATTGAGTTTACGTGAGGTGTCACGCCGATTTGGCGGACTGTCTGCGGTGTCTGGTGTTTCTGCAGATATTCTTTCGGGTGAAATATTTGGCATTATCGGACCTAATGGAGCGGGTAAAACCACGCTCTTCAATGTTGTAGCAGGCTACTTTGCACCCAGCTCGGGAACGGTCTTTTTCGATGGAGCAAACATTTCAGGAAAATCGAGCGATAAGATTGCAAGGCTCGGTATCGGACGTACCTTTCAGGCGGTAACGGTCTTTCAGGAGCATACCGCGAAGGAAAATCTGCGACGTGCCGCCATGGTGTCACGCCGTTACAACCCACTGGTTTACTTTGGCACCCGCAATGCCGGCGTCGAACCGGATGTACTGGAGCAGATGGCACGGTTTACAGGCCTACAGCATGCGCTGGACAGTCGTGCAGGCAGTCTGTCTTATGGACAGCAGAAGATGCTGGGTATAGGAATGGCACTCATGGGGCAGCCTCGGCTACTGCTGATGGACGAACCTGCCGCTGGCTTGCATACTTCAGAAAAAAAGGAAGCGGCACAACTGATCCGTCGGTTGCGTGACGAGCTGGGTATTACGGTTGTACTCGTCGAGCACGATATGCCGCTTGTGATGGGCGTTTGCGACCGTATATTGGTGATCAATCGAGGTGTGCCATTGGCATTGGGAGCGCCCGACCAGATCAAGTCTGATCGGGCGGTGATCGATGCCTATCTCGGAGAAGAATATGACTTTGCTTGAAGTAAGAAATTTGTCCGTTTCCTATGGTGGTGTCGCCGCGTTGAGTGGTGTGTCCGTTTCCGTCCCCGAGAAAGGGGTGGTGGCCGTGGTTGGCGCTAATGGCGCGGGCAAATCAACGCTGCTCAAATCCATTGCGGGTGTGGTACATACCCGCAATGGTCAGATAGTGCTGGAGGGCAGCGACATTGTATCGTTGAAGCCGCACGAGAGGTTGGACAGGGGGTTGGCGCTATGTCCGGAAGGGCGCAGACTATTTCCTGAAATGACTGTCTTTGACAATATCAAAATTGGCGCATATCGCAATCATAATAGCGGGCAATTTCGCCAACGACTGGACATGTTATACGATATTTTTCCACGTATTGCTGAACGACGGCATCAGGTGGCCAGCAGTCTCTCAGGCGGAGAGCAGCAGATGGTGGCCATTGCCAGGGCGCTGATCAGCCAGCCTCGGATTTTGATGCTGGACGAACCTACGTTGGGTCTGGCCCCGAAAATGATTCTTGAGGTGGCCAGACTAGTCCAGACGGTCAGCGCAGAGGGAATTGCAGTGGTGATGGTGGAGCAAAATGCGAAACTGGCTCTCAGGATTTCAAATTATGGTTATGTTCTGGAGACAGGTGAGCTTCGGCTTGAAGGTGCCAGCGCTGAATTGATGAAAAGCGACCACGTCGTACGGGCGTATCTGGGTGGATAGGTTGGTTGGCAGGTCAGTTGACTGCCAAACCTGCGTCCCTGGATAGAGTGCGCCACAGCACGATCTGTTCGCGAACAAATTGTCCGAAGTGTTGTGGATCCGAGGCGGTTGCGATCACCCCCAACCGGGAAAAATACGCTTTCGTTGTGTTGCTATTGACTGCTGCAGCCAGGACTGCACTCAGTTTTTCAGTGACATCGGCGGGCAGTCCGGCCGGTCCGAACAGACCACTCCACGATTCGTAACGGTACCCGGGCACCCCCAATTCGGATAGGGGAGCGACTTTTGGCATGGCGTCCAGACGCTGAGGCGACGTCAATCCCAGAATACGTACTTGTCCGGATGCCACAAACGGCTGGATGACTAAAGGATCGACCATCATGAAATCCAGCCGGCCCGCGACCAGATCGGTAGTGGCTTGTGGCATGCCAGGATAATTTACTGCCTGTGCCTGTATGCCAGTCTGCGACTTGAGAAGTTGTGCTGCGACCAGACTGCCTGAGTTGCCGGTTCCGTAATTCAGTTGTCCTGGATGCGCCCGGGCATAACTGACCAGTTCGCCGAGTGAGTTAACTGGCCGATCAGCATTGACGACAAGCAGCAGGGGGTTAGTCGTGATCTGGCCGATAGGGCTGAAGTCGCCGATCGGGTCATATCCCAGATTTCTGATGAGGTAGACGTTAGCCGCATGCGACGAATTGGTTCCCAGAAACAGGGTATGGCCATCCGCGGCCGCGTGAATGACGGCACGGGCGGCAATGACGCCCTGAGCACCGGGTTTGGATTCAACGACAACGGGCTGCCCGAGTGCGCTGCTGAGTTTTTCTCCGAGATGGCGGGCCAGCATGTCCGAGGTACTGCCTGGCGGAAATGAAATCACTAATCGTATCGGGCGCGACGGAAAGGAAGAGGGTGCAGCCCAGCTACGTGCCAGTGGCATTCCTGCCGCTGCCAGAAGCAGCGTTCTGCGTTGAATGGCCATGTCATGTCTCCTTATAAGAGGTGTTGGGTGTCAGGTGGCAGCAGCGCGCCCTGACAGGATGACGATAAATTTATTGAGCCACCAGCCCGGCAGCACTGGTCAGATGGCCCCAGACCTGAATCTGATCTTTTACGAAGTCGCCGAACGTGGCTGGTGGCAGGTCGGCAGCAATCATGCCTATACTGTTCAGGTATTGTTGCGCCTCCTGACTGGCCAATGCATCCGAAAAGGCGGCGTACAGTTTTTGCGTAATATCGGCAGGTAATTGGGCCGGGCCGAACAGTCCGATCCAGGACGCATATTCGTAGTCTGGTAGGCCAAGATCGGCGATCGGGGCGAGTTCGGGGAACAAGGGTAACTTTTTGCGTGAGGTCAGCCCCAGCATTCGGACCTGTCCTGATTCAACAAACTGCTTGATGATCATTGGATCGGTCACCATGAA
The DNA here is from genome assembly GCF_000521505.1 of Advenella mimigardefordensis DPN7. GTDB lineage: Bacteria > Pseudomonadota > Gammaproteobacteria > Burkholderiales > Burkholderiaceae_B > Advenella > Advenella mimigardefordensis. Next base: position 1,591,351 of record NZ_CP003915.1, read on the forward strand.
ATCCAGTCGCCCGGCAAGAAAGTCATTGACTGCTACCGCATTCCCTGCGTAATTGACCGCCTGGGCGTCGAAGCCGGCCTGTGTGGTAAGCAGATGCGTGGCGACCAGGCTGCCGGTGTTTCCGGCGCCATAGTTCATCTGGCCGGAATGCGTCTTGCCGTGTTCAATGAAAGCCTTGAGTGAATCAATATTGCTGTCTGCTCTTACGCACAAAACCAGAGGATTGGTCGTGAATCTCATAATGGGCGTGAAATCTTTGACCGGATCATATCCGGGCTTGCTGAACAGATAAATACTGGCGGCGTGGGTGGAATTGGTACCCAACAACAGCGTATACCCGTCATTGGCTGCTTTAGTCAACGCCCGGGAGGCGACAACGCCCTGAGCACCAGGGCGGTTTTCCACCACAATCGGCTGGCCCAGCTGACGGCTGACAGACTCACCCAGTCGTCGTGCAATCATATCTGAACTGCCAGGTGCAAAGGGCGCGATTATCCGAATTGGCTGGTCGGGAAATGCTTTCTGCCCCCACGCCTGATGTGCGACAACAGCTAGCGTGGGTGCTGTCACAAGGAATTGTCTGCGCGACAGGCTCATATTTTTGTCTCCATGAGGTGTGCCGGGTTGCCTGCGTAAGTGCAGATCTTTTCTCGCCGCTTTGGTATGGCGATGTTCTCCCGATCCTGTTTTGTTTGATCAGATATTGCAGTCAGAATGATGGCATGTCCATGGCGATTTCCGGGATACGGTGTCCTGGTTTTCGAATTGACTTGTCTGAGCAGCTTGTGTTTCGGGAATCGGGATACGGTCAACTGAAATTTGACATAGACGGCGCGGTAATGAATTTCTTAAACTCAGGACAACAGATAACAAGTCAACATCAGGAGGAAGACATAGCATGTTGAAGGAACAACAGAACAGGGTGGCAGGCACGATCGATACTGCTCTTTTCATCAATAATGTTGCCCAGGCCGGTGAGGGTGAGTCTATCCGGGTAGTCAATCCGGCTACAGAGGAGCTGGTTGCTGATTTTGCAGGTGCTTCTATAGACCAGGTGGATGCCGCTGTCGTCAGTGCTGTCAATGCCTTTGAGCAGGAACGCTGGAAGGATCCACAGTTTCGCAAGGACGTTCTGTTGCGTTTGGCTGATTTGATCGAAGAGAACCGGGATATGCTTATGGATACGCTTATCCAGGAGATCGGTACGCCAATCAATCTGACCGCCAATCATATCGACACGCCAGTGGCTTTTTTGCGCTGGTTCGCGCAACAGGCTGTGATTGACCGTACCCGACATCTTGGGTTCAACTCCAGCCGTACGGCAGTCAGTACCGTCGTCTATCGGCCCGTTGGCGTGGTGGCCGCCATTACGGCGTTCAACTATCCGCTACTGATTGGGCTGACCAAAATTGGTGCCGCGCTGGCAGCCGGCTGCACTGCGGTGTTGCTGTCCTCGCCGCAAGCGCCGCTCGCTGTTTTGCAATTGGGAAAATTGATTCGTCTTGCGGGATTTCCGGCAGGTGTTATCAATATTCTGGCAGGCGGCGCTCAGGTGGGAGAAAGACTCACTGAACATCCTGGTGTGGCTAAGGTCAGCTTTACCGGATCGGTCAATGTCGGGCGCAGGGTAATGCAGCAGGCGGCATCCGGTTTGCGCAGCGTAGTGCTGGAGCTGGGTGGCAAGTCGGCGGCCATTTTACTGCCGGGGGTAGACTTTAATAAGTACGCCTATTCTCTGCACGCACGATATGCCCGAAATGCAGGACAAGGCTGCGGCTCACCCACGCGGATTCTGGTGGAAGCATCCCGGTATCAGGAATTTGCAGAGATCAGTCGACAAGTTTATGGTCGGCTCAAAGTAGGCGATCCACGCAAGGCGGACACGCTGCTGGGACCAGTAATCAATGCGGCGCAGCGGAATCGGATTGAAGATGGAGTAAAAACGGCGGTACAAAATGGAGCGGAAGTGCTGGCAGGCGGCGGTCGCCCTGATATCGAAAAGGGCTGGTATGTTAACCCGGTGCTGGTGGGGAGCCTGGACAACAAGGCGGCCTTGGCCAGAGAGGAAATATTCGGACCTGTATCTGTTGTGCTTACCTATAAGGATGTGGATGAAGCGATTGCCATAGCCAATGATTCGCCTTTGGGTTTGAAAGCCTATGTGTTCGGAGCAACGCAGGAGTGTTTGCAGATTGTTCCAAAATTGCATGTAGGCACCGTACAAATCAATGGGGGCAGCCCGCTACGGCCCGATGCGCCCATGACCGGCTACAAGCATAGCGGGGTGGGTTCGGAATGGGGCGAAGATGGCTTGCGCGAATTCCTGCGGCCGCAGCACATTGATTGCCCATTGGCCTAAGGGACGGTTGAACGAGCCAAATGGCTGGTCGGGTCGCGGTCTTGACGGTCCTGCCGATACTGTCCATTTTTTGTGGATACGGTCACTACAAAACACGCATGGACACCAGCCTGTGAACGTTCCTAGAATGAAACAGTCGGCTGAATACCGGCGAGATGGCCGATTCAACCCGTGGTCGCTGCTGCCCATAGTGGCCGATATCAGATGGCAGCGTCGTTATTTCAGACATGAGACAACAAGCTATGACGAGTGTATTAACGCACGAAAACCCCAAATCCTCTGCAATAGCAGAAAATGATCAAGCTGATTTTTCTTCAGTTCTGGCTGATTTCATTTGTAATCTTGATCCGCAAAGCCTGCCTTTGCCAGTCAGGCAGGCAGCCCAGGCAAATATCCAGGACACACTGACCTGTGCGGTTGCCGGCTCCAGTGCCCAGGGCGTGGCTCAAGTGCGCGAATTAGTGAGCGAGTGGGGTGGGGCGCCGCAGGCATCGGTCCTGGTGTTTGGCGATCGGATTCCGGCACACCATGCGGCATGGATCAACGGCATGATGGCTCATGCAAGAGATTATGACGATACGCATGATGCAGCGGTCCTGCATGCCGGGGTATCTGTGGTGCCAGCCGCACTGGCCGCTGCGCAATTGCGTGGCGGAGTCAGTGGGGCGCAACTCATTGCTGGTGTTGCTGTCGGACTTGAGACCATCTGCCGCCTGGGTACGGCGACAACGGTTGGCATTGTTGAGAGCGGCTTCATGTATACCCCGTTATTCGGTCATTTTGCTGCGACGGCGGCAGCAGCCAAGATTCTGGGACTGAACCGAAACCAGATTATTAATGCGCTGGGCATCAGTTATTCCCAAGTGGCGGGCAATCACCAAGTGACCAGAGATGCGGCCTTGACCAAGCGCATGCAGCCGGGCTTTGCGGCAATGGCTGGTATCGTTTCAGTTCAATTGGCGCAAAAAGGTATTCGGGGTGTGCAGGCAACCTTCGAAGGCATTGACGGCTTTTTCCGTGTTTATCTGCAGAATCGCTATGATCCTGACCTGCTTCGTAACAGTCTGGGTGAGCGCTATATATTCACCGATCTGAGCTATAAGCCCTATCCATGCTGCCGCTTCAATCATTGCGGTATCGAAGCCGCGCTCGAACTGCGTGAACAATTGGGCGAACGCGTTGCAGATATTGTTCGTATCCGGGCCGGCCTGAATCGCCAGGCTTACCAGGCTGTATGTACGCCAATTGACGTACGCCGATCGCCGCAGACCGTCGTACAGGCGCAGTTCAGTATTCCCTACACCGTCGCTACCGCGCTGGTTGATGGATATGTGGGGTTAGCGCATTTCGGCTCCGATCTGCATAGCAGACAGGACATTATTGACCTGGCCCAAAAAGTGGAACCGTATGTCGATGATGAAATCGAGCGTTCTCACGGGCGCAACGTTTCGCCTGTTGATCTGGAAATTGAATTTGCCGATGGCAGTACGTTGCGTCGACGAATCGACACTCCTCTGGGGCATCCGGACCGGCCCATGTCGGCGGGAGCTGTTGCAACCAAGGCGAACGACTGTTTCAAATCGTCGGCGTGTTCGCTTGCAGTCCATGCGCCTCAGGCATTGAGCGAAATGGTTGGTAGTCTGGATTCTGTCGCTGATATTGAGGATTTGTTGCGTATTGTGATGCAGACAAGCTGAGTATAGTGATGGAAAATGGCCGATTTAATCAGTGCGGTCATCATAGATATAAAGAACGCAGTTCGGATAAAGAAAGAAGAATATATAAAGGAGACAAAGACATGAACAAGATTGCCCCCGCAGGTGCGCGTGGTAACAGGCGGGTTTTTCTGGCCCTGACCGCCGCAACCATTGTGTTGCCCTTGCTGTTTGGCGCACCGGCACACGCTGCCTGGCCGGACCAGCCAATCAAAATTGTGGTTCCTTTTGCACCAGGCGGCAGCAATGACATTATGGCAAGGCTGATTGCAAGCAAATTAGGTCCCAGAATGTCCACAACGGTCGTGGTTGAAAATAAGGGCGGGTCGGGTGGAACCATTGGTACAGAATATGTGGTTCGCTCGAAGCCCGACGGCTATACCCTGCTGTTTGCATCTACTTCCATTACCACCAATCTGGCGACCAGCAAGGTTTTGCGTTATGACCTGGAAAAAGACCTGGAGCCCATTGGCACGATTGCAACCAGCCCTTTTGCCGTTGTCGTCTCGAATGACTTGCCGGCAAAAACATTCAAGGAATTTGTTGATCTGGCCCACGACAAACCGGGCAGCATCAATTATGGATCGGCTGGTGTAGGCGGCATCAACCATCTGGGTACGGCTTTGCTGGCACATGAAGCAGGAATCAGTTTGACGCATATTCCATATAAAGGCATTTCGCTGGCGTTTACCGATCTTGCCGGCGGCGAATTGCAAATGCTGCTGCCCACTGTGGCCTCGTCGGTGCAGCAGATACGGGATGGACGAATGCGGGGCCTGGCGGTTACTGGCGCTAAGCGGTCACCGCTATTGCCTGATCTGCCAACGGTATCTGAAGCTGGGCTACCTGGATTTGAGCTGGAAGCCTGGTTTGGCCTGCTTGGGCCAGCGGGCATGCCACCCGCTGTCGTCGAAAGGCTCAATCACGAGCTCAACGCCGTGCTGGAATCGGATGATGTTCGGAAAATGCTTGAACATGAAGGCGCAACGCCCACCCCTGGAGGGCCGCAAGTGCTGAAGAAGCTTGTCAGCTCCGAAATTGTACGCTGGAAGAACCTGATCAAAGACGCCAATATCAAAGTGCAGTAGATCTGATACGAGAGACACCCGGCAGTGTTCTCTTTTACCGCATGTTTCGTTATGCGCTTTTGATACATGATGCAGCATGTCAATGAATACTGCCCAATATGGAGAGTAATTTGAGTATGACCCCAGGAATTGATGAACAATCACCGATGTCCGACAGCAGCAACGCGCCACAGATCATACCGCTGATCATCGGCAACGAACGCCGGGAGACGCGATCACGACATGAAGTCCGAGATCCGTATCGTGGCGACATAGTAGCTTATGCACCCATCTCCAGCGAGAGCGATTGTGATGCCGCACTGGGAGCCGCGTATCGAGCCAAAGTGGCAATGAGTGCCATGCCAGGGTATGAGCGGGCAGCGCTGTTGCGTAAAGCCGCGCAAAATGTCGAAGCCATTGCCGAAGAGGCAGCAAGAGCCATGACGCGAGAGAGTGGAAAAGCGCTGAAAGACAGTCTGACTGAAGTGCAGCGTTCGGCGGATACCTTGCGGTTATTTGCCGAAGAAGCGGTGCGCATACAGGGGGAACATGTTCCCATGGACGCCACCGCTATCAGTGCGGGCAAGCTGGGCATGCTCTTGCGATTCCCCGTTGGCGTTGTTGCCGCTATTACACCGTTCAATGCGCCCGTCAATCTGACGGCTCATAAGCTGGGACCAGCACTGGCAGCTGGCAACAGCATTGTGCTTAAGCCTTCACCAAAAGCGCCGCTGTCGTTTCATCTTTTCGTCGAAGCCGTTGCTGCAGCCGGCTTTCCTGCCGGCACGATTAATACTGTATATGGCGATGAGGCTGCGGCGCAGATTGTTGGAGATCCACGCGTCGACTTTGTCAGTTTCACCGGTTCAGTGGCGGTAGGCAAGCTTATCCGCAATGCTGTCGGTATGAAACGGGTCACCCTGGAACTGGGAGGTATCGGTCCTACTTTCGTACATCGAGACGCGGATATGGAGGCTGCAGCGCGTGCATGCGCGCGCAATGCCGTCGCGGTTACCGGACAGAGTTGTGTGTCAGTTCAGAATGTTCTTGTTCATCAGGATCTCTACTCGGTGTTTACCGAGGCAGTATGCCGTGAACTGGATACGATCCGTTTTGGCGATCCCATGGATATGAATACCGACGTTGGTACCCTGATCGATGAAGCGGCAGCCATTCGCGTGCAGGCAATGATTGATGATGCTACCGGGCAGGGAGCGGAAGTGCTAAGAGGTGGTGCGCGCAAAGGGGCTCAATTGCCTGGAACGATTCTGGTGAATACCAAAGAGACGATGGATGTTATTGGAAAAGAAATCTTTGGGCCTGCCATGTCTATCAGGCCTTACAGGGACATTGAGCCGCATTTTGCTGCGATCAGCGAAAGCCCTTACGGGCTGCAATGTGGCATCTTTACCAATTCGCTTGATCTGGCACTCTCTGCTGTTCGGCGTATCCGGACCGGTGGGGTGATTGTGAACGGTACCTCGCGCTGGCGTTCAGATCAAATGCCGTACGGCGGGGTCAAGGACAGTGGCATGGGCCGGGAAGGTTCGCGCTACTCCACTCAGGATATGACTGAAGAGCGTTTTGTCGTTTTCAACTGACATCGAATGTCGCCTTGCCTGTTAGTCGAGATAAACAAAATAATCAATGTAAATGGAATCTGGAGAAAGCTGAATGAAGATGACAGCAGCAGTGATGTATGAACAGGGCTTGCCCACCCCTTATGCCGAAAGTGGTCCCTTCCGGATCGAAGAGGTGGACCTTGAAGGGCCCGGCGAGGGCGAAGTGCTGGTTGAGGTACGAGGGGCGGGGCTGTGCCATTCGGATCTGTCGCAAGTGGCAGGCATTCGCAAGCGAACGCTGCCTGTTGTTGGCGGACACGAGGGTGCGGGCATTGTACGGGAAGTTGGCAAGGGCGTAACACAGGTCAAAGAGGGTGATCATGTTGTCATGACCGTGGTCGCTGGTTGTGGCTGTTGCCGTCCGTGTATCGAGAGTCGTCCTGTGCTGTGCAATGGCATTACCGCCTCGCGCGCTCAGGGTCTGTTAGCCAACGGCATGCGTCGCATCAGCCGCAATGGCGAGCCGATTTATCATTACAGCGGGGTATCATCCTTCGCCCAATACGCGATTACCTTGCCTGGCTCTTTGATCAAGGTCGATCCGGCCGTGCCGCTGGATGTGGCTGCCATGTTCGGTTGTGCTGTGGTGACGGGGGCCGGCAGCGTCTTTAACGCAGCGCAGGTTAGGCCTGGGCAAAATGTTGCGGTTTTCGGACTGGGTGGGGTTGGTCTGAATGCAGTCATGGCCGCCAGGATATCCGGTGCATCGGAGATTATCGGTATCGATATCAATGAAAGCAAATTCTCTTTGGCACGCGAACTCGGGTGCACGCATACTCTTTCAGCGACTTCTGCTGATCTGGTTACCCAGGTGAAAGATTTGACAAATGGAGGCGTGGATTTTGCTTTCGAAGTGTCAGGCAGCAAGGCAGCCATGCAGTCTGCTGTTGCACTGACCCGTAAGGGTGGTCAGGTGGTGTGTGTGGGATTGGGCGCTTTTGGCGATATGTATCAATACGACCATGCTTCGCTGGTTGCCGACGAAAAAGTGTTCAGAGGTTCTTTTATGGGCAGTTGCGTGCCTGAAAGGGATCTGCCTCGTTATTTGAAATTTTTCCAGGACGGAAAAATGCCTGTCGATAAACTCAAGAGTGGCACTATGTGTTTTGATCAGTTGAATCACAACCTTGATTTGCTTGATCGTGGCGAGGTCGTCAGACAGGTTCTGCTCCCGCATGGTTAATGGTCAAACTGCACATTAGGGTGTTTTCCCAGTCCGTTGGGACTGGGAATGATTGATGAAATGCAGACTTGTTTTGTGCACAACCCTAGCCACCATCACCCAACGCGTTTCACAGTCTCAGGCATCTGCATCCAATTCGCACGCTCCAGCAGCCTTGCACGGATTGCTTCCAGCACAGGACCTTTGCGAACCACTGTCATACCGGGAATATCCGGTCTGCCTTTTGCCGGCCCAAAGTCCGGATTCATTTCCACTTCATGTGCATTCTGGAACATTTTTCGATTGCCGGTATCCACATAAGACTCGGCTGGTACGCCCTCGGCCAGCAAAATATCGAACTGCTCGAGTTCGATATGAAAGTACTCGAACGACACCATATCGACCAGTTGCACGATTGATATGTTATTGACCAGTGCCATTGCAGGAACGAGATTGCCGTCGAAGAACAAATGATGGCCGGGCGAGACAGTGAGATCGCGGTGCGGAATGTTGTCTGCGATACTCCCCAGTGAGCCGAATGTGTCAATGTTGATCCTTAGGATATCTCCGCCGTAATCAGCCTGATCGATCTCCATTGATCTGGTGTTGTCTTCAATATTCAGATCTACTATAGCCATCTTTTCACCTATCCAGTTAACTGATTTTTTTATCTGTGATGGGTGAGCCAAGCTAATCACCCTTATTTTTTGTAAATGATTGAAATATTTAATAAAGTGATTATTAATAGAAATCAGGTGAAAATCAACGGAATCAACGGCAATGGTTTAATCGGTGCCGCTTCCCGCTTGAAATTAATGTATCAGAATGTAATTTGTCGTTGTGATTTATCGCATTTTATCCAATTATCGCGACCGTCTATAATCCAGCGATCTTCCCCTGAATGACTCGAGTTAATGGTTGCAATGCTCAAACTGAAAGACGTTCTTGAAAATCGACAGATCGTTATTTATTTCCTCTCTGTCGCATTAGCGGCCTTATGCGTGTATTTTGTTCCTGGCACACACGTACTGGAGCAGGGCATTAATCCGGCGCTTGCCTTTATGCTGTTCGTCACATTTTTGCAGGTACCATTAGGCCAGCTGCAGCGTGCATTTATGCATGGGCGGTTTGTCGCTGCGTTGCTCATCAGCAATTTCCTGGTCATACCTTTATTTGTTGCGGTACTTGCCCAGTTTCTGCCGGCAGATCCACACGTCAGGCTAGGTGTTTTGCTGGTGCTGCTGACACCGTGTATTGACTATGTGGTTACTTTTTCTCATTTAGGGCGTGCTGACGCAAGGCTGTTATTGGCTTCCACACCAACCCTGCTGCTTGCTCAAATGTTGCTGTTGCCTCTTTATTTGAGTCTGTTTCTTGGTGACGAGGGCCGTCAGCTCGTTCAGGTCGGCCCCTTTATTGAGGCGTTCGTTTGGCTGGTTGCGGTGCCTCTGGCATTGGCGGCGATCGTGCAGCGATGGGCGGGTAAAAGTAAGGCAGGACAGAAGGCTGAAGAGATACTGGGTCTTTTACCTGTGCCCGCGACAGCGCTTGTATTGGCAATCGTTGTTCTCGCCATCCTGCCGCAGCTGGGCCCGGCTTCCGGCGCAGCGATCAGCGTAGTGCCTGTTTATATCGCATTTGCAATTGTTGCCCCATTGCTGGGGTGGGGCGTTAGCCGAATGTTCAGGGTAGAACCGGCAGCGGGCCGCGCCGTGGCTTTCAGTGCCGGCACAAGAAACTCGCTGGTGGTGTTGCCGCTAGCGCTTTCTGTGCCCGGAGCGATTCCAGTCGTACCGGCGATTATCGTTACGCAAACACTGGTAGAGCTGTTGAGTGAACTTGTTTATATTCGGTATGTGCCCAGGCTTAATCACAAATGTGAAGATGCCAGCCAATCGGTGTTGAAATAGCGATTCCACAGGGCAGTGCTTACCCCTTAAAGGAACGGTCCTCTTTGCGTCCTTTATTCAAAATGATTAAATGGCTGCAGGTGCGAAAAAAATAGCCCTGGCTATTTTTATAATCGAGCAGCTTCGGCTATAACATTTGCGGCCCACTGATTCAGGCTTATACCTGATGCCTGGGCGGCCAATGCGGCCGCGTGATGGGTTTCAGGTGATACGCGCAGGACGAATTTTCCGGAAAACTGCTTTTTAGGCTCAATCCCGCGTTTCTTACACTCTTCAAGAAAGATGCGCAACGAAGTTTGCGCCTCATTTTTGAGGGTGATTACGTCTGAAGCGTAAAAGTCTGCGCCACCATTCAGGTCAATGAATTCGCCTCGAAACATATCAGTTTCCGGGTCATAGGAAATAACGGCTTTATAACCGTCAATACTAAGAATATTGTTCATGGTTTCACTCCGTTTTCTTCAAGCCATTTTCGAATACTTGCGACCCCTTATCCACATCGGGTGTGGGATGCGGCTTGTGTAGTACTCGGATTTGATTAAACAGATATATCGCAACGCGAGACCCTTCACGCTCCGTTACTTCACCACCGAGTTCTACGAAGAGGGCCAGCAAGTCTGGCCATTTAACGCTTGAGGGTGTGGGTCGCGAAAAAATGAGTTCAAGGGTTTTTCGATGCTTTGATTTCATGCGTTAAATGATACTAAAATATAGTATCACAAACGATAGGTACTTTCCGATAGGGGTCGGGGTGCCGATGCGTGAAATACTGCAATCTCTCGAGGTCGCCAAAATTCGAAGAATTTTGCCGTGAGTCGATTTGGTCACCAATGTATCCGTCTACTTAAGCATGCTTTTGGAAAGCCATTCGGTATGGACAAAAAAAACCGCTCAATTAGAGCGGTTCTAAAAAAATTAAAGCGTTCAAGGTAGTGATTATCTCACTACAACAGGCATCCCTTTCGTTGCGTCCAGCGTCAAACCTTTCGGCGGCGTACCAGCAATGCCTAATCTGGTACCTTTTTCAATTTCTTCCGTAATCATACGGAAATATCTCAGGCTGCGTCAATGACTGCCTCGTCGCGGCCGAGCTCGCATCAATTACGCCAAAGCCTGAGTTAGCGGTACGACGAAATCATGACGTTGCTGTTCTGCCTGCCATAGGTCGTAGTCTGATTGCATCCCGGCCCAGAGGTTGCTACTGGTGCCAAGCAGAATCGACAGTCGGACTGCCATATCGGCCGAAATAGCGGCCTTTCCGTTCAAAATGCGAGACAGGGCTGCGCGGGTCACGCCAAGGCGCTGCGCGGCTTCTGTCACACTTGTTTGACCCAAATATTCGCGCAATACCATTCCTGGATGTGCTGGGTTGTGCATACGCATACTGTACTCCTAATGATAGTCCTGATAGTACGGCTTGTATTCCGGATTTACTGCCCGTGCGGAAGAATTTCTCCAGACCCTTGTGAATAAAACTTCTAATCATCGCAGACCTTATTCTGTATATCATGACTATACGATATATGTGTATAGTGTCAATGCTCGGTTTCTACGTGATCTCGTTTCTACGTGATCTCGGATCGGAGTTAATACGTTAATTATGATCAGGGAGGGCCACGATGCTTAGACCCTGAATATTCAAAAGACGTTCAAAGAATGATTGGTCAAGCTCAATGCGACAAATCGTCGGCAATGTACAGTAGGCCGGTTTTGCAGGGTATTTTCGTTTCGATTCAACTGCAATAATGAACGAGAGCAATGTGACGTCGACAAAAACAAAAACGGCCCGTGCATGAATATGCGATCGGACCGTTTATATGTTTGGTTGCGGGGGCAGGATTTGAACCTACGACCTTCGGGTTATGAGCCCGACGAGCTGCCAGACTGCTCCACCCCGCGGCTGTCTGTGTAAGAAAAGAATATTAGCCCATTTTGAGTTATGATGCAAGTCTGATTACACCAAGCGAAATATCATGGACCAGAATTTATCTCGAAAAATCCTAGAAACCGCCTTGCTTTGTGCCGAGGAGCCTATGAAAATAGGGGATTTGCGCAAGTTGTTCAGCGATTTGGACGAAGTTGAAAATGATGTAATTAAGCAACAGCTTCAGGTATTACAAGACGAATGGGCAGAGAAAGGTTTAGAATTATCGGAATTGGCAAGTGGCTGGCGTTTTCAGAGTCGGCCCGAGATGCAAAAGTATTTAGAACGCCTGAATCCAGAGAAGCCGCCCAAATATTCCAGGGCAGTTATGGAAACGTTGGCAATTATTGCCTGGCGTCAGCCTGTCACCCGCGGTGATATCGAAGATATTCGCGGAGTCACGGTTTCATCACAAATCATCAAAACGTTAGAAGAGCGCGGCTGGATAGACGTGTTAGGTCATCGTGATGCCCCCGGGCGTCCGGCGTTACTGGGCACGACAAAGCAGTTCCTCGATGATCTTGGACTTAAAGCGCTTGATGATCTGCCGGTGCTGGAGAGTGGAGAGGCCGGCATGCCGGATTTATCCGGGCTGGATATGAATATCACGGTCGCGGATCAGCCTGCGCAAGAGCAGGTAGAATCACAGATTGTTTCCGATGAGTCTGCTTCTGACGAATCTGTGCCGGATGTGACCGGTGCAGACCAGGATAACTCAGTCCCGCCCGAGAGGGCGTCGGTGGAGTCCGATATGGCTGAAGCGGACACTGAAAATGCCGACGATCAGACTGCCGCTGATTCATCTGAGCAGTCAGGGGTGGCGGGATTGACTGATGATGCATCGGAGCGCGTCGATGAGCAGTCTGCTGAAGTCGATGAACAGTCTGCTGAAATCAGCGATGTGTCAGATGAAGACAGAATAGACGCGGTCGGCCAGGAGCCTGCTGCGGGCGCGCAAGCGCAGAATACCGTAAATGCTCAAGAGCACGTTGCCCACAGCGATGTGACCGAAGAGATGGCTGCTGCCGACGAGACAGCATCAGCCGACCAGGACGTGCCGGCTGGGTTCAGCCCAGATTCGACATCGCAAAATGAACAGCCAGACGATCATGACGTTGATCCTACTGATGATATTTCATCGGATCGGGAGGCGAGTGATAATCAAAACGACGATTTAAAGAATAAAACATAGTTTTTTGGAGTTACCAACATAATGAATAGTTCGGATCACGTTGATGCGGAAAATAATTCAAATGACACGCGTTCAAACCGCTCAAACGAATACGACAACGAGTCTGTCACCAGAGTAATTACCATTCAGGGTGCTGATCAGACTGCCGCGGCGCCCGAGGCCGACGGGCGTCAGAAGGGCAAAGGGCGCAAGCTGCGCACGCCATTCCGTCGTCGTCGCGCCGATGCGGTGATGGAAAAAACGGAGCAGCCGGAGGTGCCAACTGAGGTAAGCGCAGCGCCTGCGAAAAAAGCGCAGACGCGTCCTCGCCGCATACCGGGAGCACGCGGATCGGGTGGTAAGGGCCGTGCGCCTCAGGCCCGCTCGGAGCGCCCGGAGCAGGTGAGCAGCCCGTTTACCCCCGCTCAGGATGAGCGGGATGCCGATCAGGCGCTGGCCTATCTTGACGGTACGGCGCGTCTCGAGCAGAAACTGAACAAGATTCTCAATAGCGACGCTGTTAATCCCAAGCTGCACAAAGTCCTGGCCGATGCGGGTGTGGGTTCGCGTCGCGATATGGAAGAACTGATTGTTGCCGGCCGGGTATCGGTCAATGGCGAGCCTGCTCACATTGGTCAGCGGGTTGGCCCGCAGGATCAGGTTCGTGTGAACGGTCAGTTGGTGACGCGGCCCAATGCCAAACGTCCGCCGCGTGTCATTCTGTATCATAAGCCGGCCGGGGAAATCGTCAGTCATGACGATCCCGAGGGGCGTGCATCTGTCTTTTCCCGCTTACCCAAAATGCGTACAGGCAAGTGGATTTCCGTGGGCCGGCTGGATTTGAATACCGAAGGATTGTTGATATTTACGACCTCGGGCGATCTGGCGCACAGGTTTATGCATCCGCGCTTTGGTAATGAGCGCGAGTATGCGGTGCGCGTGCTGGGAGAGATGACTGACGCACAGCGGGAAAGCCTGGTCACCGGGATTGTGCTGGACGATGGTGCTGCTTCTTTCACCAGTATGGAGTTTATCGGCGGTGAAGGCAGTAATCGCTGGTATCGGGTCACGCTGCAGGAAGGGCGTAACCGCGAAGTGCGACGCATGTTCGAGGCGGTGGGGGTGACGGTCAGTCGCCTGATTCGTACCCGTTTCGGCGATATTGTGCTGCCGCGAAATCTGAAGCGTGGCCGCTGGGAGGAGCTGGAACCGACACTGGTAAGCGCGCTGATGATTCAAACCGGCCTGGTCAAGGAAGAGGACAGCTCGGATCACCGTCGGCCACGGCAGCCTATTTCCCACGACAATGCCATGCCTCCGGGTTTCGAAGCGCCAGTCAGGGTGCGTACCCATGCGCCAGGTGGACGTACTGGTAATGGACGCAGCAATAATGGGAATGGTCGTGCCGGTGCAACAACGTCTGGTACCGGAGCGCCCCGTCATGGTCGTGCCGGCACCGGGTTGTACAACAATCGACGCCAGAGCGGGCCTGCCGAAGGACGTGGCGAAGGACGCAATGGCGCACGGCATGCCGACAAGGGCGAGCAGCCTCGTCACGGCAAAAATGGCGGACGCGGCACGAATGCGGGCGGACGCTCCAATGCCCGTCAGGCATCGCGTAATCGTGATGAATGGCAGCCATCCGGCCCATCTGCTCATGAATCTCAATTGGGGTTCATCGGTCGCAATCGCAACGGTCGCTAGGCTGAGTGCGACAGGGTTCGCGGTGTGAGCGGCAGCTTGCGGGCCAGCCGCGGACCAAATTGATGTTGTGCTGAATAAATAGTAAAGTATTGATTATTCTGTTATAATTTTTGATTAACTAATTGCCTGGTTAGTGTTTTGTGCCGTTTATTGTTCTGAAGTCGCTTAAAAGGGGTGGCTTGGAACGCGGCAACCATAAGGCGTTGTAAGACGTTTTGTGCTTTGGTCGGTAGCGGAACAGTATCGGAACAATAACCAGAAACAGCTATGTATACCTTATTTTTGCGGGCAGGCAGCTTTGATGGTTCAGGCCAGGTTCACATGTGGGGTAGGCCGTCAAAAAATGGCTGCAGCTGCAAATTTTTGCATCTGCAATTTTTTTTGCGCACATAACTGTAATCAACAATGGGCTGGAAAAGGCCCATTTTTTATTGTATGACTGATTTATACACACTTACCGAACAGGCCATCGCCGGTCTTGGTGTTGAACTCGTCGATGTCGAACGGGCTGCACTGGGACTGTTGCGGGTCACGATCGACCGCGAGGGCGGAGTGACGATCGAAGACTGCGAACAGGTATCGCGGCAGCTTTCGCGCGTATTTGAGGTGGAAAACATCGAATATAAGCGGCTTGAAGTGGGCTCTCCGGGCGTAGACCGGCCGTTGCGTACTCGTCGCGATTTTGATCGATTCGCCGCGCAGCAGGCACGTGTGGAAGTAAAATTACGGGAGCCGCGGGACAATCGCAAGGTATTTACCGGCATTCTGCGGCATAAAGAGAGTTCAGACGGTACGACGACAGAGACATTCTGTCTGGAATTTGACATTAAAAAGAACGAGACACAGACAATAGAGTTTGCTTTCGATGATATCGAAAAGGCAAAGCTGGATCCGGTTCTTGATTTCAAGGGTAAAAAGCGATGAGTCGCGAAATTCTTCTGCTTGTAGATGCATTGGCACGTGAAAAAAACGTATCGCGTGAGGTCGTATTTGGTGCGCTTGAAAATGCGCTTGCCTCTGCGATGAAAAAGCGTTTCAAAGACGACGCCGATATCCGTGTCGTTATTGATCGTTCAAATGGCTCGCATGAGGGCTACAGGCGCTGGCTTGTTGTTCCCGATGATGCAGGTCTGCAGGAGCCGGATCGTCAGGAATTGCTGTCGGAAGCACAGGAAATCAAGCCTGGTGTGCAGGAAGGCGAGTATCTGGAAGAGCCGCTGGAGCCCATTGAGTTCGGTCGTATCGGTGCTCAGGCAGCCAAACAGGCCATTATCCAGAAAATCCGCGATGCTGAAAGAGAGCAGGTGCTCAACGACTTCCTGGATCGTGGCGAGACCATTATTTCCGGCACGATCAAGCGCCTGGATAAAGGTGATGCCATTATTGAAACAGGCAAGATTGAAGCCCGCCTGCCGCGTTCTGAAATGATTCCCAAAGAGAACCTGCGGGTTGGCGACCGGGTTCGTGCCTGGGTTGCCAAGGTAGATCGTACGGCAAGAGGGCAGCAGGTTCTGCTGTCTCGCACTGCGCCGGAATTTATCCGTGAGCTGTTTGAAAACGAGGTTCCGGAAATTGAACAGGGTTTGCTTGAAATCAAGGCAGCGGCCCGTGATCCCGGACTTCGCGCTAAAATTGCAGTTGTGGCATATGACAAGCGTATTGATCCTATCGGTACTTGCGTTGGCATGCGCGGCTCGCGCGTTACCGCGGTTCGTAACGAACTGGGCGGCGAGCAGGTCGATATCGTATTGTGGGCCGATGAACCGGCCGAGTTTGTGATTGGTGCACTGGCGCCGGCGGCAGTTGAGTCTATTGTGGTGGATGAAGACAAGCACGCCATGGACGTGGTGGTTGATGCCGAAAATCTGCCCAAGGCGATTGGCTCGCGTGGCCAGAATGTGCGTCTGGCGTCTGATCTGACCGGCTGGCAGATCAATATCATGACACCGGAAGAAAATCAGAATCGTCAGGAAGAAGAGCGTTCAGGCCAGCGCGCCATGTTCATGGACCGTCTGGATGTGGACGAACAGGTGGCTGATATTCTGATCGATGAAGGCTTTACCGGCCTGGAAGAAGTGGCCTATGTCCCTATCCAGGAACTGCTGGAAATTGATGGCTTCGATGAAGAAACCGTCAACGAATTGCGCAACCGCGCACGTACTGCTCTGCTGACCGAGGCCATTGCCCAGGAAGAGCGGGTTGAAACAGCGCAGGATTTGCTGGATCTTGAAGGTATGACCCCGGAACTGGTTACCGCTTTGGGTGACGCCGGCGTGGCAACGCTTGATGATCTGGCCGAACTTGCGACCGACGAACTGGCTGAAATCACGGGTATGACAGATGAGCAGGCCAGCGAAATTATCATGCGCGCCCGGGCGCACTGGTTTGATGACGAAGAAAAGTGATTGCGGGGTAGCACTGTCGGGTGTGTATCGTGGCATGGTAGGCCACCATGCAGGCGATGCACACGGCGCCAGCGGCTTTGTCGATCCAGCCCTGAATAACGAAGTTCATACTTTGCTCAGTGGCCATCAGCCAGTTATTGAAACGTTGTAAGGGAAGAGAGAACTTAATGCCCAGTAATACCGTAAACCAGTTTGCCGTCGAACTCAAAATGCCAGCGAATGTGTTGCTTGAACAGCTTCGCTCGGCTGGCGTGAATCTGAAATCGGTGGAAGATGTCGTGACCGAAAGCGACAAAGCGAAACTTCTGGACTCGCTGCGTCGTGCGCATGGTGCAAAAGATGGAAAAAAAATCACCGTAACCCGCCGCGAAACATCAGAAATCCGTCAGGCGGACGGTTCCGGCCGTTCGCGGACCATTCAGGTCGAAGTGCGTAAGAAACGCGTCTTCGTCAAGCGGGATGTCACTGAGGCCAGACCAGAAACGGCTGATGCCCCTGAAGCAAACGAAACACTGGCCGCTGCCGGCACTGAACCGGCTGCCGCCGTTGCCGATGCTCGGGCAGGCACGGCTGCGCCGGTCGACGCGCAAGCGGCGACCGCGCCAGTAGCAGAACCCGCAGCTGCCGCTCCCGAGGCGGCTGCACAGTCCGAGTCAGCTCAGCCAGCGGCAGGTGAAAAAGTGCAGGAATCGCAGGAAAAACAAAAACAAAAAGCGGAACCCGTAGCGGCCCAGGCGCCTGTTGAGAGGGCACCGGAGCCGACACCTGAACCGGTGGTTGCCAAGCCGGTGCAGGCTGCTGAACCAACACCAGCTCCAGGTACACCCGAGACAGCAAAGCCTGCAGCAGCGCAAGCGCCTGCGGCTGCCGCTGCCGCACCTGCCGCGGTGGAAAAGGCACCCGCCGCCACCGAAGCCCGTGCAGCAGAGAATAAAGTGCAGCAGGCCAAACCTGAACAGCCCGTTCGTAACGAGCAGACCAGATCGCGCCAGCCAGACGCATCGCGTACTGCAACGCCTGCACGTAAACCTGTGGCTACGCGTAACGAGGCTGCTGATGCCCGCCGCGATGAAGCACGCCGTCAGGCTGAGGCCGAGGCTGCTGCGCTGCGTGAAATGCTGAACAAGCCGCGTAAAGTGCTGCGTGCAACACCTGCTGCTGAAGGGGCGGAAGCCACCAAGAAAGCCGGGAAAAAGGATGTTAAAACCCTTGCCACGACTGGCGCGCACAAGGCGGGCGAAACAGACAAGAAATGGTCTGACGAGCAGTCCCGTGGGAAAAAAGCGGTGGCTGAAAAACGCGCCGGCCCTGCTGGCAAGGAAGACGGCTGGCGTTCTGCCGGTGGCCGTGGTGGATCACGCGGACGCAATAAACATCAGCACGTCCAGGTTCATCAGCCTTCCACACCTGAATTTATTGCCCGTGAAGTTCATGTGCCCGAGACCATCACTGTGGCTGATCTGGCCCACAAAATGTCTGTTAAGGCAGCTGAAGTGATCAAGGAGCTCATGAAACTGGGTCAGATGGTTACCATCAACCAGGTTCTGGATCAGGAAACCGCCATGATTGTGGTTGAAGAGCTGGGGCACCATGCGATTGCCGCCAAGCTGGATGATCCCGAAGCGTTCCTGGATATTGGTGATACGGGCGCAGATGCAGAGTTGCTGCCACGTGCGCCGGTCGTAACGGTGATGGGTCACGTTGACCACGGTAAAACGTCGCTGCTCGATTACATCCGCCGTGCCAAAGTGGCTTCAGGCGAAGCAGGTGGTATTACGCAACATATTGGCGCTTATCACGTGCAGACCGAAGGTGGCATGGTGACCTTCCTGGACACCCCTGGGCACGAAGCATTTACGGCCATGCGTGCACGTGGTGCCAAGGCAACCGATATTGTTATTCTTGTGGTGGCAGCCGATGACGGCGTGATGCCGCAAACCAAAGAGGCGATCCACCACGCGAAAGCGGCGGGTGTGCCCATGGTTGTGGCTGTCAACAAAATCGACAAACCCGAAGCCAATCCGGAGCGCGTCAAGCAGGAGCTGGTTACCGAAGAAGTGGTTCCCGAGGAATACGGTGGCGACGTTCCCTTTGTGCCCGTCTCTGCCAAAACAGGTAAGGGTATCGACGAGTTGCTGGAAAACGTATTGCTTCAGGCTGAAATTCTTGAACTGAAAGCGCCGGTAGATGCACCTGCAAAAGGTATCGTGATTGAAGCCCGTCTTGACAAGGGACGTGGTCCGGTTGCGACGATTCTGGTTCAAAGCGGTACGCTCAATCGTGGCGACGCATTGCTGGCCGGCGCAAGCTTTGGTCGTGTGCGTGCCATGCTGGACGAAAACGGCAAGCCGATCACCAAAGCCGGCCCGGCCATCCCTGTTGAAATTCAGGGCCTGACCGAAGTGCCTCAGGCGGGTGACGAAGTGCTGGTGCTGGCTGACGAACGCAAGGCGCGTGAAATCGCCCTGTTCCGTCAGGGCAAGTTCCGTGATGTCAAACTGGCCAGACAGCAGGCTGCAAAACTGGAGTCGATGTTCGACAACATTGGCGAAGGCATGCAGACCTTGTCGCTGATCGTCAAAACCGATGTACAGGGTTCGCAGGAAGCGCTGGTGCAGTCCCTCACCAAACTGTCAACCGACGAAGTACGGGTTCAGGTTGTGCATGCGGCAGTGGGTGGCATTTCCGAGAGCGATATCAACCTGGCCATCGCATCTAACGCAGTTGTGATCGGGTTTAATGTCCGTGCCGACCAGAGCAGCAAGAAACTGGCCGAGACCAATGATATTGACGTTCGCTATTACAACATCATTTACGATGCGGTTGATGACGTTCGCAATGCCATGTCCGGCATGCTGGCACCGGAAGAGCGTGAAGAAGTGATTGGTATGGTTGAAATTCGCGAGGTCTACAGTATCTCCCGAATTGGTAAAGTGGCTGGTTGTATGGTCACCGAAGGCCTGGTTCGTCGCGATTCGCAAGTACGCCTGTTGCGCAACAACGTCGTACACTGGACCGGTTCGCTCGATTCACTCAAACGCTTCAAGGATGACGTCAAGGAAGTCAAATCCGGCTTCGATTGCGGTATCACCTTGCGTGGCAATTCCGATATCGAAGTTGGCGATCAGCTTGAGATTTTTGAAATCAAAGAAATTGCCCGCACACTGTAAACGAATATGAACCGTCATAAGTCCTCCGGTGCAAACCGGAACGTCCGACTCGCCGAGCAGATCCAGAAAGATCTGGCAGTGCTGATCCAGCGTGAACTCGATATCTCGCGTTCGGGCCTGATTACGCTGACCGGCGTGGATTTGTCGGCCGATTATGCGCACGCCAAAGTATGGTTTACCGTACTTGGCGCCGAACCAGAGACGGCGGCTGCCCTGCTGAACGAGAAAGCGGGCTGGCTGCATTCCCTGTTATTCAAAATGTTGCATATCCATACTGTGCCAACGCTGCGTTTTTTTCATGACGATCAGCTGGCACGCGGTATTGAAATGACACAATTGATCGACCGTGCCAACCGGCCGGAAGACTATCCGGAAAGCGTTGATCCGCTACCGGGCAACAAAGACGATCACAAGTAACAACAGGGCAGGCGATGGCAAGAAAACGCGGGCAGGATATCGACGGGGTCCTTTTGCTGGACAAGCAGTTCGGATATTCCAGCAACCAGTCGCTGCAACGTGTTCGTCGCATGCTGGATGCAAAAAAAGGTGGACATACCGGTACCCTGGATCCGTTTGCGACCGGCCTGCTGATTTGCTGTTTTGGCAAGGCAACAAAAATTTGCGGGACGATGCTGGATGCAGACAAGTCCTACATTGCAACACTGAAGTTTGGTACGGAGACCGATTCAGGTGACCTGACGGGCACTGTTGTTCAGCAGGCACAGTCGGTCGCCGATTTGGTGACCCGTGAAAAAATCGACATGGTATTGCCACAATTTCGCGGTCCAATACTACAGATTCCGCCCATGCATTCGGCGCTCAAGCGTGATGGGCGCCCGCTATATGAATATGCCCGCGAGGGAATTGTGCTGGAAAGGGAGCCGCGCAGCGTGGTGATCCACGATCTGCAGGTGCAGGCACTGGACGAAACGTCGATGGTGCTGGCGGTCGATTGCAGCAAGGGAACCTATATCCGGACATTAGCTCAGGATATAGGTCGGGCGCTGGGCTGCTTCGCCCATCTGACCGCCCTGCGCAGAACGCGTGTCGGACCTTTCGATCTGGCCGGTGCAACAACGATAGACCAGCTCGAACAGATGGAAAACAGGCTGACACCCCTGATACCGCTCAACGAAATACCGGACGGCTTGCTGCCGTCCAAAATACGACAAAAGGAAGATACATTATGAGCCGAGCGCTCCGTAACGTTGCGATTATTGCGCACGTTGACCATGGGAAAACAACGCTGGTCGATCAGCTTTTACGTCAGTCCGGTACGTTCCGCGACAACCAGCAGGTTGCCGAGCGCGTGATGGATTCGAACGATATCGAAAAAGAACGTGGTATTACGATTCTGTCCAAGAACTGTGCGGTCGAATATGAAGGCACGCACATCAATATTATTGACACCCCGGGACACGCCGACTTCGGCGGTGAGGTAGAACGCGTACTGTCGATGGTTGACGGTGTGCTGCTGCTGGTGGATGCGGTTGAAGGCCCCATGCCGCAAACGCGTTTTGTGACCAAGAAAGCACTGGCACTGGGTTTGAAGCCTATCGTGGTTGTCAATAAAATTGACCGTCCCGGTGCACGTCCTGATTTCGCTATTGATACAACGTTTGATCTGTTCGACAAACTCGGTGCAACTGAAGAGCAGCTGGATTTCCCGATTGTGTATGCATCCGGCCTGAGTGGCTATGCCGGTCTGACCGATGACGTTCGTGACGGTGATATGCGTCCGCTGTTTGACGCTATCCTGCAGCATGTGCCACAACGTGAAGACGATAAAGAAGCACCGCTGCAGTTGCAGATCATTTCGCTGGACTACAACAGCTACGTGGGTAAAATCGGCGTGGGTCGTATCAATCGTGGCCGGATTCGTCCAGGCCAGGAAGTGGCTATTCGTTTCGGTGAAGACGGTGAACAAAGCAAGGGCCGTGTCAATCAGGTGCTGAAATTCAAAGGCCTGGAGCGTGAGCAGGTTGACAGCGCCGAAGCCGGCGACATTGTTTTGATCAATGGTATTGAAGAGATTGGTATCGGCTGCACCCTGTGCGACCCTAACAATCCTGAACCACTGCCGATGCTCAAAATTGACGAGCCAACCCTGAACATGAACTTCATGGTTAATACTTCGCCGCTGGCAGGTCGCGAAGGCAAGTTCGTGACCAGCCGTCAGATACGTGATCGCCTGAATCTGGAGCTCAAATCCAATGTGGCCTTGCGTGTACGTGATACCGGAGACGATACCGTTTTTGAAGTATCAGGCCGAGGCGAGCTGCATCTGACCATTCTGATCGAAAATATGCGTCGCGAAGGCTTTGAGCTGGCGGTGTCTCGTCCGCGCGTAGTCTACAAGGAAATTGACGGCGTTCGTCACGAACCAATGGAACTGCTGACCGTTGACGTGGAAGATGATCATCAGGGCGGCGTGATGGAAGAGCTGGGTCGTCGCAAGGGTGAGCTGCTGGACATGCAATCGGATGGTCGTGGCCGCACCCGTATGGAATATCGTATTCCTGCGCGTGGCCTGATTGGCTTTCAGAGTGAGTTCCTGTCCATGACTCGTGGTACCGGTCTGATGAGTCATATTTTTGATGACTATGCACCCGTACGTGAAGGCAGCATTGGTGAGCGCCGCAATGGTGTTTTGATCAGTCAGGACAATGGCGATGCGGTTGCCTATGCCTTGTGGAAATTGCAGGATCGTGGTCGCATGTTTGTGTCTCCCGGTGAAGCTCTGTACGAAGGCATGATTATCGGTATTCACAGTCGCGATAATGATCTGGTGGTTAACCCAATCAAGGGTAAGCAACTGACCAACGTGCGTGCTTCCGGTACCGATGAGGCCGTCCGCCTGGTGCCGCCTATCAAGCTGAACCTGGAATATGCGGTTGAGTTTATTGACGAAGACGAACTGGTGGAGGTAACACCTAAAAACATTCGCCTGCGTAAGCGTCATCTGCTGGAGCACGAACGCAAACGTGCTGCACGTGAAGGCAATTGATCGCCTGATCAGCAGGTCATCATGCCGCACTGAGTATGAATGATACCTGTTGCTGAAAAAAAACCGTGCCCGGTTTAAACCGGCGCACGGTTTTTTTGCATTGAATGAACCGGTATGTGCAGGCCATGACATGTCGTATCTCCTTATCATATTCAACGCCGGATAAGTTACGGGGTAAACGGCCGGAGAGACGTTGTGCCACTCAAGGCGAACGAGTAACAGCGGGGCAGATGTGCTTACTGCCACTGGTAGATAATGAGCGCCGCCAATATGACGCTTGCTATAACGATCCAGCGCATCATTAGTGAACCGTTTTGCCTGATCCACACAAAGCAGGCACCAATGCTGCCAGTCCACAGACGATGCAGCGCCGGACTGAAAAATCGCCCTATCCACCAGAGGATGAGAACGATCAAAAGCAGCTTGATAAGGGTTGCCATAGTTATTCAATACTTAATCACACGTTGACCACATGTTACCCACAACTTTATCCTTTTGTGGATAGAACCGTCGCTTATCAACAGAATATGTTGAGAATGATGTGGATAGGATTTTAATAATTCTGTAAAACATCGACAACTTTATGATATTAAAGGTGTTTTCGATTTCTGATCACTAATTGATCAATCCTATTTATACACATGTTAACCGGGTAGAACCCAGCTGTTTTTCTTGTCGTGGATAGTGCTGCAGCCGAAGATGAAAGTGATGTTACAGTAGAATCAATTCTGATCCCGTAGCTGCACACGTCTCTCATTTCTATACGCTAAAGGAGCATTTGATGGCTGAACTGCCGAACGCCGGTTTCTCTGATCAATTTCGCGTTACCAATGGAAAAAAATTCAGTCTGAAAAAATGCAGTACAGATCCGCAAGCGGAACCTGACAAAAAGGATGCAGAAAAAAAACTGCAGGAATTGGTAGCGAGCATTGCTGATTTACAGAATGTGCTTTATGCAGATAACCGCTGGTCACTGCTGTTGATTTTTCAGGCAATGGACGCAGCAGGCAAGGATTCAACCATCAAGAACCTGCTGTCCGGCGTTAACCCACAGGGTTGTGAAGTGTATGCATTCAAGCGCCCGTCGGAAGAGGAACTCAGCCATGACTTTCTGTGGCGCACCACTAAATGCCTGCCTCAGCGCGGCAATATCGGTGTTTTCAATCGATCCTATTATGAGGAAACACTGGTGGTGCGTGTTCACCCCGGCATTCTTGATGGCCAGCATCTGCCCAAAGCGTGCCGGACCGAAAATATATGGGATGAACGGTTTGAAGATATCCGTCATTTCGAAAAACATATGGACCGTAGTGGCACCAAGGTGCTGAAATTTTTCCTGCATATTTCCCTGGACGAACAGAAGAAGCGTTTTCTGGAGCGACTGGACAATCCGGCAAAAAACTGGAAATTTGAAAGCGCCGATCTGGAAGAGCGCAAATTCTGGAAAGAGTATATGGTCGCTTACGAGGAAACCATTAAAAACACGGCCAGCGATGCAGCACCCTGGTATGTCATTCCAGGTAACGATAAACCTTATGCACGACTCGCGGTAGCCGACGCAGTACTGCAGACACTGCAGTCGCTGGATCTGACGTATCCGAAACTGGAAAAGGATGAGCAGAAAAATCTGGCTGGATATAAAACGCAATTGGAGCAAGAGCAAAAAAAGCAGAGCGACTGAGTTCGTCTGTAAGCAGCGTGAAACTTGCCGATACAGTGATTTGAGTGGCAATCTATTCAGGTTTTAGTCAGTTTTTATTATCACAATTGTGATATATATTTCCAGATGATGTGCATCGATTGGCTGAGCACCAACAGGCATAGGGGCTCAAAGAGGCTAGGGAATACCCGGTTGCTGCAAGGCAGCGAAACGTTGAAGATATGGCCCGGTTGTATCTCAGGAGCTTTATACCATGTGGTTACAGAATTACACAGCCGTGGGCGGCAGCCTTGCCTACACCGCCTTGCTGGCTGTTCTACCTATCGTTTTCTTTTTTCTTGCGCTCACCGTTCTAAAACTCAAGGGTCACATCGCCGGACTGTTAACCCTGCTGATTGCTATTCTCGTGGCGATTTTTGCTTATCAAATGCCGGCCACGCTGGCCGTCGCATCAGCGATTTACGGCTTTGCCTATGGCGTCTGGCCGATTTCATGGATTATTATCACAGCTGTGTTTCTGTACAAGATCACGGTCAAAACCGGTCAATTTGAAATTATCCGGGCATCCGTTACATCGCTCACAGCCGATCAACGCCTGCAAATGCTTCTCGTGGGTTTCTGCTTTGGCGCCTTTCTGGAAGGTGCAGCGGGTTTTGGTGCACCCGTTGCCATCACTGCCGCTCTGCTGGTTGGTCTGGGCTTTAACCCGCTTTATGCGGCGGGCCTGTGCCTGATTGCCAATACCGCGCCGGTGGCTTTTGGTGCCATGGGGATTCCGGTTATTGTAGCCGGTACGGTATCGGGCCTGGACCCCTTCCATGTGGGGCAGATTGCGGGACGTCAATTGCCGATTCTGTCCGTGATTGTGCCGATCTGGCTGGTTGCCATGATGGATGGCATGCGTGGCGTACGGCAGACGCTTCCTGCCGTGCTGGTGGGGGGGATTTCATTTGCCGTTACGCAATTTCTGACCTCCAATTTCATCGGCCCGGAATTGCCTGATATTACCTCGGCATTGGTAAGTCTGGTCTGCCTGTCGCTGTTTTTGAAGGTATGGCATCCTAAGGAAATATTCACGTTCGACGGCATGCGTCCCTACGAACCTAACCGGGAGGCATCGGGCTATACCGCAGCACAAATTATCCGCGCCTGGATGCCCTTTGTTTTTCTGACTATTTTTGTATCACTGTGGACATTCGACGGCGTCAAAAGCATATTGAAAGCGGGCACATTCTCCTTTCCCGTTCCGATGCTGCATAATGCTGTCGGGAAGGTCGCACCGGTGGTCGCCGATACGACGCCTTACGAAGCGATGTTCAAGCTCGACCTGCTGGGCGCAACCGGCAGTGCTATTTTGCTTGCCGCGATTCTTTCCGTTTTCTTCCTGAAAATGAAACCCGGACAGGCGGTTAAGCTGTTTGGTGAAACGCTGTATGAATTGCGTTATCCGGTCCTGTCTATCGGTGCTGTTCTGGGCTTTGCTTTTGTTGCCAATTATTCAGGCCTGTCAACAACGCTTGCCCTGGTACTGGCCAGTTCCGGCGCTGCATTTCCGTTCTTCGCGCCGTTCCTTGGCTGGCTGGGTGTTTTCCTTACCGGTTCAGATACGTCTTCCAATGCCTTGTTTGCTTCGCTGCAGGCGAACACCGCGCATCAGATTGGCGTCGATCCGCATCTGCTGGTTGCTGTGAATACCACCGGGGGTGTTACCGGAAAGATGATTTCTCCACAATCCATCGCTGTGGCCAGTGCGGCAGTAGGTCTGACCGGACGCGAGTCGGAACTGTTTCGCTTTACCGTCCGGCACAGTATTGTGTTTTGCACGTTTGTAGGAGTGCTCACACTGCTGATGGCCTATGTGTTTCCCTGGACACTGCATCTGTTCGAATGATGCCGGATGGCGGGGCGCGTTGTTGTCCCGCCCGTTCTGATCGATACGGACTATTCACTTGCTTGTGATGGTCCGTATTTTTTTATGTCGGGCTGACGGACGCAACGCCTGCGCAGCTTGCCTGTCGATAAAGGTTTTCTAATAAAGATATGAAAATAATGACTAACTTTTATGACATTCTGACTTGATGCGCAGGCCCTGGCGGTGCTATATTGGCCTGACCTGGACAGCAAACCAGCTGTGCTCATGTCAGGCGCCATCCTATTGATCGTGCACTGCGGCATAAAGCGCAGGAAGATTATCCTGCGCTTGCGTTTTTCCACCTTGTCCCAATAACTGCATAACGTTGAACAGGAGAAAGACTGTGACGGATTCAAATAAATCTCAACGTATCAGAACCCGAATTGTCAATCGCTCTTTTGATTTTGAACGTGCCTCGCTGGCATTGTTCAGGCAGTTGAAGTTGTCGGCGACCCAGTCGCCAAGAATGGGGCTGGCCAGCGAATGGAAAGACCCACCACGTGTGCGCTGGTAGGCAGCAATAAGCAACGGTGGCAATCTGGCTCACCGTTGTGGTTAATTTTGCATCGTATTCACAATACGCTTTAATGCAATACGCTTTCGCTTTTCGATCAGTTTAAGCGTTGTCCCGTGTCGGCATCGAACAGATGCGCCTGTTCTGTTAACGGCGCAATTGAGATCTCGCTGCCCACAAGCTGGCCAAATCGTTCCCGTTGTGAAATAAGAATATCGTTGTTGCCCAGTTTGGCCGCTACATGCGTTTCACTGCCGGTGGGTTCAACCACGACAACCTGAGCGTTAAGGTCTGCTTCCGGGACGATGCGCACATGTTCGGGCCGAATGCCATAAATAACGGGCTGCGCCTGTCGGGCATTGGCCGACATATTCTGTATGGGCAATTCAAATCCCTCATCAGTCCGCACATACGAAACCGTGTCATCTATATGCAGATGGCCGCGGATCAGATTCATGGAGGGCGATCCGATAAACCCGGCAACAAACGCGTTGATGGGACGATCATATAACTGTAGCGGCGTACCGATCTGTTCGATGCGCCCGTCGCGCAATACCACAATGCGATCGGCCATGGTCATTGCTTCGACCTGATCATGGGTGACATAAATCGTTGTGGTGCGCAGCTTCTGATGCAGCGCCTTGATCTCTGTGCGCATTTGTATGCGTAGTTTGGCATCCAGATTGGACAGAGGCTCATCAAACAGAAATGCGGCAGGGCGACGCACAATGGCCCGTCCCATGGCAACGCGCTGACGTTGCCCGCCCGACAGGTGGCGCGGATAGCGGTCCAGTTGCTGCTCCAGCCCCAGTGTTGCCGCAACCTGAGTGACCTGGGCATATCGTGTCTGCCGATCAACGCCTTTTATCTTAAGGGCAAAGCCCAGATTGTCCCGCACGGTCAAATGGGGATAGAGCGCGTAGTTCTGAAACACCATCGCCATATCGCGATCCTTCGGCGCCACGTCGTTCAGTACCCGCCGGCCCAGCGTAATGGTTCCACCCGATAGTGATTCCAGGCCCGCTATGGTGCGTAGCAACGTGGATTTGCCGCAACCGGACGGGCCCACCAATGCGACAAATTCTCCATCCTCTACGTCAAGATCAATGCCGTGCAGGACTTCGCGACTGTCATAGTGTTTAATCAGATTCTGTAATTGAATAGCAGACATAATAGGTTTCCGAATTTAATCCTTGATGCCGCCGGCAGTCAGGCCATGCACCAGATAGCGTCGAATAACGACCATAAACAGCAGCACAGGCAACATGACGAGGGTGCCTGCGGCGGAGATCTTGCCCCATTCCCAGCCTTCATACTGAAGGAAGTTGACAATGGCCACCGTCGCGGTCACAGCCTGCGTCCGGGTCAGCACCAGTGCATAGAAAAAATCACTCCATGCGAAGATGAAACAGAGGATCGCAGTGGAGGCCAGGCCCGGTGCCGAGAGTGGCAGGGTAATACGCCAGAACGCGGACCAGACACCACAGCCGTCCAGCCATGCTGCCTCTTCCAGGCTGGCGGGAACAGAAGCAAAAAATGACTGCATCAGCCAGATCACGATGGCCAGGTTGAACGTCATATAGATCAGTGCCAGGCCGGCAAGGGTATCCTGCAGTCCGAGCCAGCGGAAGGCGAGGAAGAAGGGGATGGTAAATGCGATGGGTGGTGCCATGCGCGTAACCAGAATCCACAAGGCGATCTGTTTACGCGCTTTGAAGCGCCAGCGGGTCAGCACGTAAGCCGCGGGTACGCCCAATAACATGGAAAAGAAGGTTGACAGCAGGCTTACCAACAGACTGTTGCCCAATGCAATCAAAAAGCTGCCATCGGCCAGCAGGCTTTGAAAGTTCTCCAGCGTGGGCACAAACCCCAGTGCGGTATCAAAAATGTCCAGCGCAGGCTTGAAGGCCAGATGGATCGTCCATATCACAGGCAGCATAATGACAATCATCAAAATCACAGCTGTGATTGCGCGGGCGTGGCGACGCAGTACTTGCGCGCAGGTGGTCAGGCCCTGTGCCCAATAACGCGGGCCCGAAGCAGTAAAACGTTGTTCCGCCAGCGCTGGCCTGTATGGCTCAAGTGGCTCAAGTGTTTTTGACTGTGTCATGTGAGCTCCTGGGAAACCGGGTAACAAGCAGACTCAATACGAATACACCGGCGAGAATAAGCACGGCGATGGCACTACCGTAGCCCCAATATGAAAAATTGAACGCCTGGGTGAACCCATAATAGTTACTGACCTCGGTAACGTTCCCCGGGCCGCCATCGGTCAAAATATAGATAAGCGGAAAAGCCTTAAAGCTGTCTATCAGACGAAACAGACCACAGACAACAAGGACCGGCCGGATATGCGGCAGCACGATATATCGCAGCACCTGCAGCCGGCTGGCTCCGTCCATTTTCGCCGCCTCTACCGGATCGGCTGGCAGCATATGCAGCGAGGCCAGTACCATCAAAAGCGTAAAGGGAAACCATTGCCATGTGTCGGCAACCGCAATCGCCAACAGCGCGGTATGCGGGTTGGTGGTGAGTGCTTCTATCGTCCATCCCGATAGCTCGAACAGCCGGTGCATAGGGCTGATATCCGGCGAATAGATGATCTTCCAGATCAGCGCGACAACGACGGGCGGGATCAGCATGGGAATCAGAAACACGCTGCGTGCATACTGCAGAATCGACGATTTACCGTTGAGCAGTAACGCCAGACCTGTACCGGTGACCAGTTGCATGGCAACCGTCAGAACCGAGAGCTGACACTGGGTTACGACGGATCCAAGGAAGCGCTCGTCCTGCATGAGCTGACGGAAATTGATCAATGGGTCCGAAAAATTGAATGAAGCCTCCGGATCCACCAGGCTTAATGGGGTAAAGCTGGTCACGACAAGTGCAAGGGCGGGCGCCAGTGTAATCACCAGCAGAACGGCCAGCGCCGGTAACAGGCCAGACAGAAATGCCCTGTTGCGTGCTTGTTCCCAGGAAACCGACTTACCCGAAGCATTGTCAGGCAGCGGCGATTTCATGATAATTTGATACCCGAACGACGCAACTGGGCAACCGATTGCGTCTGCGCCTGTTCCAGTGCCTGCCTGGCCGACAGCTGTCCGGTGACGACCAGCGGAATCACTTTATTAATCTGCTGATCGATCTGGGGATAGACAGAGACGGTACGATATTTCATATGGCCGCTGGCCGATGCCATTTCGATGCTATCGAGTGCCAGTTGTGCCAGATCCGAACCATTGATCAATTGCCGCTTGCGGAAGGTCTCTGATTTGATATCCGATAATCGGGCGGGAGAGCCATAGCCTGCAGCAATGGCTTTGGCAGTGGTTTCTTTTGACAGCGCCCATTGAATGAAGGCCCAGGCGGCTTCTTTGTTTTTGGAACCGGCAGGTATGCCCAGGCCGTGGACACTTGTACCGGGGAAGCGTCCGGCCGGTCCTTTTGGTGCTAATCCGAATTTGACTGTGTGCACGGTGCGGCTTGAGGCCGGGTCACCCAACTGAGCCAGATTCAATTGTCCAAGGTCAGAAAAATTCACCCGTCCCTGCTTAAGCGCCAGTGTCACCTGATCCGGCGTATAGCTCACGGCGCCGTTGGGTCCGAACTCACGAATCAGGCCGGCATAGTATTCGACAGCGGCGACCGCTTCCGGAGTAGTCAGCGTTGGCATCAGATCGTCTGGTACGTGGCGGAAAACATCGGCGCCAAAAGCGTGCAGGTACGGAACAAACGTCCAGCCATAATGATTGTCCGCCACAAAGCCGGCGACTTTGTCTTTCTTGTTGACCGCCCGCAGCACCTTGACCAGATCATCAGTCGTGTCTGGAAAATCCAGACCTGCTTCCCGGACCAGATCGAAGCGTGAAGACACATGCAGCAGCGCTTCCGAGGTCCATGGCACGCCATACAGTTTGCCGTCCCTGCCGGTTTCTGCATCACGTGCGCCTTTGACAAAATCATTGATATCCCAATCGGCGGGGGTGTGATTGGGATCGGCGATATAGTCGTCCAGCGGGGTTAACCAGCCTGAGTTAATCCACCTGCTGGAATAAATAAACGTGACGTTGACAACGTCATAAGCCGATCCTTTGGTCGATAGTTCGAGATCGGTGCGCTGGTTATAGACCGGAAAAGACGGGGTGTCAAAATTGATCTTTGCGCCGGTCAGCGCTTCAAATTCGCCAATCCACTGGCGCAATAAAATAGGGTATGCAGCACTGAAGGTGGATACATTCAGCGTCACGCCGTCCAGCGGCTTTTTGCCGGAAGCGATCGCCCAGTGCGGCAGGGATAGCGACAGTCCGGCTGCCGCCATTTTGCGCAATGCGCTGCGTCTGTTGCGGCGATAGGTATGGGGATTATTGTTCATTTTCACTCACAGAACTCATCAGGCCAGGGCGGGTTCCTGCGATCGGCCGGAGGCAGCAGCTGCGCCAGCCTGGACGCGGGTATCCTCCTGCCCGGGCTCACTGAACTGTGGTGCGGTTCTGGTGCGACTGGTCTGCCCCTGGATTGAAGTGGCCGTGCCGCCCTGGACGGTCACGCGGCGGACCACTCGCGGTTGATTCCCGTAATCGTTGACCGCGTAATGTTGCGTGGCGCGGTTATCCCACATGGCGACATCGTGTTGCTGCCATTGCCAGCGTACGGTGTTGTCCAGTCGGGTGACCCGGTTTTGCAGCAGTTCGAACAGGCGAGCTGATTCGGTGGTGGAAAAGTTGTGCAGCGATTTGATGAAGTGGCCAAGCAGCAGGGCGCGCTCCCCGGTTACCGGGTGAACATGAACAACCGGATGTTCGGCTTCGTACAGATCGGAAATAAACACTTTCTTATGGTGTTCAAGCCTTGCCTTATCCAGTTCCTGGCGGTCTTTGGCATAGTCGTAATCATTACTGTGAACGGCCCATAACTGTTCGGCAAGGCTCTTGAGTTCCGGCGGCAGTTTTTCATAGGCACGTACGGTGTTGGCCCACACCGTGTCACCGCCATACGCGGGAACGGTAACGGCACGCAGGATGCAGATTTTTGGGTAGTGCGATTTGAACGTGACGTCGGTATGCCAGGAATCGGCGCGTCCGCCTCCCTTGGAAGCATCAAGCTCGAACAGGCGGGTACCTTCCCGGGACGGTACGGTCGGATGTGCCTCAGTCGTGCCAAAACGCGCGCCAAAAGCCTGATGAGTACGATCGTCCAAATGGTCCTGCCCGCGGAAAAAAACCACCCTGTGCGTTAGCAGAACCTGCTCGATTTCATCAATGACGCTTTGTGGCAGATCGCCGGAGATGCGTAGCCCTTCGATTTCGGCGCCAATATTGCCGGCAGCCCTGCGCACGGTGAATGATTGATAGGACGGCTCAAGGTTTTCTGTCTGGTGCGTGCTCATATGTATTCTCCCAAGTGTCTGATGATGTTAAGCAAGGTATCGTGCTGAGGGAAATAAAAGATAAGCATGATTAAATTGCTTCGACGGAAATATACTTATCCCATCGTGATCTGGTTACGCATTCTGTTGTGCGCCTACAGGTATGGAATCATTGCATTTGTGATTTTGATTGCGGCTGATCGCAGTTGTTGCCTGCAGGGGCGCTTATGCTATGCTTTTGGGTTCGGTGTAACTTCACAATCCTGAGAGCAAGACACATGCAGATTCAATTCAGACCGTTTCACCCCGATGATACCGAACACATAGTGGCGCTATGGCAGGCCTGCGGCCTGACGCGACCCTGGAACGATCCGCGCAAGGATATTGAACGAAAATTGCAGGAAGAGCCGGAGCTGTTTATTGTGGCCGAAAGCGAGGGGCAGTTACTGGGTTCGGTGATGGCCGGCTATGACGGGCATCGCGGCTGGATTTATTATTTGTCGGTACGGCCGACACATCAGTCGCAGGGTGTGGGCAAAAGTCTGGTGTTGCAGGCCGAGCAAAAGCTGCTGGCCAGGGGCTGTCCGAAAATTCAGTTGATGATCAGAAGTGAGAACAGCAGCGTGCAGGCATTTTACAGTGCACTGGGTTATGAGTCTGCAGATGTGGTGGTACTGGGCAAGCGACTGATAGAGGATCAGTAGGGTAGATCCGAACGATATGGCCAACGATACCGATCGTACATTTGTTGGGTTTCAGGCTTCAGGCTTCAGGTTTGAGGTTTGGGGTTAGTGTCCAGGCGGCGTACCATGCGCAGCGCCCGTCGCCGGATACAGGGTCGCTGATACCGGGCGACGGGCCGGGATGCCTGCGGGCCTGTGGGATTTCCTCAACGTCGGCCTTTAAAGGCCGAATCATCCGCGGGGATTCCCTTGACGCAATCGCACAGGCCCGTGTTGCAACCGAAAGGCGGTATAGCCGTGTCAGTCGCCGTATCGTTTGGTTTTTTAGTCGCTTACGGCGGCGGGAGCGCCTGGTGCCTAGTGTTTCGTGCTGTCCGAACGATTGGCGACAGCATCATCGTTTTTGAAGCGCTGATACAGGGTGGCAATCAGTGGTCCGGAAATATTGTGCCAGACGCTGAAGATCGCGCTCGGTACTGCCGCTGCCGGTGAGAAGTGGGCAGTTGCCAGTGCGACGCCCAGGCCGGAGTTTTGCATACCCACTTCAATCGACAGGGTTTTGCGCTGGGCAACGCTCAGGCCCGACAGCTTTGCCAGCCAGTAGCCCAACAGCAACCCCAGGCCGTTATGCAGGATGACAACGGCGAAAATTTCCAGACCGCTGCTGGCAATTTTCTCCTGATTGCCGGCAACGACTGCTGCAACGATGGCAACAATGGCGACGACCGAGACCAGGGGCAGGACGGCGACGCCCGCCTGCACTTTTTCCTTCAGCAGCATTTGTGCAATCAGCCCCAGACCGATAGGCAGAATAACAACCTGTATGATGGACCAGAACATCGCGGCAGCGCTCACATCCAGCCACTGACTGGCCATGAGGTAAATCAGTCCGGGCGTGACGATGGGCGCCAGCAAAGTAGTCACAGACGTAACGGCCACCGACAGGGCGACATCACCACGAGCCAGAAAGGTCATGACGTTGGAAGCGGTACCGCCCGGGCAGCAGCCAACCAGAATAACGCCGACAGCCACTTCGGGGCTCAGGTTCAGGCCCGTAGCCAGTAACCAGGCCAGCCCTGGCATGATAATGAATTGTCCGAGTACGCCAATTGCGACGGTACCGGGGCGTTTGAATACCTCGGCAAAGTCGTTTTTGGAAATAGTCAGGCCCATGCCGAACATGATGATGCCGAGCAGGGGAACAATATATTTACCTAACCAGGTGTAGCCGGCAGGATTGAAAAAAGCCAGTATCGCAAACAGCAATACCCATATGACAAATGTCTTGCCAACGAATTGGCTCAGGCGGGCGATGGCCTGCATAATGTGTAGTCCTTGATATGATGATCGTGCGGCTGCGATCGCTGCGCTGCAGTTGAGAAGGCGTGCGTCACCAGCCGGTCACGGCAAAGCGGTATATGAATAACGTAGGCATATGTCACCGACGGGCGGTCAGCCAGGCGGGTATGCCCGGGGCCGGATTGTTATGCAGATCATGCGAAAAAACAAAGACACCGGCCTTAGGGGCCGGTGTTGCGGTGCAGTAAAACTATTGTACCGCTTTTCACATGCTGGTGGCGCTACCCTGGGTAGACAGGGTAATGTTGTGCCGGTGCAGCTTGCGGTATAGGGTGTTGCGACTGACCCCCAGCGTTCTCGCTACATCGCTGATGTTCCAGCGATGGGTTTCAAGCAGCTGGATCAGCGTGATTCTCTCGCTTTCCTGCAGGGGATTGACGGGTTCGTGCTCATCTTCCATCGTCATGCAGTCGGTCAGCCCCGCCGGCGCTGTACTATTGGCGGCCGGCTGAGCATGCAGGTCAGCCAGTGGTCCCGGTAAATGTTCCAGACCAATGGTCGTACCGTCGGCCAGGACTGCCATCGTGCGCAATGCGTGACGCATCTGGCGTAAATTGCCAGGCCACACGTATTGCATGAGGACCTTCAGCACTTGCTCACTGAGCTCCATCGGCTTGCCGGCTTCTTCCTGAAGAATGGCTTCTATCAACTGGTGTTTGTCCTGGCGATCGCGCAAGGGTGGCAAGCGGATTTCCACGCCGTTCAGTCGGTAATATAGATCTTCCCTGAATTCACCCCGGGCCACCAGGTCTGTCAGATTCCGGTGGCTGGCACTGATCAGTTGAATATCGACATCGACCGAGGCGTCGGCGCCGAGCGGCGTGACCTTGCGCTCATCGAGGACGCGCAGCAGGCGCGCTTGCAAAGCCAAAGGCATATCACCAATCTCGTCCAGCAAGAGCGTACCGCCATGGGCCTGCAGTATTTTGCCGCTACGGCCCTGGCGCTGCGCACCGGTAAAGGCGCCGGCACGATAGCCGAACAACTCGCTTTCAATCAGGCTTTCTGGGAGCGATGCACAGTTGACGGCAACGAATGGCCCGTCGCGACGCGGACTGCGGTCGTGAACGGCCCGGGAGAGCACTTCCTTGCCGGAACCGGTCTCGCCATACAGCAGAATGGGCACGCCCTTGCTGACAACGCGCTGCGCCAGTTCGAACTGTTCGCGCAGGAAGCGGTCGCCCAGTTCAACACAGGGGGTGCTGCCCTGTCTGCTTGTTCGGGCAGGCGAATTGGCTGATTCGGGTGCCTTTTCCTGTGCGGGCAGGGAGGCGGGTTTGGATGGCGCGGTATGAAACGTCAGCGTCGTGGAGCCGGCAGGTGGCAGCTGGGCAACGGCAAAGAAACGACTGGAGGCGCCGGCCCGATAGATCGGCACCGGGTGAAACGAACTTTGCATACTGCGCTGCAAAAGCGATTCAAGTGTGAGCTGGAAAATTTCGTCGAAGCGGTAACGGCGCAGTTCCTGCATGCTGGGGAAACCTAGCTGGAACAAGGCGCTCTGGTTGGCCGCTACAATGGTGCCATCCTCTTCGACCATCAGTTTGCCGTCATGCACGGTATTGATGCTTTCGGGGCGGCTGTGAAAATGAACCGGATGCGCGTGCTTGCAATTGACGGTCAGCAGGCGGTTTTCAATCATGCGGGCAGTCATGCCGATCAGCACCAGCGAATGCTGCTGCAGGAGCGATGAGCGGCTGGTCACATCCAGCACCGCAATGGTTTTACCAGTATGGTCCATGACCGGCACGGCCGAGCAGGTAAGCAAAATATGTTTGAATAGAAAGTGGTCGGTCTGGCGGATGGCGATGGGTTCGCCCACTACCAGGCAGGTGCCCATGCCGTTGGTGCCTACTTCCTCTTCGCTCCAGATCGCGCCCAGACGCAGGCCCAGCCCGGAAAGATCGTTTTCCAGGTGATCGGCAGCTACCATGTGCAAAATACAGCCATCGGTGTCCACCAGAACAACTGCCAGTTCCGGATCAGCTAGCTGCTGATACAGAATATTCATTTCGTGCTTGGCTTCAGTGATCAGCACCCGTTTTTGCTCAGAACGTGCGATCCGCTCGGCGTGGGTCAGAACAGGAGGCAGGCGGCTACTTTCCGGGTCCAGGCCATAATCATTGACGCAGCGTCCCCAGGAGCTGGCGACGGCCGGATCAATGTCGGGAACCATGACGCCGTGATGCACAATCTGGTTGATCCGCTCAATGTGGTTGTTAACCTCCAACGAGTACATGTCTCCTCCTGCTGTGTACATCAGCACATACCCTCGGGGTGGCTGATGCCGATTTTGTATGCTGTCTCTATATTTATGACGGGCTGTCAGCCCGGTGCCGATTGGTGTTGTCTGTGCAACATTCAACGGCCATCATAATGGTAACCCACCTGTGAAGGGAAACCTGTTACCACTCGTTCAATTGTATATCACATGAATTATCCTGCCTGCCTCGTTTTCCCTAGGAAGACGACAATTTATGTCCGTTTGACAGGGGGCCGGCCATCGTGTCGGCAGCGAGCTGGCGTGAATTGGCGTCGTTACGAAACACCAGTGGCTTTTCCTGGATGGCGGGCGCTGGCTTGCGACCAATCATATCGGTAATGACATGGTGATAAGGCGATTTATCGCAAACAGGATCGGCGTTCGCGGCATTACCGGTCAACGCCAGTGCCTGGCAGCGACAGCCACCGAAATCCTGCTCTTTTTCCGGACAACTGCGACAGGGTTCCTGCATCCACTGGTTGCCGCGGAATGTGTTGAAGGCGTCGCTGTGATACCAGATATCGTGCAAAGTGTGCTCGGTTACCTGCGGAAATTCAAGGCCGGGAATGGTTTTTGCTGCATGACAGGGTAGGGCGCTGCCGTCGGCAGAGACCGCCAGAAAGACGGACCCCCAGCCATTCATACAGGCTTTGGGGCGTTTTTCGAAATAATCGGGTACGACGAACAGAATACGCATCCGGTTACCGATTTTTTCCCGATAGCGCGCAACCGCGGCTTCGGCGCGCTGCAATTGCGCTCTATCGGGCA
The DNA here is from genome assembly GCF_000521505.1 of Advenella mimigardefordensis DPN7. Classification (GTDB taxonomy): domain Bacteria; phylum Pseudomonadota; class Gammaproteobacteria; order Burkholderiales; family Burkholderiaceae_B; genus Advenella; species Advenella mimigardefordensis. The sequence continues at coordinate 1,629,094 of NZ_CP003915.1, forward strand.
AAAGCTGGTCGCGGTTGATCAGGCCCCAGCCGTAATACTGGGTATTGGCCAGCTCCAGATACTCCACGCCCATCTGGTCGGCCATTTCAATAATGCGTTCGATATGATCCAGGTTATAGCGGTGCAGAACCACGTTCAGCACCATGGGGTATTCGAATTCCTTGATCATGGCGGCCACGCGCGATTTCAGATCAAAGGTTTTGGTGTGGCTCAGGAAATCGTTCATTTCCCGGGTTGAATCCTGGAATGACAACTGAATATGATCAAGCCCGGCATCCCGCAACCTGGCAAGACGTTCGTGCTTCAGGCCAACGCCGGAGGTGATCAGATTGGTGTAGAAACCCAGTTGGCGCGCTTCGGCAACCAGCACTTCCAGGTCATCGCGCAGCAGGGGTTCACCGCCGGAAAATCCCAGTTGCGCGGCGCCCATTTCCCTTGCCTGCTGCATGACGCTGATCCATTGATCGGTACTGAGCTCGTTCAGATTGCTGGCATAATCCACCGGGTTATAGCAGAACACGCAATGCAGCGGGCACCGATAGGTCAATTCGGCCAGCAGCCATAGCGGCGGGGCAATGGTGGCTTTTTGCTGTTGTTCAGCAGCTTGAGGGATATCCATGGTGACCTCTATTTAATCCAGCCACGCTCCTGTGCAGCCTGCAGAAACGACTCAACATCGTTCTGCAATCCTGTCGTGGCAAAGCTTTGTTCCAGATCGGCGACGATCTGGGCAATAGTGCGATCGCCATCACAGCGACGCAGAATTTCGGCTGCACTGTCATTGAGCTTGACCATGCCCTCCGGGTACAGCAGGACGTAGGCATTTTGCGCTTTTTCATATTGCAGCCGGAACAGGCGTGACAGCTGGGGTTTTTCGGGCAGATCAGGCATGGCTCGTCTCGCTGTTTTGCTGGCAGGCTTTTTCAATGGCGTCAAGCATGGACCAGAGAACATCCAGTTTGAATTGCAGAATTTCCAGTGCCCGCGCCTGCTGCTTGCGGGTGGTGAAGTAGTCGAGCGTGACCTGCAGTCCGTGCTCGACATCTCGTTCGGCCAGAGAGATGCGGCTGCGGAAATATTCCAGGCCGCCAGCCTCGATCCACTGATAATGGCCGGGCCAGTTGGCCAGCCTGTCCTTATGGATTTTGGGCGCAAACATTTCGGTGAGCGATGAACACACCGCTTCCTGCCAGGGTACCTGACGCGCGAAGTTGACATAGGCATCGACAGCAAAACGTACGCCGGGTGCAACCAGCTTCAGAGACCACAAATCTTCGCGACTAATGCCTACTGCTTCGCCCAGACGTGTCCAGGCTTCAATGCCGCCCTCGTTATCACCATAGCCGTCGTGATCCAGCATGCGCAGGATCCAGCGACGACGGGTTTCCCGGTCCGGGCAGTTTGACATGACCGCCGCATCTTTGAGCGGAATGTTGATCTGGTAGTAGAAGCGGTTGGCCACCCAGCAGCGGATATCGTCCGGGCTCAGCTGGCCACTGTTCATCCGTACGTTGAAGGGGTGGTGGATGTGGTAGCCGGCGCCTTTGGCGCGCAGCTGACGTTCAAACTCAGCCCGGTCCCAGGCTTCGGGGTCGGTTTGTTTCTGGTTATATCCAGCGAGGTTCGAAAGAACGATGCTCACAGTGTGATCTCCATGCCGTCAACAGCGATTTCAATATGATGCCGCTGTAATATTGCTGCCTGCTCCGAATCCTGATTCAGGATCGGATTGCTATTGTTAATATGAATAAGAATCTTGCGTTTATGATCACCAAGCGAATCCAGCACGCTGATCATGCCATTGGGTCCGGATTGTGGCAGATGCCCCATCTGGGCCGCGGTTTTGCGCGACAGGCCAAGGCGGATCATCTCGTCTTCGGTCCATACGGTCCCGTCTACCATGATACAGTCGGCGCGGGACATGGCCTCCAGTACCAGCGGTTCAATCTGACCCAGACCTGGTGCATAAAAAAGGCTTTTACCGGATTGTTCGCTGGTAATAAGCAGGCCGATATTGTCACCTACCTGCGGGTTGTTGCGGTTGGGTGAATAGGGCGGTGCCTTGCTGGAGAGCGGAAACGGCGTAATGGAAATACCGGGGAGCTCGGCCAGTTGCAAGGGCGGGCTGAAACGGTTTTCTTCCACAGTAATATGCCGATGCGTCAGTCCGCAATAATGCGACAGGACCTGGGTAAGCGGCAGGCCGGTGCTTAGATCTTTCCAGACCGGCTCGGTACAGTACAAGGGCAGGGGGCTGCTGCTTTCGCGCAGCATCAACAGGCCCGTTACGTGATCGATCTGTGCATCCATCAATATCACAGATGTGATACCTGTATCGCGCACACTGCGCGCCGGCTGTAGCGCCGGGTTGGACTGAATCTGTTTGAGAATATCGGGAGAAGCATTGACCAGCAGCCATTGAATGCCATCGGCCGAGATTGCGATGGATGACTGGGTGCGGGGAATCGCACGAATGGTTTTGCGGCGTACACCGTCACAGTTAGGGCAGTTGCAGTTCCACTGCGGGAATCCGCCACCGGCGGCAGAGCCAAGCACAAGAATTTTCATAGGTAGCAACTAAAACGGCACTGGCTCTCGCCAGCGCCGCATGGTATGAGCGTAGGATGCAGATTAACGATTGGCGATGTACATTGTGATTTCAAAGCCGAAACGCAGATCGCAAAACTCAGGTTTTGTCCATTTCATAAATGTCTCCTTTTCAGATGAAAAATGTTGAAGCAGCAGGCAGAAAGTATATGGACACAACAATCAGCATGATGCGGATCATTCCATATGGTTACGGCCTTGCATGACTGTGTAAAACGATGCGCAGTCAAATTAATGGTAGCATGACGCGCATATTTGTCAAGGCACTTTAACCGGCAAAAAATTTCCGGTTAAGTCCTGCGTATTATAGCAGCTGTATTGATGTGATCCCGTTTTCATTTTCTGTTCAGGCATTTGTTTTATGAGCATTCCAATTTCCAACGGTTACCTGCAAACCCCGGATGGTCACCAGTTGTACTATGCCGAGTTCGGCAATTTTCGGGCACCTGCCGTGGTTGTGTTGCATGGCGGGCCGGGCAGTAGCAGCAATGCTGGCATGCTGGACTGGTTCGACCTGCGCCACTGGCGCGTGGTCCTGTTCGATCAGCGTGGCAGTGGTAAAAGTCTGCCCACCGGCAGTCTGGAGCATAATACAACGGGCCATTTGGTGGCCGATATGGAGCAGCTCAGGCTGCATCTTGCCATTCCCGCCTGGACGGTTGTGGGCGGATCGTGGGGTGCCTGTCTGGCCCTTGCCTATGCCACCCGGCATGCCGCCAGTATTGACCATCTGGTGTTGCGTGGCACATTTTTACCGTCCCGTCTGCAGCTGGACTGGTTCTTTCAGCAGTTGCAGGCATTGGTACCGCAAGCCTGGAACAGCCTGACGCAAACAATGAACGACCTTGAGAAAGCTGCGGTGCTGCCTACGCTGGCCGACAGACTGCTGGGCGATGATCAGGAGAAAATATCGGATGCAGCCCAACGCTGGAGTCATTACGAGAACGCGATCATGACGGCCATGATGGCGGGCCGCAACACTCAGCAGACGCGCAGCGAACAAACGGCGGACACTCAATCGGGCCGGAACCCGGATGCGCAGGCCCAGACCCAGGACGCGACTGGCGCGCCATCGCAGAATGACAACCGCAATAGGGAGTCCGAATCCAGCCGTGCCCAGGCTGCCGAGCGTACTGTCCATAAATATCGTATTCAGGCGCACTATCTGCGCCACGCCGGGTTTATTGATCTGCCCGCACTGCTGGAACAATTGCGCGAGGTGCAGGTGCATACCACTTTGCTGCACGGCACTCATGACTGGATATGCCCTGCCGCCAACGTGCATTTGCTGCAGCGCTTTCTGCCTCGCGCTGAGCTGCACTGGATCCCGGGCGGCACGCATACGCCTGCCGATCCGCTCATCCGGGCGGCGCTGACGGACACGATGGCCCGACTATCTGACCCGGTAATCGGACCCGGTAATCTGACCTGCCAATGAGCGGCACCTGTGCTGCCGCCCATAGACCGTCTCTGGTCTGATCCGTCAGGTGCTGCATCTGTATCAGCTTGCATGCATCTGCTGCGGATGATGGGACAGCCTGTATCGTATTCTGAACAACTGCTGATATGTGTCTTTGCCATGACAGATGTAAAGCCGTGCGGAAAGCATATCCGTTATGCTGTTGTTCCCTGTGCTTTCAGCACTGCGGGCGGTCGTTTCTGATGATTGGCACGGAAGTTGCTTGAGTGGTGGTTATTGCCTGCCCACATGTATGCTGTCACGTACGGCGGGGAAGGTGCCCGATTTAGTCAGAATCATCCATCACCAATCCGGAGACATATATGAGTTACAATATCCATCCAGCCGTTAACAATGGCGTTCAGGCTAGTACAGACAATAACTTTACCGGTGGCAAACTGGTTTGCAATTGCGAGACAGACAGGGTTGAAGTAACCGTGAACTCGCAATCGGCTCATAATCACCTTTGTGGTTGCTCCAAATGCTGGCGGCCTACCGGCGCCCTGTTTTCACAGGTTGCTGTCGTTCCCAAAGAGTCGGTGCAAGTGACCGCGAATGGCGACAAACTCAAAGTGGTTGATGAATCAGCAGCGATCCAGCGTCATGCGTGCACCGGTTGTGGCGTTCATATGTATGGCCGCATTGAAAATACAGGGCATCCATTTTATGGGCTCGATTTCATTCATACAGAGCGTTCTCCTCAAACCGGCTGGTCTGCCCCTACTTTTGCCGCTTTTGTCTCCTCTATCATCGAAACAGGTACTGATCCTGCCGAAATGAGTGGCATTCGTGCAAGACTGAACGAACTGGGATTGCCTCCCTATGATGCGCTGTCGCCAGCGTTGATGGACGTTATCGCAACACACGTTGCAAAATCGAAAAATGCATCTTAAGCAGGAGTTGAAGTAATGGAAACCAAAGCCGCTGTTGCCACCAAAGCCGGAGCGCCGCTGACTATCGAGACGGTTCAGCTGGACGGTCCGCGTGCATTCGAAGTGCTGGTGGAAATCAAGGCATCGGGCGTATGTCATACAGACATGTTCACGCTGTCCGGTGATGATCCGGAAGGAATCTTTCCGGCTATTCTCGGCCACGAAGGTGCCGGTGTGGTCGTAGAAGTCGGGGCTGGCGTGACCACGCTCAAACCAGGCGATCACGTGATTCCGCTTTATACGCCTGAGTGCCGCAATTGCGTATTCTGCCTTTCACGCAAAACCAATTTGTGTGGCGCCATTCGTGAAACGCAGGGTAAAGGTCTGATGCCTGATGGCACCAGCCGTTTCAAATTGAATGGTAAGGATGTGTTCCACTACATGGGCACGTCTACCTTTTCTAATTACACAGTAGTACCGGAAATTGCACTTGCCAAAATCCGTGAAGACGCGCCATTTGAAAAAGTCTGCTATATCGGCTGCGGCGTCACAACGGGTGTGGGTGCGGTTATCTACACGGCTAAAGTTCAGCCAGGCGATAAGGTCATTGTGTTCGGTCTGGGCGGTATTGGCCTGAACGTCGTACAGGGTGCGCGTCTGGCGGGTGCTGATATGATTATCGGCGTGGATATTAATCCTGCACGCGAAGAGCTGGCCCGTAAATTCGGCATGACGCATTTTGTCAATCCGAAAGAAGTGGAAGGCGATATCGTTCCCTATTTGGTTAGTCTGACCAAAGGCGGCGCCGATCATACCTTTGAATGTATCGGTAATGTCAATCTGATGCGCCAGGCGCTGGAGTCCTGCCATAAAGGCTGGGGTAAGAGCACCGTTATCGGCGTGGCCGGAGCCGGTCAGGAAATCTCCACAAGGCCGTTCCAGCTGGTTACCGGTCGCGTCTGGCAGGGTTCGGCCTTCGGTGGCGCACGCGGTCGTACCGATGTACCGAAAATTGTTGACTGGTATATGGAAGGGAAGATCAACATTGATGATCTGATCACACATGTGATGCCAGTTGAGAAGATTAACGAGGCATTTGATCTGATGCACGCAGGTACATCAATTCGTTCTGTCGTAACGTTCGACTGATGCAGTAACCCGGCTCGCAGTCTGGCTGTCGGCCGGGTGTTTATAAAGGCGGTATAACTGTTGTGTCGGTACGGACGCAACAGCCAAAAAGAAGGGGCTCTTTTTATTGAGCCCCTTCGTCATTTTCAATCAATGCTCAGGCCTGGTATGACAGCTCGTCCAGCAGTCAACGTCGCCAAGCCAGGCATTGATAAGTCAGACGTTGATAAGTCAGACGTCGATAATCCGGCATTGATAAGCCAGACACCGATAAGCCGGACATCGATAAGCCGGACATCGATAAGCCGGACATCGACAAGTCAAACATCACCATGTCCAAAAATTGAAAATGCAAAATTCGATAAGATAAGCACGGCTAAGTCTCGTTCTTGTGATCATCCGAATTGAACGCCACGCGCTTATAAAATTCATCAAAATTGAATTAAATATACAGACCGGGATAAAGACGAAACCGGATGCCAGAGTAGGGTGATTGATGCGTATATATGCCGACACCGGACAAGGATCCTGAAACGGCCAGGTCTTATCCGGTGTGGCTGCAAAGAAGCAGAAATAAAACGAACAGGAATCAGGCGGCTGCGGCCTGCTTGGCGTAGATGCCGGCCATTTTTTCCAATGCTATCGGTTTGATGGAAGCGGCGCGACCGGCGCAGCCAAATGCTTCGAAGCGATCCTGGCAAATCTGTCGTGCCGCCGCAGTGGCTTCTTTGAAAAATTTGCGCGGATCAAATTCTGCCGTGTCCTGCATCATGGTGCGGCGAATGGCGCCGGTCATTGCCAGACGGATATCGGTATCAATATTGACTTTGCGAACGCCGTTTTTGATGCCTTCGCAAATTTCCTCTACCGGTACGCCGTAAGTTTCACGAATATCGCCGCCGTTCTGGCGAATGATCTCCAGCCATTCCTGAGGAACAGAGGAAGAACCATGCATGACCAGATGTGTGTTGGGAATGCGTTCGTGGATGGCACGGATGCGATCAATCGCCAGGATGTCGCCGGTGGGCTTGCGGGTAAATTTATAGGCGCCATGGCTGGTACCAATGGCAATGGCCAGGGCATCCACGCCTGTCCGGGCGACAAAGTCGGCCGCCTGTTCCGGGTCGGTCAGCAGCTGTTCATGCGACAACACGCCTTCGGCGCCGGAACCGTCTTCTTCACCGGCCTGACCTGACTCGAGTGAGCCCAGGCAGCCCAGTTCACCTTCAACCGACACACCTACGCAGTGGGCCATATCGGCAACCTGGCGCGTGACGGCCACATTATAGTCGTAGCTGGAGGGCGTTTTCATGTCGGCCATCAGCGAACCGTCCATCATCACACTTGAAAAACCGGAGCGAATAGACGCCTGACATACGGCCGGGCTGGCACCATGATCCTGGTGCATGCACACCGGGATATCCGGATAAGACTCAATGGCCGCCTCGACCAGGCGGCGCAGAAAGGCTTCGCCGGCATATTTGCGTGCACCGGCAGAGGCCTGCAGAATGACCGGGCTATCAGTACTGGCGGCAGCCTGCATAATGGCCTGGATCTGTTCCAGATTGTTGACATTGAATGCCGGAATGCCGTAACCATGCTCGGCGGCGTGATCCAGCAATTGACGTAAAGAAACGAGGGCCATACTGATCTCCTTTGGGTGGTGCAGGGGGGGTTAATAAAAGAAACCCCTGCGAACATGTCGTGTTATGAAGCCTGTTCAAGCAGCGCGTGAACTGCATTGCATGCTGCTTGCGGATTGATACCGAAATAGTCGTATAACTGGGCTGCCGGTGCGGATTCGCCGAAACTGTCCAGGCCGATAGCAGTGCCGTTATTCACAAGGCCACGCCAGAACCAGGTGGAACCGGCTTCAATACTGACGCGCGGCAAAGCGGGCGGCAGCACCTGATCGCGCCAGGATTGTGGCTGAGCAAAAAATTCTTCCACGCAGGGCATGGAGACCACGCGCACTGCTATGCCATCCTCACGCAGGCTGGCTGCTGCGCTAACGGCGATGCCCACCTCCGATCCGGTGGCAATCAATACCACCTGCGCCTGGGCGTCGTCCTGCAGGATATACCCGCCGCGCGCAATCTGCTCGCGTTGTGCCTTCTCGCGCGTAAACGGCATCAGACCCTGACGCGAGAGCACCAGACAACTGGGACCCTCCCGTCGCTGTAACGCCTGCTGCCATGCAATGGCGGTTTCTTCACCGTCGCAGGGACGCCAGACGCGGTTGTTGGGAATCACACGCAGCGCGCTCAGGTGTTCCACCGGCTGATGGGTAGGACCATCTTCGCCCAGGCCGATCGAGTCGTGGGTAAACACATGAATCACGCGCTGTTTCATGAGCGCTGCCATGCGAATCGCATTGCGTGAATAATCCGAGAAGGTCAGGAATGTGCCGCCATAAGGAATGAATCCACCATGCAGGGCCAGCCCGTTCATGATCCCGGCCATGCCGAATTCGCGTACACCGTAGCTTAAATAATTACCCTGGCCATGATGGTTGACCCAGACCGATGATTTCACGTTGGTCAGATTCGAGCCGCTGAGATCGGCTGAGCCACCGAACAGTCCGGGCAACTCGGGCGTGATCGCTTCGAGCACGATCTGCGAGGCCTTGCGGGTGGCGATGTTGCCGTGCAAGGCAGTGCTATTGTCCAGCAGTTCCTCCAGAGCCTGCAGCATGCCGTCCGGGATATCGCCAGCCAGTCGCTGGGTCAGTTCCTTCGCGTCTTCGGGGAATCGTGCCTCCCAGCGGTCGTACTGCTGCTGCCAAAGCATTTGCCGCGCGGCGCCTTGTTCGACCGCATTCCAGTCGTCTACAACATCGGCAGGCAATTCAAATTCTGCGTGAGGCCAGTTTCGTGCTGCGCGCATCGCGGCGATTTCATCGGTGCCCAGTGGCGCGCCATGCACTTCATGGCTACCCGCCTTGGTGGGTGCACCGTGGCCGATATGGGTGCGGCAACAGATCAGGGTTGGCCGTGCCTGGGCGGCCGGCTGCGATTTGGCCTGGAAGATGGCGGCATCAATGGCGGCAGGGTTATGTCCGTCAACATCGGCAATCACGTTCCAGTTGTAGGCGGCAAAGCGGGCCGCCGTGTCGTCGCCGAACCAGCCTTCGACGTCGCCGTCAATGGAGATGCCATTATCATCGTAAAAGCAGATCAGCTTGCCCAGTCCCAGCGTGCCGGCCAGCGAGCAGGCTTCGTGGCTGATGCCTTCCATCAGACAACCATCACCCAGAAAGACGTAGGTGTAATGGTCCACGATCATATGGCCAGGGTGATTGTAGCGACGGGCCAGCAGTTTTTCGGCCAGCGCCATGCCTACCGCATTGGTCAGCCCCTGACCCAGCGGTCCGGTGGTGGTTTCTACGCCAGGCGTCAAGCCGACCTCCGGGTGACCGGGCGTGCGTGAATGCAGTTGACGGAACTGGCGGATTTCATCCAGCGGCAGATCGTAGCCGGTCAGGTGGAGCAGCGCATACAGCAGCATGGAGCCATGGCCGTTGGACAACACGAAGCGGTCGCGATTGAACCAGGTGGGGTCAGCAGGATTATGCGACAGATGACGTCGCCACAGCACCTCGGCGATATCGGCCATGCCCATGGGTGCACCCGGATGCCCGGATTGCGCCTGTTCTACGGCATCGGCAGCCAGAAAACGTAATGCATCGGCATGCCGCGTATCTTCAACGGTTATTCTTTGGGCTACGTTCATGGTGGTCTCCTTAAGCCTGTGTAGCGCGTTTCTTGCGCTCCATCATGCGCCAGATAAAAGGGGTAAAGATCAATTGCATGGCCAGCTCCATTTTTCCGCCGGGAACGACAATCGTGTTGGCGCGCGACATAAATGAGTCGTGGATCATATTCAGCAGATATTGAAAGTCAATCCCTTTGGGATTGGCAAAGCGAATAACCACAAAGCTTTCGTCCGGCGCCGGTATGTCTCTTGCAATAAACGGATTGGAGGTATCGACGCATGGTACGCGCTGGAAGTTGACATGGGTCAGCGCAAACTGCGGACAAATATGATTGACATAGTCAGGCATGCGACGCAGAATCGTATCGGTCACCGCTTCGGCCGAATAGCCCCTGGTGGATTTGTCGCGCCACAATTTCTGGATCCATTCGAGATTGATCACCGGTACGACGCCAACCAGCAGGTCGGGATATTGTGCAATATTGACTTTGTCGTGCACCACAGCGCCGTGCAGGCCTTCATAAAACAGCAGGTCGGTTTCCGGAGGAACGTCTTCCCAGTCAGTGAACGTACCCGGCTCCTGTTTGTAGGGAGCGGCTTCCTGCGGATCATGCAGGTACTTGCGCCGTTTGCCGGTGCCGCTTTCGCTGTATGTGCGAAACAGGGTTTCGAGCTCGGCAAACAGATTGGTATCCGGCCCGAAATGGCTGAAATTTGCATTGCCGTTTTTCTCTGCTGCAGCCTGTCTTTCTTTCATTTCCGCGCGGTTGTAGCGGTGAAAACTATCGCCTTCAATAGTCGCGGCGGTCACCCCTTCGCGCCGGAAGATATTCTGGAAGGTTCGGGTCACGGATGTAGTTCCCGCGCCTGAAGAACCGGTAATGGAGATAATCGGGTGGCGTTCTGACATGATTCTGGCCCTCTGATAAAAAAATTTGTCGTTATGTGCATATAGCGCAAGGACGTTCTTCAGCGATGATCGTCGCTGCTGGCGCCGCTGCGCATGTCGGTTTATTGCATGTTCGGCGTCTCGGTGAACAGGCTGCGTTCGTGAAAAAGCGGATTAGGCGAGTCAACCCGTCGCGGATGCTTGTGATACTGCTCGATCCGCTCAACTTCATTTTTTGAGCCGAAGATAAAGCCGATACGCTGATGGATGTCGGTGGGCTTAACCTGCATGACCGGTTCATGACCGGTACTGGCGCGTCCACCAGCCTGTTCCATGATGAAACCTATCGGGTTGGCCTCGTAAAGCAGGCGCAGTCTACCGTTGCGGGCAGGCTGCTTATTATCCCGCGGATACAGAAAGACGCCGCCGCGCATCAGGATCCGGTGCGCCTCGGCAACCAGCGAAGCGATCCAGCGCATGTTGAAATCCTTGCCGCGTTCGCCGGTTTTGCCGGCAATGCACTCATCCACATAACGGCGCACCGGTTCTTCCCAGAAGCGGCTGTTGGACGTGTTGATCGCAAATTCGCTGGTGTCTTCCGGCACTTTCAGGTTCGGGTGAGTGAGCATGAATTCCCCGACCAGCGGACATAGGGTGAATGCGTGAACACCCGTGCCCACTGAAAGTACCAGCATGGTTGCGGGGCCATAGATAGCATAGCCGGCAGCAACCTGTTCAACGCCGGGTTGCAGATAGTCTTCGGCTTTGGTGGCACGCCGAGAGTCGGGGGCGCGCAAAACCGAGAAAATACTGCCGACAGACACATTAACGTCAATATTGGATGAGCCATCAAGTGGATCGAACAGCAACAGATACCGGCCACGGGTATAGGGTTTGGGAATGCTGTAGGGTTCATCGAGCTCTTCCGATACCATGCCGGCCAGTTGTCCTCCCCACTGGTTGCCTTCGATGAACAGGTCGTTGCTCAGGATATCGAGCTTTTTCTGATCTTCTCCCTGTACATTGGTGGAATCGGCGCTGCCGTTGACACCGGCCAGGGCACCGCAGGCAATGGCGTGTGAAATTCTGCGACAGACCAGCGCGATATTGAGTATCACGCTATTGAAGTCGCCACCCGCTTCGGGAAAGCGGCGCCGCTCGTCAATCAGGAACTGGGTCAGGGTAGGGCGTTGCGGTGTTTGCATGAGTGTCTCCTCGATTTGATTCATTTGGCGCGCCTTGGTTTAGCCCGCTTTAAGCAGGGGGTCTGCATGCAGGCATTTAAGCGTGAGCAGATCGACCAGAGTCTGGTGGATACCATTGCCAGCCGGTACAGGTAGATCAGGGTCTCCCAGATGGGGCAACACCAGCATGGCGCTGGAAAAATCCTGACCTTCTGTGAAATGCGTGGGTGTAATGATGGTTGAAATACCGGCCTTGGTTGCCGCGCGCAGGCCGTTTTCCGAGTCTTCAAAGGCGATACAATTGCTCGCTTCCACATTCAGTGCAGACAGGGCATGCAGGTAAACATCGGGTTCCGGCTTTTTCTTGCCCGGCGTGCTGGCATCGCAAATAGTGACGAAAAACTTTCTCCAGTCTGCCCCCAGGCAGTGCAGCAGCAGTGCTTCTACATTGGCTGCGGTAGTTGTGGTGGCGATGGCCAGCGGCATGCCCGCGCAATAGGCGTCAATGATCAGCCGATGTATTCCGGGACGCAGAGTTACCTGACCATTGTCGACCAAACGTGCGTATTCCTCGGTCTTGATGGCATGCACTTCGCGGATTTTTCTGGCGGCCTGCAGCGTGCTGGCGCCTTCCGGATCAATGGAAAGCCAGTAGTGCGCCATGCGCTCCTTGCCGCCGCTGATGGCCAGCAATTGTTTGTACTGGTCTTCGTCCCAGTACCAATCGAGTCCTGCCAGGATAAAAGCGGTATTGAATGCGCGCAGATGGACGGTTTCAGTATCGGCCAGTGTTCCATCAACGTCAAAAATCAGTGCCTTGAGCATATTATGTCTCCCGTTTTTTTCCGGCAGCTCCTGCCGGTTGCCGGTGTCATGACCGGACGAGGCTGCATCAGTAAAAACCCGGCTTGCACGGATGTCCTGTGCGCTGATGGTTTGCAGCTCGATATCGCTCAGGTTGTCCGGCGTACGCATCAGCCGGGATGCGTGGCGCAGCCGGGCCCGCTCCAGTGCATTGCGCACGCTGCGGGCGTTAGCAAAGTACGGCTGTTGCATGCGCTTGAGGATATATTCAGAGAATGCCTGCTGCGCGGGTTCATCAAAGCGATATTGCATGCCCTCCAGCATGATATCTGCAATTTTTTCCAGCTCTTCGGGCGCGTAATCAGGAAAGTCAATATGATGGGCCACGCGTGAAGACATACCCGGGTTGGATGAAAAGAACTTGTCCATCCGGTCCTTGTAACCGGCAAAAATAACCACCAGGTCATCGCGATTGTTTTCCATGACCTGAAGCAGGATTTCAATGGATTCCTGGCCGTAGTCCCGTTCGTTCTCGGGGCGATAAAGGTAATAGGCTTCGTCAATGAACAGCACGCCGCCCATGGCTTTTTTCAGTACCTCCTTGGTTTTCGGCGCAGTATGTCCGATGTATTGCCCGACCAGGTCATCCCGCGTGACTGAGACCAGATGGCCGCGCCGCAGATAGCCCAGCTGGTGCAGGATTTGTGCCATGCGCATGGCGACCGTGGTTTTACCCGTACCAGGATTACCGGTGAAGCTCATGTGCAAATTGGGTGCGCCGGTGCGCAGTCCGCGCTCGGCACGCAGCTTGTCAACCAGCAGCAATGCGGCAATATCCTGGATACGTTGCTTGACCGGCGCCAAACCCACCAGTTCGCGATCGAGCTGCTGCAGCGTAGCGGCTATCACCTGACGATCTTCCGAGGCCGTGCTGGCTTGTCCTGCCTGCACCTGTTCCTGTGTCGTCGCGTTCTGTGTTGTTTGCGCCATGGTCCTCTCCTTTAGCGTGGGTACAATGCCGGGGCAATGCGGGCCCCGGCAGGCCGCATCACAATATCAATAACGGCTGCCTTCAGCGCTGGCGGCCACGGCATAGCTTTCAATCGTATAGCGCATGCGCCGTCCGTCAATTTCCTGACGGACCAGGCGAAAGCCTGGCTCGTTTTCGGGGCGATTGACGATGAATGACATAACGACAGATTCAACGGTGTGTGTTGAGTCGAATGCAGTCACCCGAATGTAGTGGTTCGGGAACGTTTTGCGCGCCTGTTCGATTTCCTGCAGGATGCCTGCGGCATCGCGCAGATCGAACATGGGATTGCCGAACATTTCCCAGTAGGTGTTGCGCGGATGAGGATCATCGGTATATTCGATACCGACAGCCCAGCCGTTGTTCAGGCAATACTGCAGTTGCTTGGTAATCTGTTCGTTGGTCAGATCAGGAAGAAACGAAAAGGTGCCTTGTGTAATTCGCATGATGTTCTCTCTTATCGTGAAATTCGGTGGGTATGCCTGTTAATTGCAAATGTCATATCAGGCGACAGACGGCACGGGCGTATAGTCAGAGGTATCGGTAGACTGGTAGTTGAAGGTCACTTCACCCCAGGTATCCAGCGCTGCCCGCAAGGGGCCGCAATGTTTGGCTGCATCCTTGAGAATTTGCGGTCCTTCTTCTGCAATGTTGCGACCTTCGTTGCGCGCCAGAACCATCGATTCAAGTGCGACGCGATTGGCGACGGCGCCCGCCTGAATCCCGTCGGGGTGACCAATGGTGCCACCGCCAAACTGCAGGATGGCGTCGTCACCGAACAGCTCCAGCAGTTGATGCATTTGACCGGCGTGAATGCCGCCAGATGCGACGGGCAATACCTTACGCAAGGCCACCCAGTCCTGGTCAAAGAAAATGCCGCGCGGCAGGTCGGTCTGCGTATAGGCATCGCGGCAGACGTTGTAATAGCCCTGTACTGTCATTGGATCGCCTTCGAGCTTGCCCACTGCGGTTCCGGCATGCAGGTGATCCACGCCAGCCAGGCGCAGCCATTTGGCAATGACCCGGAAAGATACGCCGTGGTTTTTCTGGCGGGTGTAAGTACCGTGACCGGCACGGTGCATATGCAGAATCATGTCGTTCTGACGACACCAGTGGGAGATGGACTGGATCGCGGTCCAGCCGACCACCAGATCGACCATCACGATAACGGATCCCAGTTCTTTGGCAAACTCGGCGCGACGATACATCTCTTCCATGGTGCCGGCGGTGATGTTCAGGTAACTGCCCTTGACTTCGCCGGTTGCGGCCGAGGCTTTGTTGACTGCGTCCATCACGAACAGGAAACGATCGCGCCAGTGCATAAAAGGCTGAGAGTTGATGTTCTCGTCATCCTTCATAAAGTCCAGACCGCCTTTGAGACCTTCGTAAACCACCCGGCCGTAATTGCGTCCGGACAGGCCCAGTTTGGGTTTGGTGGTGGCGCCCAGTAATGGACGACCGAATTTATCCAGACGCTCGCGTTCAACAATAATGCCTGTGGGCGGGCCGGCGAAAGTTTTCACGTACGCGGCTGGAAAGCGCATGTCTTCGAGTCGGGCTGCCTTGAGCGGTTTGAAACTAAACACATTGCCGATGATAGAGGCGGTCACGTTGGTGATAGAGCCTTCTTCAAACAGGGAAAGGTCATAGGCGATATAGCAGAAGTATTGACCTTCGTTGTTGGGAACCGGATCAACCCGGTATGCTTTTGCGCGGTATTTATCGCAGGCGGTCAGCCTGTCGGTCCAGACCACTGTCCAGGTTGCTGTGGATGATTCGCCGGCAACGGCTGCGGCCGCTTCAATCGGGTCAACCCCGTCTTGCGGTGTGATACGAAATACCGCGAGTATATCGGTGTCCGTGGGTTCGTAGTCGCCATCCCAGTAACCC
Organism: Advenella mimigardefordensis DPN7; assembly: GCF_000521505.1. Lineage (GTDB taxonomy): Bacteria > Pseudomonadota > Gammaproteobacteria > Burkholderiales > Burkholderiaceae_B > Advenella > Advenella mimigardefordensis. The sequence goes on from NZ_CP003915.1 coordinate 1,644,671, forward strand.
ATTTGTGCGTACTTGAGTACACCGGCTGCATAGCGTTTTTTCGGTCCCTGATCTGGACGTTGCTGATATCGTTCATTGTCTATCTCCTGAGTGCCTTGCATGATCAAGCCGGCAGGGTGCTGCGTCTTACCGGTATGAACGAACTATACAAATGGTGTTGCTTCAGGTCTAATAATAAATATCGAAAAAAACATAAGCTCAGGCTTATACATCACTATGAGACGTTACACACTGAGACAGCTGGATACTTTTCTGGAGGTGGCTCGTGCCGAGTCTGTATCCAAGGCTGCAGAAAAATTGCATGTGACCCAGCCTGCCGTATCCACACAATTGCGTCAGCTGGAAGACGCGCTGGGCATTGCGCTGGTAGAGGCAAATGGCCGGCAAATTCGCCTGACCGAAGCAGGGCGTGAGGTGGAGCAATATGTGATTGCCGCAACCTCACAAATGAGCCAGCTTGACGATGTGGTAGAAGGCCTCAAAGGCTTGCAGCGCGGGCGCATCAATCTGGGTATCGTGGGCACGGCAAAATACTTTGTTCCCATGTTGCTGGTGCATTTTCGTAAGCGTTTTCCCAGTATTGAAATTTCGCTGCAGATTCAGAATCGTGATCAGATTTTTAATATGCTGGAGCGCAATGAACTGGATCTGGCCATTACCGGCAGGGTACCTGAAAGGCTCGATTGCCTGTCGGAGGCATTCGCCACTAATCCCCTTGGGTTTGTCAGCGCGCCCGAGCATCCCTTGTCACGACGTCGTCAGGCGCCCCTGTCGATTTTCAATGATATTGATTTTGTGGTAAGAGAAAGCGGATCGGGAACACGGGCAACCATGGAAAGCATTTTTCAGCAACATAACATCACACCGCGCATTGTGATGGAGATGCCCAGCAATGAGTCTATTAAACAGGCTGTGATGGCGGGTATGGGAGTCACCTTTCTGTCCTTGCGCACAGTTCGTCATGAGCTGGCCGCCGGCCATCTGGCCTTGCTGGATATTCAGGATACGCCGATTTTGCGGCACTGGCGGGTGGCGCACTTGCGCACCAAGAAGCTCGCGCCCGCAGCCCTGGGGCTGAAGGAATTTCTGATTAATGATGGCGGTGCCCTGATCAATATATGGGCCTGAGCGCCTGATGGTACACATTGTCACGCATGCGTCACAGTACGTGCGCAGGGTGATGCCGCTGATACGGCGGCAACATCCGGCGGCGATGGTTGGCGCCAGGGGCAGGTTGCCGGCAGAGTGGCGGTTTACCTGCGGGTAACGGGCTCGCGCCTGATACATCTTGCCCGATGCCGACAATTTGACTACACAGCCCTGATTGCCACACATTCTGGTACGAATATTGCTTTTGTTAGTCTGGAGCCAATATATAAAAATACAAGACCAGGAGAGGGACAACATGTGGGTAGTCAAGCTTGACGGTGCTCTGGCTCATGATGATACATTGCAGGACTGGGTTGAAGAAATCAGTACCGTCGGCGGGGGGCGGGTCATTATTGTGCCTGGCCGCTGGCAGGGTGCAGAATTTGTCGACAAGATGAAAGCGCGCTGGAAGCTGGACCGATTGGTAACGCACAATATGCTGCTGCTGACCGGTGCACAGTATGGTTTGCTGATCAGTAGCATGGCACCGCAGATCAGCCCGGTTCTTGATGCACGTCATGTGCGCCAGACGCTGCAACGGGGGGGTGTCGCGCTATGGATGCCACTGTCCTTAATGCGCAATATACCGGATCATATGACCGACTCGACGATTTCATCCGATAGTATCGCGGCGTGGCTTGCACGCCATTTGAATGCAGAGAGGCTGATTCTGATAAAGGAGCAGCCCGTGGTTTCTAATGTGAATGTGGCGGACCATATTCGCAATGGCGTGCTGGATGAGGGCTTCAGAAAGTATGCGGATCAGCTGGCCTGCCCGGTTACGTTACTGCATAAAAGCGAATTGTCACGTTTCCATTCGATGTTGCTCAACGGTGGCAGTTCGGATTTGCTGGATCGGGCAGGTGAGACGATAAGAGGGTAAAGTGCCATTTCCACCGTGTACATGCCTTTCCCGTTCGCCTCTTTTCTTTCACATCCCTCATGGTGATTGCCCGCAATGACAGAGGTGATAAGTCGTGTTAGAGTTTAGTCAAATGGCCGGGTTTTCTGAGACGGCAGGTTTAAAAATCAAAACCGGCATATATAGCCGAAGGGGATGACATACATGGATGCACCTCGTTATACACGAGTGGCTATGGCGTTGCATTGGCTGGTTGCGCTCTGCCTTATAGGGCAGTTTGTTCTGGGCTGGTATCTGGAGGGCATCCCGCGGGGTGTGCCTGATCGCAGCTACTTTGTGAATATACATAAAAGCACAGGCATGCTGATTGGCTTGCTGATCCTGCTGCGTATCGGCTGGCGCCTTGCTCATCGTCCCCCCGTATTGCCCGCGTCTGTGCCCGACTGGCAGCAAAAAGCAGCTTCCGTCATCCATTTTTTGCTGTACTTTTTTATGCTGATGCTGCCGCTCACCGGCTATATTGCTTCCAACTTCAGTAAGTGGGGCGTAAAATTTTTTAACACAATTGAAATGCCCCCCTGGGGCATGGAAGATAAAGCGATTTATGCATTTTTCAATCAGCTGCATGGGCTGATTTCCTGGATATTGCTGGGACTGATCATTCTGCATGTGCTGGCCGCCGTCTCGCACTTTGTGTCGGGACATAGGGATGTGATTTATCGAATGCTGCCAGGCTCCTCATCAGGCCGGTAGCACCACTATGTTGTCAAGGAGACTAAAGGATGAGACAAAAAATACTAATTACAACATTTGCAGCGACACTGCTGTCGTTTGCTACCGCAGCCGGTGCAGCACCGTTTGCCTATGTGCCTAACGAAGGCGGTGCGAGTATTTCCGTCATAGATATCGCGACAGACAAGGTAGTGGACACCATCAAGGATCTGGGCGCGAAACCCCGTGGTCTGGCGGCAAGTGGCGACAATCTCTATGTTAGCCAGCAAACCAATAATCAGCTCAAGATTGTAGATCTGAAGCAGCGTAAGGTAACCGGCAGTGTAAGCCTGGGAGAGTCTCCAGAAGGTGTGTATGTATCTGCCGACGGACGCTGGGTTGCTGCGGCGATCGAAGAGAATAACACAGTTGCCATTATCGATACGCAGACCAATAAAATGGTCGACGAGATCAAAGTCAAGGGAGATAATCCGGAGCATGCCGTGTTCTCGCCCGATGGCAAAAAGCTTTTGGTGAGCGCCGAAGACGGCCATTCTGTTGATGTGATTGATTTTCCGGCCCGCAAGGCGGTCGCAGAGATTGAGGTAGGTAAACGGCCCCGTGGCATCGGCTATCTTCCTGACAGCAGTAAAGCTTATGTGGCTGCTGAAAACAGCAATGAAGTTTATGTGATCGACCTGCCCAATAACAAAGTAGTCAAGAAACTTGCCGGCGGCACGCGCTCTAACGGTGTGACTGTCAGCCCTGATGGCAGCCGCGTATATATTTCCAATGGGGGGGACGGCAGCGTATCGGTGATTGATACGGCCAAGGATGAAATCGTTGCCACTGTTAAAGTGGGACAGCGTCCATGGAATATGGCCATTTCACCTGATGGGAAAAAACTGTATGTGGCCAATGGCCGGTCCAATAATGTGTCTGTGATCGACACAGAAAAGAATGCGAAGATTACTGATATTGCAGTGGGCGAACGTCCCTGGGGTGTGTATATTCACTAAGCATCTCGTTAGAGGTACGGCAGATCTGATCGGACAGGTTGTGCCTGTCCTCTGATGCAAAAGGGCCCGTTACAAGAACGGGCCCTTTGCGTGCACATTGCCGGAATGCGCACTACCCCGGTATTTCCCCTCCGGAAATCGTCATCGATGTGTCCACGCGTGCTGGCTGGCTATCGGTAAATTTTTCACTGGTATAAACCTGATAAATGCCGCCGGGTATCTTCGGACTGACTACGAAGACATATTGTTTGGCGGTATATTTACCGATCTTTTCCTTCATCGGATCATTCACATATGGCTGGATGGTGATACGATCAGCCTCCACCTGCTGGTTTTCGAATTTGACATTGATTTTGTCTACTTTCACCTTGCTGTCGGCCAGTGCCAGCCGTATACGTTTGCGAAAGTAAACGGTGGAGCCGCCGGTAAAGCGCTTCATTTCGGCAATATCCCGTTCCAGAAATCCCAGCAGGGCGGGATTACCTTCGGCGTGCTCAATGGGCTCTATCGGCGTGTGATTCTCGCCGGAAAGGAAGTCTACATTGACCGATGCCGTTCCGTCTTCATGTCGCTGGCGCACATCCACCTTGACCTTGTCGTTGAGCGTGGCCATGCTGGGGCCTTCCTGATGGAAGGTGTAATCAATGGTCTGGCGGCTGGTGTTGGCAAAATGCTTGTCCAGAAACAGCTTGCGTTCGGCTTCAGTAATGGGGTCCGATGCAGGGGACGCAGTGCTGCTTGCCGGTGTCGTGGCGGCGGGCGGGTCGTTAGTCGCTGCCAGCACTAGCGGTGCCTGGCATGTGAATGCAAGCAGCAACGCAGTGACGCCAGCGCGAAAAATAGGGCGATCAATCATGATTTGTCTCCTGTCTTGTCGGTCAACCGTAGATACGGCCAATCCGTTCAGTCATCGTCATCATCTTTGATGCGATCAACCGGTGCTGTGGCAGTAGGTACACCATATTCCTGCAAAATAGCGGCGATCTCGGGGCCGCTTGAGTCGATCAGCTCGTTGAGTTTGTCACGCAGCTTTCTGCTGTCATGCCGAACCCCCATCGCGACGTTGAATGCAAATTGCTGATGATCCATTTTGGATTCGAATGGCACCACCGTCATGGGCACGCCGCCGTCACCGTGCTTGGCGTAGTAGCCGGCAATCGGCCCCCAGGCAATGGCAATATCAATTTTGCCGTTGGCCAGATCATGCTCGATAATTTGTCCCGGATACTGTTGAGGATCACCAGTTTGCAACTGATATGACACCATTCTTTCCAGCAGGCTGTGTGTTAACAACCAGTTTACGGGTGGCGTGCCGGAGAAGGTACCGATCTTGATTTTTGATAGTGTCGCCTGATCCAGCGACATGATGTCTTCCGGTTTTTTGATGCTATCCAGACCCTTGCCCTTGACGTAGACGAGGGCGTAGGTGGAAGTCATATAGCGTTTGGTAGGAATGCCGCGTTCGAAGCCGGGTGAGACGCCAGTGACCACATCGCATTTATAGCGGTCGGTTTCCGGGTCTTTGGCCGTCAGCGTCGCGCGGGTAAACCCCATGCGTTGCGGAAACCAGGTATGCTCCAGCTTCCAGCCCAGTTTTTTGGCAAACAGGGCTGCAATTTTATTTTCATAACCGCTTTCGTCCTGACTGGACATCGGCATATTGTTGGGGTCCTGGCATACCCGCAACACTTTCTCACCGTCTTTGTCTTGCTTTTTGGGCTCCTGTGCCTGTGCCGTTGCACCAAGCAGACTGGCACTCAGCATGAGCGAGACAAGCAGTGCAGCGCGCGGTATAGGCAGTAATTTATCTGACAGCATGCAATACATCCTTCCGACAACGATCATTACAATTGAAATAAAAGGCGGGCGATCAGGCAGGGCTCCCCAGGAGCACCTGCTGAATGCCTATATTAGCGCTTTTATTTGTCCAGCGGGTATACATGACCGGCTTCCAGTTTTCCATCTGAACGTGCTTTCAAATAGGTGTATAGATTATCGATATTTTTTACCAGGCGCGGAACGCTGCCAAATGGTGGCATGCCCTGAGGCAGGCGGCCTTCAAGCACGGTTTTCTTGAATTCATCTTCTGACAGCTTTTGGATCGCCACAATCAAAGATGGTCCGACAAGCCCTTGCTGAGCAGCGCCGTGACAGCGTGCACAATCGAGCGCACGCCAGGTCTTCCAGCCTTGCAGTGTGTGCTCATCGACCTTGTTACCTTCCTTGACGACATACTTTACTTCACCGCTATCGGAGCCTGCAGGTGCCGCTGCAGGTTTTTCTGCCGGAGGTGGTGGCTCTGCTGCGGCTGGTTTTTCTGCGGCCGTTGCTGGTGCAGCGGGAGGAGGCGGTACAGCACCTGCTGGCAGATCGGGTTTTTCCGGTGATTCGGCTGTGAGCGTGCTTTGTGTTGCTTCTACACCCCCATTACTGAACGTGGTGGTTGTTGCGGCCTGTGCAGAGAAAGTACAGATACCGGCGATAGCAAGTCCTGCTCCGATTGTGCGTAAACGTAAAATCATATTAAATTTGTCCCAGATTTATCATGTTGGCATTGCACATGCCGCCATGAATTTGTGTTTCTTTTGAAGCCTTGATTGTGCAGGGTGAGCGGCATAGACCGGCCACCCTGCATGACGCTATTTATTGCGTTTTTGTGGTTTTTTCTGCCGCTGCGGTAGCGACGTTATCAGGCAATGCGAAGACCATCAGTGCACCGCCAAGCTCCGTGTATTTGGCCAGATCTTTATAGCCGCCCACAGCGCCCAGGCCGTCGGTAGATTTTTCAAGACCTGCTGCCAGACCAATGCCGGCCCAGCCGCCAATACCGGACAGTACGCCGATGTATTGTTTACCGTCGTATTTCCAGGTGGTGACGTTACCAATCACGCCAGACGGTGTTTTGAATTTCCACAGCTCTTTACCGCTGGTATCCACGGCTTTGATATAGCCTTCAAGCGTACCGTAGAACACCACATCGCCGGCAGTTGCGAGTGCACCACTCCATACGGAGAATCTTTCAGGGATACTCCACAGGATTTTGCCTTTGTCTGCATCCCAGGCGATGAAGTTACCCATGCCACCGTGACTTCCGGGCGTTGGGAACATGGACACCGTTGCACCTACATAAGGCTGGCCGGCTGTGTAGTCGACTGCAAATGGTTCATAGTCCATGCAAACGTGGTTGGTAGGAACGTAGAACACGCCTGTTTTGGGTGAGAACGCAGCAGGTTGCTGATCCTTGGTACCCAGGGCAGAGGGGCAAATGCCCTTGACGTTGACGTCTTCACCGCCTTTGGCAGGGCTGTATTTGGCATTGACAACCGGACGACCGGATTTCATGTCAATTTTGTCAGCCCAGTTGATGGTTGGATCATATTTCTCGGCAACCAGCAACTCACCACTTTCACGGTCAAGCGTATAGCCAAACCCGTTGCGGTCAAAGTGAACCAGTGCCTTGCGATCTTTGCCTCCGACCTTGATATCAGCAAGGATGCTTTCGTTAACGCCGTCATAATCCCATTCGTCATGCGGTGTCATCTGATATACCCATTTGGCTTTACCGGTATCCAGATCGCGTGCGAAGATGGTCATAGACCATTTGTTGTCGCCAGGGCGTTGTGATGGGTTCCAGGTACCAGGGTTGCCGGTACCGTAGTACACCAGATTGAGTGCCGGATCATAGCTGAACCAGCCCCAGGTGGTGCCGCCGCCGATCTTCCATTGATCGCCTTTCCAGGATTTGAGCGAGGAGTCCTTGCCGACGGGCGCCATTTTGCCATCGGTCCAGGTCATGGTTTTTTCCGGATCAAACAGCATCTCATCGTCAGGACCGGTAGAGTAGGCTTTCCAGGCTTCCTTGCCGTCTTTCAGGTTATAGGCGATCAAACGTCCGCGAACGCCGAATTCACCACCTGAAATACCGGTAATGACTTTATCCTTGAAAATATGCGGGGCGTTGGTATTACTTTCACCCAGTTTGAAGTCACCGTTTTTGACCTTCCATACTTCTTTGCCGGTTTTGGCATCCAGCGCCACCATGGTGGTGTCTGCCTGTTGCAGAATGATTTTGCCGTCACCGAATGCCAGGCCGCGGTTAACCGTATCACAACACATGATGGTAATCACGTTGGGATCCTGAGTTGGCTCGTACTTCCAGAGCAGGCTCTGATCTTTCAGGCTGATAGCGAATACCTTATTAGGGAAGGGGCTGTGAACATACATGACATCGCCAATAATCAGTGGTCCACCCTCGTGTCCACGCAGCACGCCGGTGGAAAAGGTCCAGGCCACCTGAAGATTCTTCACGTTGTCCTTGTTGATCTGATCCAGCTTACTGTAGCGCTGGTTGGCGAAATCGCCTGCCTGAGTCGCCCAGTTATCCGGGTTTTTCATTGCTTCCAACAATTGTGGATCCGCCTGTGCTGTGCCGGTAATGGCCAGCGCACCTGCGACACATAGCATCTGTTTAAGGTTTATCTTAAAAGACATGTCTTCCTCCGGGGTTATCGTTATATATTTCAGAACACGAATTAAAGGTCTAACGGGAACATAGCACGAGCTGCATGCATATGGTCATAGAAAGCTATAAGCACAATTCATGCCAATCTTCCCGGCGCTCTGGCGGACTCGTGCAAATGGCGGTGTCTGGACGTTTCAGGCACACTCCGGTTCGTGCATCTGCGTATTTCGGTCATCATGTTCATATATATATTTCGGAAAATGTACCGCAAGCAGAACACGGTCAGGACATTATGTGTCGTTTTAGGACAGGCAACGTGTGCACAGGGTTTCTACCAGATCTGCGGGTCGGTGATAAATAGCGAAAACATTCATTGAAATGAAAGCAGGTGTTTGGCATGATAGGCGCTCGGTTGTGTATTGTCTGGCTGCATTCTGTATTAACTGCAGTAGTCAATCGCATTGATCGCCTGGCATTGCGCAATTGCCTGGTGGTAAAAGGATAATCACAACTGAAATCAAGATCCGTTTCGATGGTGACAGTCGCTGCCATGCACAGATGGGTCATAATGGTAATCACATCTCACAGGAGAAAATGATATGTATGATATGAAGCATCTTGCTCACATGAAGGATCTTGATGATGGTGCACCGCAAGCCATGCAGGCGTTCCGCGCGTTTGATCAGGCTGTGTTTGCCGATGGGGCCCTGAGTGCAGTGCACAAACAGATTATCGCGCTTGCTGTCGCGGTCACGACACAGTGTCCTTATTGCATTGCAATACACACCAAGGAAGCGCGTGCGGCAGGCGCGACCGATGCTCAGCTTGCCGAAGCTGCGCTGGTCGCTGCGGCGATCCGTGCCGGCGGTGCGGTGACGCATGCCACGCATATGTTTTGATCGCTTGCGGTGCTGTTGCTCGTCGCAAGCGAAGGCTGCAGCGTCAGGGCCACCGGGCTGACGTGATGGTCGGCTTGTTGTGGCAGTGGTGCTCAGGAACTGGCACAGAGTGTGACATGGTTGTGCCGAAAACTGGTAGCGCTACTCCTGACTGCTGGTGTAACGTAGCCTGCCACCGTGCCGCAGGCGCGTTGCTGAACGAGGTTGTGCTGGTGATGGGCGCAAACTGTCGCGCCTGGAGCGATTTTCATCCGGGCGTGGCACAATAATTGCTTGCAAAAAGAAAGGAAGAGGGCGTAATAGGAGGAGCGAACATACCCAGGCAGCGGTTCGCTTGCGCCGTCTTTGATGTGCATAGTCTGCTTTATTCGATTAGTAGGACAACATGAAATTTTCCATTAAAAAAATGTTCCCCGCTCTCTTGTCGCTTGCCTTGCTGGGCGCGGTTTCTACCAGCGCCGTGGCTAATGAGCCTGCTGCGAACACCAAGATAAATGATTTTCCTACCACGACCAGAGTGGAGTATGTGCTGGAGTGTATGCAAAAACACAATCGTGATTATGAATATTTTTATAAGTGTTCATGCGTGATTGATGACATTGCCAAAAATGTTGACTATAACGAGTTCAATGAAATATCAACGGCAACGCGTTATGCCCGGCTTGGCGGCGAGCGGGGCAGTGTCTTTCGCGACCCGAAAGAAGTCAAGCGTATGACTAAAAAATACAAGACGCTGGAAGCCAATGCCAACAAGGCCTGCTTTGTAAAGACGCCGACTGACGATGATGATTGATGTCATATCTGCCTGAGACAGATAGGCGATAGCCGCTGAACTAAAAAAAGTGAGTGCATTGTTTTGCGCTTGGCCAAGGTCGCAGGGTGACAAGTCTGCGTGCAGGAGCGCGAGCGACTGTATTTGGTTTGGCATAAGTGTTGTCAGAAGTCTGCATTCTTGATTAGTCAACTTGTTGTGAAGTGGGTCTCTTGCGATCGGGCGGCGTCGCCCGGGTCCCTGTTCAGGGCAGGCGCCGCCCCATTGACGAGCCCATCCTGAGCCAATCCGGTCAATGATACTCGCCAGATTAAAAAATTTTGGACGTTGTTTTAAACGTGATGCAGGCGCGTATTGCTAGGGTATATCACTAATTGCACAAAAATAGTGCTACAGGTAAAACGGAAATGTTTGCTGCATAAATGATAAGCATTTTGATAACAACGATCAAAGTTTAACGATACTTTCTGGGAGGAAAGATATGAGTGAGGATATCGTTCAACGGGTAATGGCAAACCCGAAGTACAAGGAGATGACGCGATTGCGCAGCCAGTATGGCTGGGTTTTCTCGGCCATTATTCTTGTTGCCTATTATGTTGGTTTTATCGGCATTATTGCTTTCGACAAGCAGTTATTCGCCCAGTCTATTAGTGGCGGCGCCATGACCTGGGGTATTCCTGTCGGTTTTGGTCTGATGATCCTGATCATCGCGCTTACCGGTGTTTATATTCTGATTGCCAACTCAAAATTTGACGAGATGGAGCGAAGCTTGTTGAACGACGTAGGGGTCACTCATGAATAAAGGTGTATCGCGGTTTCTGATCGGTATGGCATTTACCGGTCTGTTTCTATCTCTTGCCTATGGTGCAGATGCAATCGGAGAAACGACTAAGCAGCAGGTCAATTTTACGGCGATCATTATGTTCGTCGTTTTTGTTGGGCTGACGCTTTTCATCACCAAATGGGCGGCCACCCGTACTAAATCCGCTTCGGATTTCTATACCGCGGGCGGTGGCATCACCGGCTTTCAGAATGGGCTGGCTATTGCCGGAGACTATATGTCGGCTGCGTCCTTTCTGGGGATTGCGGCACAGGTCATGGCCAGTGGTTATGATGGTCTGATTTACTCCATCGGTTTTCTGGTAGGCTGGCCTATCATTATGTTCCTGATGGCCGAACGCCTGCGCAACCTGGGCCGGTTCACTTTTGCCGATGTGGCCAGTTACCGTTTTGCGCAGATGCCGGTACGTACCTTTGCTGCCTGCGGCACGATTGTGGTGGTGCTGTTTTATCTGATCGCGCAAATGGTTGGCGCCGGTCAGCTGATTAAACTGCTGTTCGGTCTGGACTACTGGGTTGCGGTGTTGATCGTGGGTGTGCTGATGATGGTCTACGTTTTGTTCGGCGGAATGACCGCGACGACGTGGGTGCAGATCATCAAGGCAGTCATGCTGCTTGCGGGTGCCTCGTTCATGGCTTTCATGGTAATGAAACATAACGGTTTTTCTTTTGAAGCACTGTTTGCTAAAGCGGTTGAAGTGAAGTCGGCGGGTGCGCTGGCAGCCGGTAAAACGGCAGAGGAAGCGGCTGCGGCTGGACAATCTATCATGGGGCCCGGTTCCTTCATTAAGGATCCGATTTCTGCCATTTCCTTCGGTATGGCCCTGATGTTTGGTACTGCCGGTCTGCCGCATATTCTGATGCGTTTCTTCACTGTGCCGAATGCAAAGGAAGCACGTAAATCCGTATTCTGGGCAACCACCTGGATCGGTTACTTCTATGTGCTGACCTTTATTATCGGTTTCGGTGCCATTATTTTCGTATCGACCAATCCTGATTTTCTTGATGCGAAAGGCGGCCTTATCGGTGGTGCCAATATGGCTGCGGTGCATCTGGCCGATGCGGTTGGCGGGCATATCTTCCTGGGCTTTATCTCGGCAGTGGCTTTTGCCACGATTCTGGCCGTGGTGGCCGGGCTGACCCTGTCAGGCGCTTCTGCGGTATCGCACGATCTGTATGCGTCTGTGATCCGTAAGGGTAATGTGGATTCTGCAACCGAACTGCGTGTATCACGTGTTACCACATTCGTGCTGGGTATTCTGGCAATCTTGCTGGGTATCCTGTTCGAGAAGCAGAACGTGGCGTTCATGGTGTCGCTGGCGTTTGCGATTGCAGCCTCGGCCAACTTCCCGGTTCTTTTCCTTTCTATCATGTGGAAGAAAATGACCACGCGCGGTGCGGTGATTGGTGGTTTCCTGGGACTGATCTCCTCGGTGTTGCTGACCATCGTATCGGCCGACGTATGGGAAGTCACGCTAGGCAATCCTGCAGGCAGTGCGCTGTTCCCATATAAATCACCTGCATTGTTCTCCATGATCATTGCCTTTGTCGGTATCTGGTTCTTCTCGATTACCGACAAGAGTCAGCGTGCCGCTGTGGATATTGGCGGATATGACGCTCAGCGCGTACGGGCAGAAACCGGTATTGGTAGCAGTAAGGCTTCTGCACATTAATTGATGCAATAAAAAGAGGGCGTTAAAAAACGCTTTCTTGCCGGGAAACACGCGACTTCGGTCGCGTGTTTTATTATTGGCGTCGGCTTAATGCAACATTTTCGTAAAAAAGAAGAAACCCGGGCCTGAGGGCTTGCATTATTGTCATGTTTCTGGCTATAATCATTTTCTTACTTGATCCCCGATAGCTCAGTCGGTAGAGCGACGGACTGTTAATCCGCAGGTCACTGGTTCGAACCCAGTTCGGGGAGCCAAAATTCTCTAGTAGAGTTCTCTAGTAGTGCCAACAAATCAGCCACCTTTTTTGAGGTGGCTTTTTTGCGTTCAGTATTTCCAATTCGCGGTCAGACACAGGTGTACGCAGGAAGACTCTAAGCATTCAAAATTGTGGGATAATCTGGCTTATAAAGTGCGGCATGAGCGGAGTGCAAATACAGTGCGCAGTGTCCAGGCATTGTCCTGCGGTGTATGATAACTGCGTTCATGCCAACCCTTGTCCAGGAGTGAATGATGAAACGAATGCGATGGCTGTTGCTGGGCTGTCTGATCAGCGCAGGACTGGTGGCGTGCACTGTCCCCAGCAAGGCCGATATCACGGGAAATGCTGATTATTTTGATCCTGCCTTTCTCAATAAGAATCTGATCAGGAACAAGACCACCGTGGCAGAGGCCCTGCAGGTGTTTGGTGAGCCTGATCGCACCACTCGCAATTCCAATAACGAAACCGTACTGAAATATGCCCGCAAGTCTTCCGGCAGCATGGCAGGTAATATGGTGGGTGCCGTGCCTATCGTCGGACCGATGGTCGATTCGGCTGGCAAGCTGCTGAGCCCGGGGAAATCCGATATGGGCAATCAGGTCCTGGAAATTAAATTTGTCAATGACGTTTTTCAATCCTGGGAAATGTAAATCCCAGGCCGATAGGGGCTCTTGGTATGGGCCCGTTCACTTTATGGAGTAAGCCGTATGAAAGGTTTTGTCGATGATATCGAAGAATTGACCGTGAACAATGATCTGTACCGTAAGGTGCTTTACACCGGGAAAAACCTGCAACTGGTTCTGATGACGCTGCAACCTGGGGAAGAAATCGGGGAAGAGGTTCATGATGAGCATGATCAGTTCTTTCGCATCGAAGAAGGCAAAGGCAAGGTAGTGATTGACGGACAAACCCACGCCATCGAGGACGATGACGCGGTCATTGTGCCCGCCGGCGCCCGTCACAATGTGATCAACAGCGGCGATCAGCCTCTGCGTTTGTACACCATTTACGGGCCGCCTGAGCACCGCGACGGGGTGGTTCATGCCACCAAACAGGATGAGCAGGAAGAGCATTTTGATGGCAAGACCACGGAATAGGCCGGGTCTGTGACAGCACCGGACATCGACGCTTTGCAGGCCTTCGTGCAGCAGCATGCGGGCCTGTTGGTGATTACCGGTGCGGGCTGTAGTACCGATTCAGGCATTCCTGCCTATCGCGATACCGAGGGTGCCTGGATGCGGCCGCCGCCCATGACTTTTCAGCAGTTTATGGGTACAGAGGCCGCACGCCAGCGCTATTGGGCGCGTAGTATGGTGGGCTGGTCGATGTTTTCAAAGGGCCGTCCTAATGCGGCGCATCAGGCGCTGCAGGCGCTTGAGCTCAAGGGTTACACGGGTCTGCTGGTCACGCAGAATGTAGATGGCTTGCACCGGCAGGCGGGCCAGTCCCGGTTGCTGGAGTTGCATGGATCGCTGGCGAATGTGGTGTGTATGCAGTGTGACACCCGTGTAAATCGCGTTCATTATCAGCAGCAGCTGCTGAGCGCAAATCCCGCCTGGGCGGACATGACGGCGGTCATGGCGCCGGATGGTGATGTAGATCTTGAAACAGATTTTACTTCCTTTCGCATCCCGCCCTGTGACCGTTGTGGCGGTATTCTGAAGCCGGATGTGGTGTTCTTCGGCGAAACGGTGCCGCGTACCCGCGTGGATGCGGTGTATCAGGCGCTGGCGCAGGCCAGTGCCGTTCTGGTGGTCGGTTCATCACTGATGGTTTATTCTGGCTATCGCTTTGTGCGTGATGCCGCGTTGCAGGGCAAGCCGGTGGCGGCTATCACGCGGGGCAGAACACGGGCCGATGCCGTGCTGGCGCTGAAGCTGGATACCGCCTGTGCGCCAGTATTGACCGCGCTTGATGCGATTCTGGCACCGCTACCGCAGGCAGGTGACGCTTATGGGGACAGGCTGGCGGCCGTTTAAAAGAGAAGGCAGGACAGAGGGGCACAGGACAGGCTTTGGCGTGAACCCGCAGCCAGGATGGCGCATTATTACTAGGTGTAAAGGGTGGTTGCCCATAGCGAAAGCAGGCCAATGGTCACAAAAAAAGCGATGACGTAGCACAGCAGCATAAGCAGGGTTTTTCGTTTTCGGTCCATGATCTTTTCTTGATATTTACATCTGTCATTATACGACCTGTTTTGATCGGAAGGCCGTCGGCGCCATACAAAAGCAGCATGCTCAAGCTATAATTCAAATTTCCTGCTACGGCCCTTTTCTTTGGGCCCTTACTCCAATGACAAAGTATGTATTCGTTACCGGCGGCGTGGTCTCTTCGTTAGGCAAGGGAATCGCCGCTGCGTCGCTTGCGGCTATCCTTGAATCGCGTGGCCTGAAGGTGACCATGCTCAAGCTGGACCCGTATATTAACGTGGACCCGGGCACGATGAGCCCCCTGCAGCATGGTGAAGTGTTCGTCACCGAAGACGGCGCCGAAACCGATCTGGACCTCGGCCATTACGAGCGCTTCATTTCGGCTCGTATGCATAAATCCAATAACTTTACCACTGGTCAGATTTACGAATCCGTGCTGCGCAAAGAGCGCCGCGGTGATTATCTGGGCAAGACCGTGCAGGTTATTCCGCATATCACAAATGAAATTCAAGATTTCATTATCCGTGGGGCGCGGCAGGCCTGGGATGGCCAGACTGACGTAGCCATTGTGGAAATCGGCGGCACAGTCGGGGATATTGAATCCCTGCCATTTCTGGAGGCCGTGCGGCAAATGAGCCTGCGTCTGGGCCGCAATGGTGCAGCGTTCGTGCATTTGACGCTGGTGCCGTTTATCGCCTCGGCGGGCGAGCTCAAAACCAAGCCAACCCAGCACTCGGTGCAGAAGCTGCGCGAGATCGGTATCTATCCGAACGCCTTGCTGTGCCGTGCCGACCGTCAGGTGCCCGAAGATGAGCGGGCCAAGATTTCGCTGTTTTCCAATGTGCCGCTGGACGCCGTCATTTCCGTCTGGGATGCCGACTCCATTTACAAAATCCCGTCCATGTTGCACGATCAGAAGCTGGATGAGCTGGTTTGCGATGCGCTGGCCATTTCGCCGCCACCGGCCGATTTGTCCATGTGGGACGGTCTGATTGATGCGCTGGAGCATCCGCAGCACGAAGTGCATGTTGGTATGGTCGGCAAATATGTTGATCTGACCGAGTCATACAAGTCACTGATTGAAGCGCTGCAGCACGCCGGTATTCATACCCGTTCCAAAGTCATTATCGACTATATCGATTCCGAAGATCTGGAAGGCGGCGCAGTGGAACAGCTGGCTTCGCTGGATGCCATTCTGGTACCGGGCGGTTTCGGCAAGCGCGGCACCGAAGGAAAAATTCGCGCGATTCGGTATGCGCGTGAAAACAAGGTGCCTTATCTGGGAATCTGCCTGGGTATGCAACTGGCCGTGATCGAATTTGCCCGGCATGTGGCGCAGCTTGGCGGCGCCAACAGTACCGAATTTGATCCGGCAGCGCCACACCCGGTTGTGGCGCTGATTACCGAATGGATGGATCGAGAGGGCAAAGTGGAAAAACGTACGGCGTCGTCCGATCTGGGCGGCACCATGCGCAAGGGCGCGCAGCGTTGTCCGGTCAAAGAGGGCACGCGTGCCTATGATATCTATGGCCCGGAAGTCAACGAGCGCCACCGCCACCGCTACGAGGTGAATAATGTCTACGTGCCGCGTCTTGAAGAGGCCGGTATGGTCATCAGCGCCCGTACCCCAACCGAGAACCTGCCTGAGATGATGGAGATCCCGTCTCACCCATGGTTCATGGGGGTTCAGTTCCATCCTGAATTTACTTCAACACCGCGTAACGGTCATCCGCTGTTCTCAAGCTATATCCGGGCAGCACTGGAATACCAGAAACAGCGGCAGAACCAGCAATAAGGATATTGCCATGAATCTTTGCGGCTTCGACGTTGGTCTGACCAGGCCCTTCTTTCTGATTGCCGGCCCATGCGTGATCGAATCGCGCCAGATGGCGTTCGATACCGCGGGCACCCTGATGGAAATAACCGGGCGCCTTGGCATTCCTTTTATCTATAAAAGCTCTTTTGATAAGGCCAATCGCAGTTCGGGCACTTCTTATCGTGGTCCGGGAATGGACGAAGGCCTGCAGATTCTGGCCGATATCCGAACCCAGTTGAATGTACCCGTGCTGACCGATGTTCACGATATCACCCAGGTAGAGCGCGTGGCGGCGGTTGTGGATGTTCTGCAGACGCCGGCTTTTCTTTGCCGTCAGACCGATTTCATTTCGGCCTGTGCTGCCACAGGTAAACCCGTCAATATCAAGAAGGGTCAGTTTCTGGCGCCGGCCGATATGCTGCAGGTGGTTGCCAAGGCCAAAGCGGCCGCCGTTGCGGCCGGCGGCGATGGCTCCAATATCATGGTCTGCGAACGCGGTGCCTCTTTCGGCTACAATAATCTGGTGTCGGACATGCGTTCGCTTGCCATCATGCGGGCCACCGAGTGTCCGGTCGTTTTTGATGCGACCCATTCAGTGCAGTTGCCCGGTGGCCAGGGCACATCGTCGGGCGGCCAGCGGGAATTCGTACCCGTGCTGGCACGCGCTGCAGTTGCAGTGGGTGTAGCTGGTCTGTTCATGGAAACGCATCCGGATCCGGCCGTCGCGCTGTCCGATGGCCCCAATGCCGTGCCTCTGGCGCATATGGAAGCACTGTTGCGTTCGCTTACTGACATTGATCGTATTGTCAAAAGCCAGGGCTTCATCGAGGACCAGTTCAACGCCTGATTGCCTTGTTTACCGGCAACAATATTCGGCAACACGAATACTGTCGGCCCGGCAGGCGTTATCGGACCGGTAACTCACAATGCCCGGCGATGGCTGATGCCGGCGTTTACTTTGAAAGCGAAGTATGGTTACCAGAACAATCGAAGTGAATGAAGAAAAATCGGCATCCGGACGACTGTTGCCGTTTCGGCAGTCGCTGATGGCGGTGCTGGGTATCTGTTTTGTCGGTATGCTGGTGGGGCTGGATCAAACGATCGTGGGCACCGCTTTGCCTACCATTGTGGCAGAACTCAATGGTTTTGAACTCTACGCCTGGGTGGGTACGTCCTATCTGCTTGCTTCTGTTATCACGGTGCCGATCTGCGGGCGTTTAAGTGACTATTACGGGCGCAAACCATTCGTGGTGACCTCCGTTATCATTTTTACCATTGCCTCGATGCTTTGCGGTATGGCCGGCAGTATGACGCAACTGGTGCTGGCCCGGGCTCTGCAGGGTATTGGCGGCGGCATGCTTGTCGGTAGTGCCTTTGCCTGTGTGCCCGATCTGTTTCCGGATGCCAAAGTGCGCCTGCGCTGGCAGATTCTGCTGAGCTCGTCTTTTGGTATTGCCTCGGCTGTCGGCCCTTCACTGGGCGGCTTTCTGACTGAGTATTACGGCTGGCGTTCGGTTTTCTACGTCAATCTGCCGGTCGGTCTGATCAGCCTGTACTTTATCTGGCAATATCTGCCGCTGATCCGTTACTCGCGCGAGCAAACGATTCGTCTGGACTGGCAGGGTGCGGTGCTGATCGCGCTGTTTCTGGGATGTCTGCAACTGGCCGTGGAATTGTTTGCCAATCATGGCACTTCCTGGCAGGTCATTCTGTTTTCTGTCGTATCCGTGCTGGCTTTTATCGTTCTGATACGCTGGGAGCGGCACTGCGCTTTCCCGCTGCTGCCGCTGGAATTGTTCCGCAATCGCAGTCTTGCCACCATGTTCACCCTGTCATTATTGAGCGGGTTTGTCATGTTCGGCATGCTTTTTTATATTCCACTGCTGCTTCAGGGCGGCTTCGGTTATTCGCCTAACGATGCTGGCATGCTGGTCACGCCCCTGGTGGTATGCATTACCGTGGGCAGTATCCTGAGCGGTCGGATCGTGATTCGTCTGGCCCGGCCCAACTGGATTCTGTATATCGGTTACGTCTTGACGTGCATTACCGTTGTCGGCGTGGTTTTTTATGATCGTGCGATGTCACAGTGGATTTTTTTACTGTACATGACGCTGGGTGGGGTCGGCCTGGGTTTTATCCTGCCCAATCTGACGATCTTCAGCCAGGAGCTATCCGGGCGCAACAACCTGGGAATTGTGACAGCGCTGGTGCAGTCGATTCGCATGATCGGCGGTATGCTGGGGACGGCCATTATCGGCACCATGGTTAATTTCTATTTTGTTGCGGGGATGAATGCCGATGCAAAGAAAATCGATTCTCCGCAATTGGTCACCGCCTTGTCTGATCCCGAACTGCTGGTCAGGCCCGATAGCCAGGCCCAGCTGATTACGCAGATGGCTCGCCTGGGGCAGGACGCCCGTCCCTGGTTACGGGTGGCTCGTGAGCATATGGTGGGGGCGATCGAATCCGGTCTGCTGGTGGTGCTGGTGGTGAATGTGATTGCGCTGTTGTGGCTTTACCGGCTGCCGCTGATCCGTTTTGCCAGCCTGAACAAAACGGCGCCTGAGGCACCTGCTGGTCAGCATCGGCGGCGGGCTAAATTGTAAAAATAAAGATACAAGTTCATTTGCCGGTGGATGCAAAATTACAAGATTGGCTGAGTAAGGTACAATCTACGCAATAAAACCCCATCAAAATCACTGTTTATCAGGCAGGAAAGTCATTACCATGAGTGCAATTGTTGATATTATCGGTCGCGAAATCCTGGATTCCCGTGGGAATCCAACCGTAGAGTGTGATGTATTGCTCGAATCCGGCGTTATGGGGCGGGCCGCTGTACCGTCCGGTGCCTCTACGGGTACGCGCGAAGCTGTTGAATTGCGTGACGGTGACAAATCCCGTTATCTGGGCAAGGGCGTGCTCAAAGCAGTGGAAAACGTCAATACCGAGATTTCCGAAGCGCTCATGGGCCTGGATGCCCAGGAACAGACCTTTATTGACCATACGCTGATCGATCTGGATGGAACCGAAAACAAGGAACGCCTGGGCGCCAATGCACTGCTGGCCGTCAGTATGGCCGTTGCCCGTGCGGCAGCCGATGAGTCCGGCCTTTCCCTGTATCGCTATTTTGGTGGCAGTGGCCCCATGAGCATGCCCGTACCGATGATGAACGTCATCAACGGTGGTGCCCACGCCAACAATACGCTGGATATGCAGGAGTTCATGATTCTGCCAGTAGGCGCGACCAGTTTCCGTGAGTCGCTGCGTATGGGCGCAGAAGTTTTCCATGCCCTGAAAAAACTGATCCATGGTCATGGCATGTCTACGGCGGTAGGCGACGAAGGTGGTTTTGCACCGAATGTGGCCAACCATGAATCCGCTATTCATTTGATTCTGAATGCGATTACCGAAGCCGGCTACGAGCCAGGCACGCAAATTGCGCTGGGTCTGGATTGCGCCAGCTCCGAGTTCTTCCGTGACGGTAAATATCATCTGGCAGGTGAAGGCAATATCTCTCTGAGCTCGGCCGAGTTTGCCAATCTGCTGGCTTCCTGGTGCGACAAATACCCCATCATTACCATTGAAGACGGTATGGCGGAAAACGACTGGGATGGCTGGAAAATCCTGACGGAGCAACTGGGCAAGAAAGTACAGTTGGTGGGTGACGATCTGTTCGTAACCAATACGAAAATCCTGAAAGAAGGAATCCAGAAAGGCGTTGCCAACTCCATTCTGATCAAGATCAACCAGATCGGCACCCTGACCGAAACCTTTGCCGCCATTGAAATGGCCAAGCGCGCAGGTTATACAGCGGTGATCTCTCACCGCTCAGGTGAAACCGAAGACTCCACCATTGCCGATATTGCCGTGGCCACCAATGCCATGCAAATCAAGACCGGGTCCCTGTCTCGCTCAGACCGTATGGCCAAGTATAATCAGTTGTTGCGTATTGAAGAAGAACTGGCAGAAGTGGCCCGCTTCCCGGGTCTGGATGCGTTTTATAACATCCGTTAAGCGCTGCGGCGCGAGTATTGAGCATTTGTCATGCGCTTACTATACCTTGCCCTGATGGTTGCCTGCGTAGCGATTCAATATCCACTGTGGTGGGGGGAAGAGGGCTGGGCACGCGTGACAGTGCTCAAGCAGCAGCTGGAAGCGCAGGAGGAGAAGAACAAGGCGCTGCTTGCTCGCAATAATGCGATGGATGCGGAAGTCCATGATCTGAAAACGGGTACCGATGCGCTTGAGGATCGGGCCCGTATTGAAATGCGCATGATTAAAAAAGATGAAACCTATGTGCAGATCCTGACGCCGAATGAACCGCAGCCCGAGGTGCCGGTGAGCTACGAAGTACCAGAGGCATCCAAACCCAAGCCGGCTGCTGTGGCTGCCAAGCCTCAGGCTTCTAAGTCGCAGGCAAAAGCGGTCACGTCCGCCAGCGCGCGGGCAAAGGCCGATAGCAGTAAGTCTGCCAGATCGGCCAAACCTACCCAGCAATAGCGATTAGCCTGCATATGGCTGAGCCAGACCGAATCTGGCTTCCTATTGGAACGATGGTAAAAGAGCGTTCCCCAATCACCAACACTTATTTGCGCAGGCTTTCGTTTGCACAGGCCTTCGTTTGCGCTGTCTGGCTGCCGCTAGGGTAAGCAGGCGGCGTCGGTAGGTAAGGCATTTTCAGGAACATCGTTATTTGCGACAGGGCGTGAAGGCGTGGGCTGGCCGCTGTCCGTGCCTGTTTCGGAGTCGACGGGGGAAACCGGCCTATCTCCGGGACTAGTGGCGGAAACAGTAGCAGGCTGTGGTGCCGTTTCGGTGCTCATGCCGCCTTTGGTGCTGCTGTGATTGTCGCTGCCCTGGCTGCGTCCGGGATCAGGGGGCGTGCGCCGGGTTGCCGAGGAACGGGCCAGCGTGTTGCGTTGCTGGTAGCGGACATGAGTCGTTTCTTCAGTGAGCCAGAGCACCGGATGCGATTGCATTTCAATCGTGATGGCTGCGCTCATGGGCAATGCGCCAAGCCTGGCTTGCGGTGATTCAGGTGCGCCGATGGCACCGAATATGGTTCGCAATAATGATTTCATGCCCGGCACGACCGGCTCATATAAATAGCGCGCCTGCAGTTGCAGGGTGTTGGCGTCGTAGATCGTGCTGCCCGATGCCGTGCCTCGCGGATACTGTTGGTGCTGCCGGTGCTGATAATTGTTATTAATGGCCGGGTGGCCCGTTTTGATTGCAATGGGCAGATCCTTTTGCATGAAGTCCGCAAATTCCGCAAGATTAGGGTGCGTAATGGTAATGTCCCAGGCAAGCTGGCCGCTATCCTGTTCGAAGCGCTGTAGTTGATGCTGCATCCGTTCCTGTGGACTGCGATAAGCCCCGGCCGGTGCGTACAATGGAGCGAGCGCCTCAAGAAAGGCATCTTCGATGGCTTGTGGTCTGGTGTGGTTCACGCTGCCGGCACGACCGGCCTGAAGCAGAGCAAGGTTGACCGCTTCGCGCACCATATACCAACGTGAGGCTTCGTAGCTCGTTACGGCCGCCAGTAACAGGGGCAGGGCAACCACGAGAAATTCCATCATGGCAAAGCCGCGCTGGCGACTCAGCGAGATACCAGAGGGTGTTCTGGGTTGTAAGCAGTCAGGTCGGCACGCACGGGCAAGTGCAGGGCAGCGACGACAGAGCAAAAAAAGCAGAGGCGGGAAGAGATATGGCATCCCCGCAGTTTGCGCAAAACCGCGGTATATGTATAGTGTGGCTTTCTGTGCTGGATAAGGACGCGTCGCGGTCTGCGGCGGCAGGTAGATTGTGACGGCGGCGGCCGTATCGATGAGGGTGCGGGCAGATGGTAAAAGCCGTTGCCGTGTTGATGAAGGTGCCGGCTGCCCCGGCAACCAGGTAGCGGTATAGCGTCTGTCGTAGTCTGTCGGCAGGCTTTGGCTACCTGCCGGTCAGCGTTTAATGTGCTACCGGTTCAGATGGCTCTTCAGGCGACTGGCCATCAATAAACAGACGGGCACAATCAATTGCGTCGAAGGTATAGGGTTTGCCGCAGAAGTTGCAGGCAATATCAACTTTTTCCTGTTCGCTCAGAATGCTCTCAATTTCTGCGCGACCAAGCATTTTGAGCATATTGCCAACGCGTTCACGTGTGCATGGGCAAAACCAGCGTACCGGCTGCGGTTCGAAGGTGAGCAAAGGCTCTTCCCAGAACAGGCGGTGAATCAGTGTCTCGGGAGACGCGCTGAGCATTTCATCCTGCGTCAGCGTCTGGGCCAGAATGCCGGCGCGCTGCCATGATTCCCGATGCGCTTCTGCATCTTCTGCGGTGCCTCCATGGTCGGGCAAGCGCTGCAGCAGCAAGCCGGTAGCGCGTTGCTCGTTGGCAGCCAGCCAGATATGCGTATCGAGTTGCTCCGACTGTTTCATATAGTGCTCCAGCACTTTGGCAACCGAATCGCCTTCCATGGGCACCACGCCCTGATAGGGTTGCTGGCCTTCCTGACGGTCTGCCGGATCCAGAATGACGATAAACCGGCCATTGCCGTTGCCGTTGAGCAGCGACTGGAAGGTGGCATTGTCGGGCACCACAAACTCCTGGCGCAACTGTACGGTGGCACGCAGGCTCAGATCGGATTGGCATTCGACCACGATCAGGGCCAGCGCCCCGTCGCCCTGCAGCTGCAGTACGAGCGAACCATCGAATTTGATGTTTGAAGCAAGCAGCACCGAGGCGGCACACAGTTCTCCGAGCAGGTCGCGCACGACCGGCGGGTAGCTTTGATGTGCCAGCCCGGTGTGCCAGGTGTCGGTCAGATCAACGGTCTGGATCCGTGTGCTGCGATCGTCCAGCAGGTACTTCTGTAATTGGTCAGTTGTCATGGCAGGAGTGGCATCGCGCTCAAATTACCCAAGGCGTTTAAGGCCGCTGCGATAGCGCTGCCCCTGCCAAACGTAATGAGCCGTGTTCTTGTGAATATTGGCGATTTCGTCTTCGCTCAGTGTACGGGCAATTTTGCTGACACCAATCACCAGAGAGCCGTCAGGGATGACTTTGCCTTCGGTCACAATGGCGCCGGCGCCGATGATGCAGTTTTTGCCAATGCGGGCATTGTTCAGCACAATGGCCTGCATGCCGATGAGCGAGCCTTCGCCGATGGTACAGCCGTGCAGCATGGCCTGGTGGCCTACGGTGACGTTCTTTTCAATGGTGAGAGGAACGCCTTCGTCTACATGCAGCACGCTGCCTTCCTGGACGTTGCTGCCTTCCTGAATCAGGATAGGTGCGTTGTCGCCGCGAATGGCAACATTGGCCCAGATGCTGACATCTTTTTCCAGCGTTACGTTGCCAATGACCGTCGCACTGTCAAAGACAAAAGCGGTGGGGTCGATGGTGGGCGCCAGCTCATCGATCTGATAGACAGCCATGATAAATAATTCTCCTGTTCCTAGCTGGTCAAATTGTCGGTTTCTGTGCTGGTGCTGATATCGCGCCAGACGTAACCATCTTTGTCAATGTGACCACGAATGGCGGTTGGAATCCAGTCTTGTGGTTCGGCCTGCAGAGGGTGAATCTGGGCGCCGGACCAATAGTTCAGGGCAACCGCCGGATCAGGATAGTCGTTCTGGTCGGTTCTGTTGACTGCAATAAAACCTTTCTGACCGGTCTTCAGTGGTTTGCCGGCCTGGTCTATCACTGTAATCCGGTGTCCGGGATAAACCCGGCCCATGCTGCCCTGGCGCGGTGCCCATTTTTCCTGGCTTTCGCCAATGATGTAGCCAAAGCCCAGCGGGGCGGCCACGACATTGATATCAACGTTAAAGCGCTGTCTGGCCCATTGGCCCAGGGAGGGATCGTAATCGGTGTCCAGGCAACTGATGCTGCGGATGGCCAGATCGAATTCTTCCAGCGCATCGGGGTAGTCGCGGATACGGCGCAAATCCGGGCCGGAGGCATAAATATTGGTGATCTGGTAGTGTTCCAGCAGTGTGAACAGTCGCGGGATGGTGCGTCCAGCGGGACAGCCGACGATGGATTTGCCGAAATACAGCGTGGGTAGCAGGGCATTGAGCAGGCCGTTGGGGCTGTTCCAGTCGTAGGAGGTCCAGAAAATGTCGTTTGATTTTGGAAACCAGTTCTGCGAGGCGACAAAGCCCGGCAGGGTGCCGATCAGGGAGCTGTGATCCAGAAGCACGCCGCGCAATGGTTCGTTTTCTGTAGGAGCAGGGTACACCAGAATGGCAGGCGTGGAGGCACTGACCACATGGGGTGTGAATGTGGACGGTTGACGCGCCAGCAGGGTGCGCCAGGAAATGATGCGATCGTCATCCGTGTGGATGCCGATGATCTGTTTGACCGGCGAATGATTGTCAACCGCCGAAATCAGCGCGGTAATGGAGTGCTTGTCGACTACCGCTACCCGCGCCTGCGAATCATGCAGCCGTTCTCCGTATTCGGCACTGCTAAGGGAGGCGGTCAGGGGCACGACAATGGCGCCCACAGTAAGCACCGCCAGCTGGGTGATGGCGCTTTCTGCTGAGTGCTGCAGGGCGACCGCAACGCGATCCTGCGGCTGCACACCCATGCGGATGAAGCCGTTGGCCAGTTTATTCACCTTTTCGGACAGTTGGCCGTAAGTGAGGAGGGTGAGCTGCCCTACCTGATCTTCGAAATAAATCGCGACCTGGCGTGCTTCGTGAGGGCTGGAGGCCCACCGGTGACAGCAGGCATCCGCTATATTGAATACCGAAGGCACCAGCCATTCAAATGATTTATAGAGTGACGAATAATGATCGGTCATAAGGTGGCGTATAGAATCGGGGGCGCTAAAGAAATAGGGCAGTGCGTGCAAAAAAGATCCTGCCTGCTGCCCGGGGACTTCTGATTCTATCATTGAATCGCCGCCGGCGATAGGTCGGCCAGACGGGTGCCCGCCAGCCTGTCATGTAACATCAGGCCGTCCCGGTCGAACCAGCTGTAAACAAAGTTGAGAAAAGGCGTGAAGACGATGAAAAGGGTCACGGATGGCCAGCCCAGAGAGGTGGAGATGGTGTAGACAAGATAGGCGCCCAGCAGCGGGATGGGCCAGCACAGAATATAGCGCAGTACCAGTTTACCCAGTGGGGCACGGGTGCCTTGCCGGCTGACGAGACGGATATTCCAGGTTTTCATGGGCAGTGTTTGTCCATGTTTGCGCCAGCACAGCACAAAATACAGGCCGATGGCGACAAACAGCACGGCCTGGCGGGTACCCAGCAGGGTCAGACCGCTGCGGCTTTGTGTCAGCGTATCGAAAATGTAGTCGGTAAAGAAGACCACGCCGAACAGCAGCACGGCCTCATACATCATGCAGGCAAACAGGCGCAGACGGGATGGAGAACGACGCGACGACAGTGCCGCGTCGGGAGTGGCAGAAGAGTTCATGCAGTTGGCTATCAGGGTTTACGGTAGCTGTCGGCAACCATTTCAAATGAAAACAGGCGGCAGTCAAGTGCTCCATTGTACAGTGGCGTACGGCGGCGCGGTTTCAGACGCAATTTGCCAGGTAGTTCCAGGTCGCTGGAAATCACATGGACCTGCCAGCCGGCAAAATGCTGTTTCAGGCAGGCGGACCAATCGCGCCAGAAACTGTCGTCCTGCTGGTCGAGCCGTTCCCCATAAGGCGGGTTCGTTACCAGCCAGCCGCTATTGGTTGGCGGCTGCAGATCGAGGGCGTTGGCCCGGGCAAACTGGATCGAGTCGGGCGCCAGGTTTGCGCGCTGCATGTTGTCGCGTGCGGCCTCTATCGCGTGAGGATTCAGGTCGCAGCCATAGAGCGGCGTTTCCAGTTCCGGTGCGATGCGACTGAAGGCATCTTCTTTCAGGGCCGACCACTGACGGGCGTCGGCATTGCGCAGGCGCTCGAAACCAAAGGGACGGGAAATACCCGGTGGCACGCCTTGTGCGATCCAGGCGGCCTCGATCAGAATCGTGCCGCTACCGCAAAAAGGATCCAGCAGCGGTTGCGAAGGATCCCAGCCCGATAGTGCCAGAATACCGGCGGCCAGGTTTTCACGCAGCGGCGCTTCGCCCTTGTCCAGACGCCAGCCGCGTTTGAACAGTGATTCGCCCGACGTGTCCAGGTACAGCGTGCCCGAATCCCGGGTCAGAAACAGGTGGACCCGGGCGTCGGGTCGGACGGTATCGATGCTGGGCCGTTCGCCTTCCCGATCACGCAAGCGGTCACAGATGCCGTCTTTTGCCTTCAGATTGCAGAACATCAGACTTTTCATGGGGCTCTGGATGGCCGACGTATCCACCCGCAGGGTATGTTCAGCGCCAAACCAGCGCTCCCACGGGGCGTCGTAAGCCAGTTCGTAGATGTCGTCTTCGGTGAGGACCAGGCCATGCGCCACCTGCACCAGAATCCGGGTTGCCAGGCGGGAGTACAGATTGGCCCGCAGAATGCCGGCCCAGTCAGCTTCGAAAGCGCAGCCGGCGCGGCCTTTTTCTACCTGATCAAACCCCAGCGCCTGCATCTCTTCGCACAGAATCTCTTCCAGCCCTTGCGGGCAGGGTGCAAATACCCTGAACGTTTCGGTCAGGCGGGAAGAAGGGCGTGGTCGCGCCTGTCCGGCTTCCCGCGGTGTACGGGTCCGGCGATCGGCGGGTTCACCCCGGGAGCGCTTATTTGTCACCGGGGCGTCAGGATGGACATCCGGCTGGCGGGCTGCGGTCCTGGGCCTGTCGCTGCGGATTGGTCTGTCGCTGCGCATTGGCCTTTCGGTGCGCTCTGCCGCTATCCGGCGCGATTGATATGATTCGTTCGTGTCACCCGCAGAGACGCTGCGTTCTGTGGGTAACGGGCGCCGGGGTCTGGCCGGCGCAGGTTTGTCCTGGCCGGAACGCAGTTGATTTTGCGCAACGGCGCGCGCTCTTGCGCCGGAACGGACTCGTGGCTTCTGGTCGGCATCGTCATTCTCGTCTGCTTTGCGCGGTGCGCGACTCAGACTGAGTTTCTTGCGCTCTGGAGGGGTATTGGTGTCATCGGTCATGGCGAAGCCTGTCAGAAAGGTTTGGTGACCACAAGAATGACCACCGCCAGCAGCAGCAATACCGGTACCTCATTGAACCAGCGATAGAACACATGGTCGCGCTGGTTGCGGCCCTGTACAAATTTTTGGTAAATGCGAAAACAGGCGTGATGGTAGCCGATAATCAGCAGTACAAAAAGCAATTTCGCGTGCAGCCAGCCGTTGCTCAGGCCGATTCGGTAATACAGCATGAGCACCAGGCCGAAAGCGACGGCCGGCACTGCCAGCATGGTGGTAAAGCGCAGCAGCCGCCGGGCCATGCCCAGCAGGACCGGATAAACCGGACCATCCTGCGGTTGCTGGGCCAGGTTAACAAAAATGCGCGGCAAATAGAACAGGCCGGCAAACCAGGCGATGACAAAGACGATATGAAGGGATTTGATCCAGAGCATTTTTTATTTACCCGCGCAATTGGCCGTTGCCTTCGAGCACCCATTTATAGGTGGTCAGGCCTTCCAGGCCGACAGGGCCGCGGGCATGCAGGCGATTGGTTGAAATGCCGATCTCTGCGCCCAGTCCGTACTCGAAGCCATCGGCAAAGACGGTTGGCAGATTCACATAAACTGAACTGGAGTCTACTTCCCGCTGGAACCGGTTGGCGGCGGCGACGCTGTCCGTCACAATCGCTTCGGTATGACCAGAACTCCAGGTGGCGATATGGGTCATGGCATCATCAATAGAGTCGACAATGCGAATGGCCAGAATCGGTGCCAGGTATTCAGTTGCCCAGTCTTCGTCGGTGGCTGCCGAGGCCTGTGGTACCAGTTGCAGCGTACGCGGACAGCCGCGCAGTTCTACACCTTTTTCTATATAGGCAGCGGCAAGCCGGGGCAACACTTGCGCGGCCACGTCCTGGTGCACCAGCAGCGTTTCCATGGAGCCGCAAACGCCATACCGATAGGTTTTGGCCTGGAAGGCAATGTTGTGCGCCATATCCAGGTCGGCAGCGCGGTCAATGTAGACGTGGCAGTTGCCGTCAAGATGGCGGATCATGGGCACGGTTGCTTCCGCTTCCAGGCGCCGGATCAGGCCTTTGCCACCACGGGGAATAATCACATCGACGTAATCGGTCAGGGTGATGAGTTTGCCGACAGCGGCGCGGTCCGTGGTATTGACGGTTTGCACCGCGTGCGCAGGCAGGCCGGCGTGGGCCAGGCCTTCCTGAATGATGGTGCCCAATGCCTGATTTGAACGAAACGCCTCGCTGCCGCCGCGCAAAATGGCGGCATTGCCCGATTTCAGGCACAACGCGGCCGCATCGATCGTGACATTGGGACGCGATTCATAAATGATGCCAATCACCCCCAGCGGTATGCGCATTTTCGAGACCTGCATGCCGTTAGGCCGGATGCGGGTTTCACTGCGGCTGCCTACCGGGTCTTCGAGCGCTGCGATCTGGCGCAGGCCGGTGGCCATCAGGCCCAGCGCCTTATCCGATAGCGTTAGTCGATCCAGCATGGCCGGTTCCAGGCCATTGTCGCGGGCTTTGTCCAGGTCAAGTGCGTTTTCGGCCTGCAAATGCGCCGCCCGGGTTTCCAGGGTATGGGCAATATGCAGCAGGGCAGCCGATTTCTGTTTGTCGTCGGCGCGCATCAACTGGCGGGCAGCGGTTTTCGCCTGCTGTCCGTAGGTCAGCATTTGCGTTTCAAGATCTAGCGGTTTACTGGTTTCGGTCGTCATTATTAAGTCAGTGAGAAGATGCGGGTGCGTCTGCCATACGCAGTACGAGCCGGGCCATTTCCTGCCAGGCGTCGGTCAGTCTGCCGTCAGCCGGAAAGCCCTTGAACAGGCGGTCAATGTCATGGGCGTGCTGGATCAGCCCCATGATTTGTGAAAACGGCAGCCGATCCAGGGTATTGAGAATCAACTGGTCCTTGGGTGGAAACAGACCGAGCTTGCGGGTCAGATTCCTGGGATTGTGGCCGCTCTGCCTTGCCTGGGCAAGTGTGTAAAGATTACGAATGTCATAAGTGAGCAGGCCCAGCACCATCGGCAACGCTTCACCTTCGGCCTCCAGCCCATGCAGCACTTTGAGGGCACGCTGGCCATCGCCGCGCAAAATGGCATTGCTCATATCAAAGACATTATAGCGACTCACGTCCAGAACGGCATTTTCCACTTCTTCCAAAGTTAATTCGCCTTCCGGATATTGCAGCCCAAGCTTGAGTATTTCCTGGTGTGCTGCCAGCAAATTGCCTTCGACCTTATCGGTAATCCAGGCCAGGGTGGCCGCGTCGGCCTTTTGTTTCTGGCGTTTAAGCCGGCTTTGAATCCAGGCAGGCAATTGCTCTCGGGTGATGACCGGCGTATTGACTAGCACGGCCTGTTGCGTGAGGGCGGTATACCATTTGGCTGACGACATGGCCCGGTCTGCGCGTGGCAGAATCAGGACAATGGATATGTCGGTCAATTCCTGGCTGGCGGCGCGGTTTGCGAGCGCGACCAGGGCGTCGCCGCCGGTTTTGCCGGGCTTGCCCGTGGGCAGCTCAATTTCCATCAGCTTGCGGTCGCCGAACAGGGAGATTGACTGGGTATTTTCTTCAATGGCATTCCAGGGGCCGGTGGCCGCCAGGCTGAGCGTGACTCTTTCGGTGTAACCCTGGAGCCGACAGGCTGCACGCAAGGCATCCAGGGCTTCGTTGCGCAACAGCAGCTCGTCGCCGCTGATCACGTATAACGGATGCAACTGCGCATCCGGCTTACCCAGATCGGTGACAAAGCGTTCGTAGTTAGGGGTTTGTCCTGCCATCGTGCTTATCGGACGAACTGTTCTTCACCTGATGTACCGGCGCCCTGTCTATAGCCCTGAATCACGTCATCAGAACTGATACGCCGTACCAGTTGTCCCACCATTTGGACTTCCATGTCCTGATAGAGCGTGACCATTTCCTGGGCTTTGGCCTGTGCATTGGCTTCGTCATACGGCAGTGTGCGTGTGGAGGTAAGCGTGGACGGCGGGATCAGCAGCTGGCCATTATTGGACACCAGTTGAAAGGTCAGACGCAGTGTCAGTTCGTACTCTTCAACCTGTCCCTGAGCGTTGAGCGAGACCTCGCGTTGCGACTGGATGCGCTCCAGCTGCGAGAGCACAACCTGTGCCGTTGCCTGATTGTCGACAAATTGCAGCGAGGGCGAGCTGGCCTTCAGGGACCGGCGCAAATAGGCACCAAAATTCGAGTTGCTTTCAATATTGGTGTACATCGTGGTAAACGGCAACGGTTTTTCACCACGCAGCTTGAAGCCACAACCAGCCAGTACCATGCTGAGCAGGAGGGCGGCCAGCAGCGCCTGATGCCAGCGTGAGAATAGGGAAGAGTACACCATGGTTTTCACCTGCAGAATTTAACCAACAATATTGACAAGTTTTCCGGGAACCACAATAACACGTTTTGGCGGACGTCCTTCCAGGAATTTTTCCAGGGAAGGATGGCTCCTGGCGACCGCTTCGATATGTTCTCGATCAGCGCCATTCGGTATCTGAATGGAGCCGCGCAGTTTGCCATTGATTTGCAGCATGAGTTCGATTTCATCTGCAATCAGCGCGGCTTCGTCCACCTCGGGCCACGGAGCGTCAAGCAGGTCGCCGTATTGCTGCACATAGCCCAGTTCGTTCCACAAGTGCCAGGTAATGTGCGGCACAATGGGATACAGCATGCGAATCAGGATGCCGGTTACTTCACGCAGGGCGGCATTTTCGAGATCGCCTTCAGGCAGGGCGGCATCGTCAATGGCATTGAGCAGCTTCATATTGGCCGACACTACCGTATTGTACTGAATCCGTTCGTAGTCATAGTTGGCCTGGCGCAGCAGCGAATAGGCCTGCAGACGCAGATCCTTGACCGCTTTGCTCGCCCTGGAAAAATCGACTGGCTGCGCTGGTGCTGCCAGGATACGGTCTTTCAGGCTACCGGCGATCGACCATACGCGCCGCAGGAAGCGGTGCGAGCCGTCCACGCCCGAGTCGGACCATTCCAGCGTTTGTTCCGGCGGGCTGGCAAACATGACAAACAGCCGGGCGGTGTCGGCGCCCATGGTGTCGATCAGTGCTTGCGGGTCGACGCCATTGTTTTTGGACTTGGACATGGTGCCTACGCCACCATACTGGATGGCCGAGCCGTCGCTCTTGAGGGTTGCGCCGGTAATCGCACCTTTGTCGTCGTAGGTATTGGCCACTTCTTCAGGCCAGAAGTATTCGACCGCGCCTTGTGGCGTGCGGCGCGAATAGATATGGTTCAGCACCATACCCTGGCACAGCAGCCTGGTGAACGGTTCATCAAACTTGAGCAGTTCCAGATCACGCATGACTTTGGTCCAGAACCGTGCGTATAGCAAGTGCAATACTGCGTGTTCAATACCGCCAATGTATTGATCCATGGGCATCCAGTAGTCATTGCGCTGGTCTACCATGGCATTGTCGTTGCCGGGCGAGGTATAGCGCATGAAATACCAGGAAGAATCAATGAAGGTATCCATGGTGTCGGTTTCGCGTCTTGCCGGTTTGCCGCAAGAGGGGCAGGTGCAGGACAGGAACGCCTCGTCTTTGGCTAGCGGATTGCCGCTGCCATCAGGAATCAGATGCTCGGGCAGGCGAACCGGCAGGTCGGCTTCAGGCACGGGAACCGGTCCGCAGCTTTCGCAGTGGATGATTGGAATGGGCGTGCCCCAATAGCGCTGACGGGAGATACCCCAGTCGCGCAACCGCCACGTGGTTTGTTTCTCGCCCAGTCCTTTTTCAGTGAGGGCGGTGGCGACGGCGTCCACTGCCTGGCGATAATCCAGACCATCGAAGCTGCCGGAGTTCACGACGCGACTTTGTTGCTTGTCGCCGTACCAGTCCTGCCACTGGGTGGTATCAAAGGCTTTGTCTGCAACCTGCACAACCTGCTTGATAGGCAGATCATATTTGAGCGCAAAGGCAAAATCACGTTCGTCATGAGCCGGCACGCCCATCACCGCACCGTCACCGTAGCTCATGAGTACATAATTACCCACCCATACTTCAACGGCGTCGCCGGTGAGCGGGTGAGTCACATGCAGGCCGGTTGGCATGCCTTCTTTTTCACGGGTGGCCATTTCGGCTTCGGTCGTGCCGCCGAGTTTGCACTTTTCGATGAACGCAGCCAGTTCCGGATTGCCGGCAGCGGCATGCGTGGCCAGTGGGTGTTCGGGCGCGACTGCACAGAATGTGACGCCCATGATGGTGTCCGGCCTCGTGGTGAACACGAACATGCGGCCGTCCTGGATCGGCTGATTCTGTTCATCTCGGATATCGTGGGTAAATGCAAAGCGTACGCCTTCGCTTTTGCCCAGCCAGTTTTCCTGCATCAGGCGGACCCGTTCGGGCCAGCCGGGCAGGTTGTGCGTGACCTGATCCAGCAATTCTTCTGTGTAATCGGTGATGCGCAAGTAGTAGCCTGGAATTTCGCGCTTTTCGACCAGTGCGCCGGAGCGCCAGCCGCGCCCGTCGATCACCTGTTCATTGGCCAGCACGGTTTGATCCACCGGGTCCCAGTTCACCACCTGAGTTTTACGGTAGGCAATGCCTTTTTCCAGCATTTTGAGGAACAGCCACTGGTTCCATTTGTAGTATTGCGGATCGCAGGCACACATTTCCCGCGACCAGTCGATGGCCAGCCCCATCGCCTTCATCTGTTTTTTCATGTAGGCGATGTTGTCATAGGTCCATTTGGCGGGTGGTACCTTTGATTTGATGGCGGCATTCTCTGCAGGCATACCGAAAGCGTCCCATCCCATGGGCATGAGCACGTTGAAACCACGCATGCGCAACTGGCGCGCCATCATATCGTTGATTGTGTAGTTGCGCACATGTCCCATATGCAGCTTGCCGCTAGGATACGGCAACATGGAGCAGGCATAGAACTTGGGCTTCTCGTTGCCATTGGCATCTTTTGCGTGTTCGGTCACCAGATAGGCGTCGCGCTCCTGCCAGTTTTGCTGGGCGGATTGTTCAAGGTCGGTGGGATGGTAGTGATCCTGCATCATAAATTCGCACAAAAGGGGACGCAATCTGTTGTGAGCCTGCCAACCAGCGTGGCGGCACGGTCCGGCGTCCGGAAACAATGGAGTTAACCCGTTATTATAGATCTTAGCCGACCGAACCGTGGGCGAGGACCGCCGAATATGAAATTCTATGAAGGGATCATGCCGGCGACGAACGCGGTCATGGCGGCGCTGTACCTGTTTTGTGTATGGGTTTTGTCCAGAATCTGTTTGGTGTGGTAGTTGACCGTATGGGATGAAATACCCAGAATATGGGCAATATCGTCATTGCTCTTGCCATCGGCAATCCACTTAAGAATGTCGGTTTGTCGCGGCGTGAGTTCGATCGCCAGCTGCTGGCGGTGACGGCCGGACAGAATCTGCTGGCATAGGTGTTGCAGGGCATAGATCAGCAATTGATAGCGGGCAGGTTGATCGTTCAGTTCCTGTTGCGTGATCGGCCGGTTCAGTCGGATCAGTGTCAACACGGCGCCGGTATGGCCCAGCAGGTTGGTGCCCGGGGCGAACAGGCCGTAAAAGTTCCGGTGGTCGCGGGTGGCCAGCTCAGGGTGAATGGAGTAAAAGTCTTTCAGTTCCCAGATCAGGCCGGTTTGCCTTTGCATCACGGCGGGAATGATGGTGTCATGAATCAGATGGCGGTCGTCCAGCCGGATCAGTGCATCGGGAATGGTGCCAAGATGGTGATAGCGCGGCGTGGTGAAGGGAAGGGGGTGTCGCTGTATATAATCGAAGCAGTCAAAATCCAGCATGGCAAGTGCCCGATTAATCAGTGCAAACTGAGATGCTTCGTCCTGAGCGAGCGTGAATGTATTATTGTCAACGGCAGACATACCGGCCCTCTTTTTTTAAATACGGAGTCCTGATCGTATCGGAAAGGGCGAAAATTCAATGGTCGATCTGTGCAGGAACGGATAAAGTTGTCTGCTCAGGTGTGCCAGCCGGTGACACACATGCACAACCAATCGGACTGGGTGGAGCGGGCAGGCTTAGTGCGTGCACGCATCCCCGGGCGGGGTTTGCCGGCAGGGCCGTGGCCTTCCATGACGAGGCCTTCCACGACATGGCCTTCCACGACATGGCCTTCCAGGAAGGCATGCCGTCAGTTTCCACCGTACAAATCGGCTTTTTCACGAGGTGCGGCCTCGGCCGGCGCTTGTGGGTCATAAATCACGGTGCTGGTGCCAATGCCGGTGCCAACGCCCGCACTTGCCCCTGAGCCGATGCTGGTGCCTACGCCAACACCTACGCCGGCGCCGGCAGACACCCGGCCGCCATGGCCAACGCCCACACCCGCGCCAACTGGCCCGATACCGGTGCCAAGGCTGATGCCGCCGCTGCCGACACCCAGCGACAAGCCACTGACCAGCGGTACTCTGACGCCAAAACCGGCAGAGCAACCGCCCAGCAGCAGGGCGCCGGCGACGATAAAGGTAGGTTTAAGCAGGTTTGACATGACACGCCTTGGATAATGCCGTCTGGGCAGAAAAACGAAAAAGAGATCAAAATCTAGCATACAACGTTGTAATGGCTATTAAAACAAGTGCAATTTTTTGCAAACAATGTAATAAATGCCGCAAGGCGCCTGCCTTGGCCGATCATGTGGGCGATGGCCGGGTTATGATGCGGCAAATGCCCACTATTTCGCCGGGAAGAGGCATGCTGCATGCATCAGCCGTACCCGGATGATACCAAGGAGAATTGATGATACGCCATTGCGTGATGACGGTTGCTGCGACGCTTGTGCTGTCCGGCTGTGCATCAAAAGCGATTTATGATCAGAATGATGTGCACTTTATCCTGCCCTGCAAGACCGATACGGCAGCATGCATGAAAAAGATGGAGCAATCCTGCGCCGAACTCAAGGGCCAGGTCATGTCACGCAATATCGTTCAGGAAGAGCTGCCTGTGGTGCAGGTGATTTGCCGGCCTCCGGTCAAAAAGAAACCGGAGGCTGAATAAACCGCTGCCGCTGCCGCTACCGTTGCCGCGCACTGCGGCGGCGGTATCAGCGCTTCAGGGATGATCTCCGTGGTTTAATACAGGCTGCCTGGTATGAACGTTCGGCGTTTCTGTTCAGCACAGCCCGACACAGCTGGCATCCAGCGCGTATTGCTGATGTCTGGCCTGAATGTGTTCAACCACCTTGTGTGGATCGTCTTCGACGATAAACAGATCCAGATCGTGTTCCGAGATCAGCTTATTGACCACCAGCTGGTTGCGGATCCAGTCCATCAGCCCTTGCCAGAATTCGGAGCCGACAAAGACAACTGGCGCTTTGCTGGCCTTGCCGGTCTGGATCAGGGTCAGGGCTTCGAACATTTCGTCCAGTGTACCGAACCCGCCGGGCATGATGATATAGCCCGCGCTGTTCATGAAAAAGGTGGTTTTGCGCGAGACAAAATATTTGAAATACAGGCTGTCGGTCTGGTAGCGGTTGTCTTTCTGTTCGTGAGGCAGTTCGATATTCAGGCCGATACTGGTCCCGCCCGCTTCATGGCAACCCTTGTTGGCGGCCTCCATGATGCCGGGGCCGCCGCCGGAAATGACATTGAAGCCTGCCCTGGCAAGTAGACCGCTAATCTCCTGGGTTTTGGTATAGTAGGGCGAATCTGACCGGATCCGTGCACTTCCAAAAATGCTTACCGCTGCGGTCAAATCCTTGAGATGATCGGCCGCTGTCAGCAGCTCGCTGGTTATCTCGTTTATCTGACCCTGAATCGTTGTTGCTTTTGTTACTGACATGAAAAAAACCTTGTTACTTGTTGACGGATCAAGCTATTTGTACCGCGCCTTCTATGCGATGCCCGATCTGCGTAATGCGCGTGGAGAGCCCACTGGCGCCCTGTATGGCGTGATAAACATGATGCGAAAATGCATTGATGATTATAAGGCCGATTATGCCGCATGTATTTTTGATGCAAAGGGGAAAACATTCAGGGATGATTTGTATCCCGAATACAAGGGGGACAGACCGTCCATGCCCGATGATCTTGCTGTGCAAACGGGTCCTATTCATGAGGCCATACGCGCAATGGGCTGGCCCGTTATTGCCGCGCCGGGTGTAGAAGCGGATGACGTGATTGCAACGCTGGCCGATATGGCTGCCCGCTCCGATATTCACACTATTATATCAACTGGCGACAAGGATTTGGCGCAACTGGTCAATTCCCATATTTCACTGGTCAACACCATGACCGGTGAAAACCTGGACGAGGCTGGTGTGCTGGCCAAGTTCGGTGTCCGGCCCGAACGTATTGTGGACTACCTGATGCTGATCGGCGATAACGTGGATAATGTGCCGGGTGTAACCAAGGTGGGCCCCAAGACGGCCGTCAAGTGGCTCAATGAATATGACAGTATCGATAATCTGGTTGCCAATGCAGATCAGATCAAAGGTGTTGCCGGTCAAAACCTGCGTGACGCAATTGCGCAGTTTGAACTCACCCGGAATCTCATTACCGTCAGGCGCGACTGCGAACTGACCGAGTTCATGCAGAGCGTGGAAGACCTGCTGCCCAGGGCCCCCGATGTTGCGACCCTGACGAATATTTATGACCGTTACGGCTTTCGCACCTGGCTACGGGAGTTGACGGGGGACGCAGAGCGGGTGCCGGAGCAGGATGCGCGGGTGGCGCAGAATCTGCCCGATGCGCCTGCGCAGATCAATTATCAGACCGTAGATACCGCTGAAAAATTCGATGCGTGTCTGGCCGCAATCAAACAGGCGGAACGGGTAGCGATTGATACGGAAACCACTTCCCTGAACCCCATGCAGGCCAGCCTGGTGGGTATTTCACTTGCTATTGAGCCGGGGGCGGCCTGGTATATTCCGCTGGGGCATCGCGGAACCGGAGCCGGCACGCAACTGGACAAGGCCCACACCCTGGCGGCGCTGCGCGACTGGCTGCAGGACGAGCGCGCGGCCAAGATTCTGCATAACGCCAAATATGACAGCCATGTGTTTCTGAATGAAGGTATTACCCTGTCCGGTATTAAAGACGATACCATGCTCATGGCGTATGTGCTGGAGTCGCATCGCAGCGTGGGTATGCAGGAACTGGCGCAGCGCTATCTGGGACGAACCGGCACCACCTACGAGGAAATTTGCGGCAAGGGCGCCAAGCAGATCGGCTTTGATGAAGTGGATATTGAAACGGCCACGCATTATGCCGCCGAAGATGCGGACTTCACGTTGCAGCTTTTTCAGGCGCTTGCCCCTCTGGTTCAGGAGCAGGAAGGGCTGGAGCGCATTTATCGGCTGGAAGTGCAGGTATCACGGGTCCTCACATTGATCGAACGCAATGGGGTGCGCATTGATGAAACCATGCTGCGCCAGCAAAGTGCGCAGATCGGCGCCAAACTTGTGGAGCTGGAAAATAAGGCTTATGAGCTGGCCGGACAGCCCTTCAATCTGAATTCCACCAAACAGCTGGGTGAAATTCTGTTTGGCAAAATGAATCTGCCTGTGTTGCGCAAGACGCCCAAGGGCGCGCCGTCTACCGACGAAGATGTGTTGTCCAGGCTGGCGGCAGACTATCCCTTGCCACGTACGCTGCTGGACTATCGCAGTCTGGCCAAACTCAAGTCTACCTATACCGATAAGCTGCCGAAAATGATTAATGCGTCGACCGGGCGGGTGCATACTGATTATGCGCAGGCGGCAGTCATTACCGGCAGGCTGGCTTCATCTGATCCCAATTTGCAGAATATCCCGGTTCGCACAGAGGAGGGGCGTCGCATCCGTATGGCGTTTATTCCTTCGGATGGGGGCGTGATTGTTTCTGCCGATTATTCCCAGATCGAATTGCGGGTCATGGCGCATTTGTCGGGCGATGCCAATCTGCAGAAATCGTTTCAGGAAGGCGAGGATATTCACCGCGCCACCGCGGGCGAAGTATTTGGTGTGGCGCCAGAGGCCGTCAATGCTGAGCAGCGCCGTGCCGCCAAGGCCATCAATTTCGGGCTGATCTACGGTATGAGCGCATTCGGGCTGGCGGCCAATCTGGGTATTACGCGCGATGCCGCGCAAACCTATATTGATCGCTATTTCGCGCGGTATCCGGGAGTGGCCGATTATATGTCGCGCATCAAAAAGGAAGCCGCTGCCAAAGGTTATGTGGAAACGGTTTTTGGTCGTCGTCTGTGGCTACCCGAGATCAATGGCAAAGGGCCACGGCGTGCCGGTGCCGAGCGGGCCGCCATTAATGCGCCTATGCAGGGTACCTCGGCCGATCTGATCAAAATGGCCATGGTCGCCGTACAAGCCTGGCTGGAAAAGGAAAAACTGTCGTCGCGCCTGGTCATGCAGGTGCACGATGAACTGGTGCTGGATGTACCGGGCAGCGAGCAGGCGCTGGTCACCCAGGCATTGCCGGGGCTGATGTGCGACGTAGCCAGCCTGGCAGTGCCACTGGTGGCCGAAACCGGGGTCGGCCATAACTGGGAAGAGGCGCATTAAAAGAGACTCATAAAAAAGAGGCATTAAAAGAGATTCATTAAAAGAGATTCATTAAAAAAGACTCGTTAAAAGAGGCGTACGTACTGTTAACCAGAGTAAAGATGGGGTCAGCGGGATCGATCAGGATGATCGCGCTGATCGCTGCGCATGAGCGCGCGATGCCATAGCGCTATTGCATGCGAAATGATATGCTTTGAGATCCGTTCCCCGGATGTTTTCCAGGACCCATCCCATGTTTGATATTGTTCACTTCCCGCTGTTTGCGGCTTCTGCCTTTGCGCTGTCGATTACGCCTGGCCCGGATCTGGCCTATGTGGTGGGGCAAAGCCTGGGCAATGGCCGACGTGCCGGCGTGATTTCAGCTGCCGGGGTGGCCATAGGCAGCTGCGCGCATACCGTTGCGAGTGCCGTAGGCCTGACTGCACTGCTGGCTGCATCACCCGTGTTGTTCACCATCGTCAAGTTTCTGGGCGCCGTCTATCTGATCTGGCTTGGGGCGAAAATGTGTCTGGGCAGTTTGCAGCGGCGCAAGGCAGCGCAGACTGACGTTGCCTTGCCGGTGGCTAACACGCACTCGTTGTTGCTGCGTGGCTTTCTGACCACCATTACGAATCCGAAAGTGCTGCTCTTTTTTATTGCCTTCTTTCCCCAGTTTGTTACCGTGGGCGGAGACAATCAGGCAGTATCATTTCTGCTGCTTGGATTGGCTTACGCCGTGATTGGATTTGTCTGCGATGCCACGTTTGCCTGGCTGGCGGGAAGCGCGGCAGGTGCCGTGTCACGGAATCAGACTGTTAAAGCCTGGATAGACCGCGTGGTTGGTCTGGCGTTTATTGCACTGGGCCTGCGTATCTGGCTGACGAAGCGTTGAGCTTGTATTGATCTCCCGCCCTCGCCGAAGAGTGACGGGGCAGGATTGTCTGGCTATGAACCTATTGATGGGCACGATCCGGCCCGCAACGCAGGCTGGTCGTGCCGATGTTGCCTGGCTCCGGTTGCTCAGGAATGAGCGACGCGTGCGCGCAGCGCGTTGATACGATGTTCAATCGGTGGATGCGTGGAAAACAGGGCTGCCACACCAGCGCCGCCGCTGATGCCCGCGGATTCGAACTGCTTGGGCAATTCGCCGGGGTGCATGCCGCCCAGCCGGGCCAGCGCATTAATCATGGGTGAGGCCGAGCCGAGCATTTGCGCTGAGCCGGCATCGGCGCGATATTCGCGCTGGCGCGAAAACCAGGCCACAATAATGGACGCCAGTATGCCGAACACGATCTCACAGACGACCACGGTGATGTAATAACCCGGTCCTACGCCCCGTTCGTTCCGGAAAACCGTACGGTCAATGAAGTACCCGACCACGCGGGCAAGGAACACGACAAACGTATTGACCACACCCTGGATCAGGGTCAGCGTCACCATGTCGCCATTGGCAATATGCGCCACCTCGTGGCCCAGCACGGCGGTGACTTCTTCTTCATTCATGCTGTTGAGCAGGCCGGTAGATACTGCCACCAGCGAATCGTTTTTGAAAGCCCCTGTGGCAAAGGCGTTGGGTTCGCCTTCATAAATGGCGACTTCAGGGTGGCCGATGCCGGCACGATCAGCCAGTTGATGGACGGTATCGACCAGCCACAGTTCTCTCTGGCTGCCTGGCGCTGCCGGATCGATCATCTTCAGGCCCATGGTCCATTTGGCCATCGGTTTGCTCATCAGCAGGGAAATAAAGGCGCCAACGAAGCCGACTACAGCAGAAAATGCCAGCAGCTGACCCATATTGATGCCGTTTGCATCCATATAACGGTTCACACCCAGCAGGTTCAGCGTGAAGCCCAGCACCACCATAACGGCGAGGTTGGTTATAAGAAAAAGAATAATGCGTTTCATGCAACAGGTCCTTGTAGGAAGGGATCAGTCCGGATAACAAATCTCGGGTCCGAGTTAGTCTGCCAGCCGGAGCTTAAAAATAACTGAATTAGCCCAGATCAATTATATAAGGGCGATGTTGTCCTTTTACAGTGTTGTTCGCAGTAGAATATTATTTTCTTTTCAAGTAATTTCCGGATTTAACATGCAGGCACTGTGGATGTTAGTGGCTTCTCTCATGTTTGCCATCATGGGGGCTTCAGTCAAACTGGCATCGGAACATGCCGCGTCCTTGGCACTGGTCATCCTGTTCCGCGGCCTGCCATCGGTCGTACTGCTTGTCGTCTGGGCCGTGACGACTCATAAATCCCTGAAACCCAAAAGCATTCGCCTGCACTTGATGCGCAACGTATTTGGCGTGGGCGCCATGTGGATGGCATTTTACGGCTATACCGTCCTGCCGCTGGCCACCAGCACCAGTTTGAATTACACCTCGCCCCTGTTCATTGCGGGCTTTTTGCTGCTATCGGGCAAGGCCAGCAATGATATCGTGCGCACGCTTGCGGTGGGCATCGGTTTCGCCGGCGTGTTGCTGATCCTGCGCCCCAGCATTACCGAAGATCAATGGTTTGCCTGCGCTCTCGGTCTGCTGGCAGGAGCCAGCGGCGCCGTAGCCATGTTGCAGGTACGCCAGCTTGGGTCAATTGGCGAGCCCATCTGGCTGACGGTCCTGTATTTTTCTGTGTTCGTAACGGGTACCAGTTTAATTGGTATCAAGGCCCATGGTATTGGCGAGCCTGATCTGGTTTCCTGGGTTGCCTTGCTTATGGTCGGTCTGTCCGGCCTGTTTGGCCAACTGGCACTGACGCGCGCCTTCGGTTCAGGCTCGCCGCTGCTGTCAGCAGCGCTGCAGTATACAACCATCATTTT
This sequence comes from Advenella mimigardefordensis DPN7, assembly GCF_000521505.1. GTDB lineage: Bacteria > Pseudomonadota > Gammaproteobacteria > Burkholderiales > Burkholderiaceae_B > Advenella > Advenella mimigardefordensis. Next base: position 1,686,625 of record NZ_CP003915.1, read on the forward strand.
TTCCGCGGGTATCGGTATTGTGGTATGGCATAATGCGCCGGACGTCCTGGCATGGCTGGGCATGGGCATGGTGATATTGGCCGGGCTGCTTTCGGCATGGCGCACACTGGTGCTGGCAGAGAGGCATAAGAAATCGCAGCTAGTGAAGACCACTGCCTGATCGCGACTGCCTGATTCGGTCGCTCAGGTTTGCGTCCATAAAAACGACACCTTTAAAGATGAGTTGCCCCAGCTTTAAAGGTGTCGTTTTTTTTGGGTGCCGTTCAATTCCGGCGCCTGCGATACCGGCCACTCACGAACGCCGGCAGTGGAAGCGCGCCTGCCTGCTGGTGACGATGCGCGCAGCCAATGGGTGTGTCTGTAATGGGCGTGTTTGCAACGGGCGTGTCTGCAACGGGCGTGTCTGATCAGGCCATCAGTTTGTTATACCACTCATGGAAATGCTGCATACCATCTTCCATAGGGGACTGATACGGACCCACTTCCGATGTGCCGCGGTTATACAGCGCCAGGCGACCGGCGTCCATACGTTCGGCAATCTCGTCGTCTTCGATCGCTGTTTCCATATAGGCTGCCTGCTGTGCTTCGATGAAGTCGCGCTCGAACATGGCAATTTCCTCAGGATAGTAAAACTCCACCAGATTGACTGTTTTTTGCGGGCTGACCGGGTACAGCGTGGACAGAACCAGCACATGCGGATAAAGCTCGATCATATGCGTAGGGAAATAGGTTACCCACATGGCCCCGAAGTCGGGTGTTTCGCCCTGCCGGAACCTGAGCAATTCATCGTGCCACTGTTTGTAGACCGGGGAGCCGGGGTTGGCCAGCGCCTGATGCACGCCAACCCGCTGCAGACTGAATGTTTCGGCAAAGTCCCAAGTAAGGTCGTCACAGGTGACAAAGCTGCCCAGGCCGGGATGGAACGGGGCGACATGATAATCTTCGAGATAGACCTCGATAAATGTTTTCCAGTTGTAATTGCATTCGTGTACGATCGCACGGTCAAATACGTAGTCGGAAAAATCGAACTCGGGCCGGGCAAACAGGGGGGCCATATCGGCAGCCGGATTGCGCGGACCTTCGAACAGCAGGCCATTGCAGTTCTGTAACGGGAACTGCTGCAGGTTCTTGCAGGGGTTGCTGTCAAATTGCGGTGCGCCAAGCAGCGTACCCTTATTGTCGTAGGTCCAGCGGTGTAACGGACAGACAATATTGCCGCCAGTGCTGCGCAGATTGCCATGATTGTTGGTGGCGCTGGTGACATCGCCGGCCTGGCCGCCAAGCATGATGGCTTGCCTGTGGCGACAGACATTGGACATGAGGTTGATTTGATCGCCGTTGCGCACCAGTACGCGACCGGCTTGCTCATGCGCAAGCGTACGCCAGTCTCCGGATTGAGGCACCAGTTTTTCATGTCCGACGTACAGCGCCGAGGCATCGAAGATGCGGGCCTGCTCCTTTTTAAAAATATCGTCGTTGAAGTAGACGTCGACTGGCAATTGCGTCGCCGCCGGAGATACATGTGCCAGTTTGGCAATATCAGACATGAGATGCCCCCCGATGAAAACAAATGCCGCCTCACCAAGGGTCATGAGCCGGCATAAAGGTTGGTAAATAAAAAGGAGGGTAATTATAAAGAAAATCAAGACCTTAGTCAAGGCTATCAGGGTCGGGTCGTGCTGCCCGCATGGGGGGTGTGGGGCAGGGCGGCTTGACTTTGAGGTAAAAGTGGCAAATCTGCAACCGAAGCCGCCGCTGATTTCGTACAATGAGCACATTGCACAACTGAAAGCATTGGAGATTGGTTTTGACAGAGAATGCAAAAACCGACACTGTGGCATTGCCTGATCAGTTCGAAGCGGCGCTGGGCGAGCTCGAATCGATCGTAACGCAAATGGAAGATAACAGCATGTCGCTGGAGGCTTCTATTGCTGCCTACGAGCGGGGTGTGCGGCTGGCGCGTGTGTGCCAGGACAAGCTGGATACAGCAGAGCAGCAGATCAGTGTGTTGCGTAATAATATGCTGGTGCCTCTGGGTGAGACCGGGTCGTCCGAATCATGAATGCCATGGTTGTACCGTTTCAGGACTGGTTGCCGGCCTGTATTGAAAAGATAGAGGGGGCGCTGGATAGAGCCCTGCCGCCCGCAGACGAAATCCCGGCAATGCTGCATCAGGCGATGCGGTATGCGGCGCTTGGTGCAGGCAAGCGCCTGCGTGCAGCGCTGGTGTATGCGGCCGGTCACGCCAGTGCGCAGCAAATTGTGTTGCCTTCTGCGCTGGAGCATACGCTGTCGCGCGCGGCCGTCGCTGTTGAACTGATTCACGCCTATTCGCTGATCCACGACGATTTGCCTTGCATGGATGATGACGTCCTGCGACGTGGCAAGCCTACAGTGCATGTGCAGTTTGATGAAGCCACAGCCATGCTGGCCGGCGACGCGCTGCAGCCTCTGGCGTTTGCACAATTGGCGCAAATGTCGGTTGCGCCTGCGCTGGTGGTGCAGGCGGTCAATGTGCTGGCGCAGGCTGCGGGTAGCCAGGGTATGGTAGGCGGGCAGGCCATTGATCTGGCCAGTGTCAACACGCAGCTTGACCCCGAGCAGTTGCAGTTTATGCACAGGCTTAAAACCGGGGCGCTGATCGAAGCCAGCGTACAGCTGGGGGCGATTGTGACGGCGGCCAATTCGGATATCCGTATGGCGCTGGAAAATTATGGTTCAGCCATCGGCCTGGCGTTCCAGGTAGTGGACGATATTCTGGATGTGACGGCCGATCAGCAGGCGCTGGGTAAAACGCCGGGTAAAGATGCAGCGGACAACAAGCCCACGTATGTGTCGGTGATGGGGCTGGAGCAGTCCAGAGAATTTGCGCAGCAACTGCATGAGGCTGCCCTGGACGCCATCAAGCCGCTGGGCGAACCGGCTTGCCGGCTGCGGGAAGTGGCAGACCTGATTATTCATCGAAAATCCTGACGGTTCTGTGGGGTCAATCCGTGATTCATTTTGCCTGGCGATTGCAGATCTGCCGCGCCGGGCATCCAAGACGATTTCATGACAAAGTTACTAGAGACACTTGATTCACCTGCCGATGTGCGAAAGCTCAGCCAGCATCAATTGAAGATGGCGGCAACAGAGCTGCGGGCATTTATTCTGGATTCCGTATCGCGCACGGGTGGCCATTTATCATCCAATTTGGGTACCGTCGAGCTGACGCTGGCGCTTCATCATGTGTTTAATACACCGCATGATCGCCTTGTCTGGGATGTGGGGCACCAATCCTACCCGCACAAAATTCTGACCGGCAGGCGCGGCGATATGCCGGGGTTGCGCCAGCAGGGTGGCATTTCGGGCTTTCCGCGTCGTAGCGAGTCGGAATACGATGCGTTTGGCACGGCGCATTCGTCAACCTCGATATCGGCCGTGCTGGGCATGGCGGTTGCCTCCCGGAATCTGAATATCGATCGCCAGCATATTGCCGTGATCGGCGACGGTTCCATGACTGCCGGTATGGCGTTTGAAGCACTGAATAATGCCGGGGTGACGCCCGGCGTCAATGTGCTGGTGATCCTGAATGACAATGATATGTCTATTTCACCACCGGTTGGCGCCCTGAATCGTTATCTGGCGCGGCTGTTGTCCGGCGGCTTTTATCGGGATGCCAAGAATGTCGGGCGTGCTGTGCTGGAGCACATGCCTGCGCCCGTGCTGGATATCGCCCGGCGTGTCAAGGGGCATGCCAAGGGCATGATCAGTCCGGCAACGCTGTTTGAAGAACTGGGTTTCAATTATGTCGGCCCTATCGATGGCCACGATATGGACTCCCTGGTTCCGACCCTTCAGAACTTAAGGGAATTGGGCGGCTTGCAGTTCCTGCATGTTATAACCAAAAAAGGTCAGGGCTATAAGCTGGCTGAGGCCGATCCGATTCTGTATCACGGGCCCGGCAAGTTTGATCCTGAGCTGGGTATTCAGAAGCCATCGGGGCCGGGTAAACAAACGTTTACCCAGGTGTTTGGCTCCTGGCTTTGCGATATGGCGCAGCAGGACTCGCGTCTCATTGGAATTACACCTGCCATGCGTGAAGGTAGCGGGCTGGTTGAGTTTGAAAAGCGTTTTCCGCAACGATATTTTGATGTCGGCATTGCCGAGCAGCATTCAGTCACTTTTGCGGCTGGTGTGGCCTGTGAAGGGCTCAAGCCTGTGCTGGCCATCTATTCGACGTTTCTGCAGCGCGGCTACGATCAATTCATTCATGATGTGGCCCTGCAGAACCTGGATGTGACCTTTGCGCTGGATCGTGCTGGCCTGGTCGGTGCAGACGGAGCGACGCACGCAGGCAATTACGATATTGCATTTTTGCGATGCATCCCCAATATGGTTATTGCCACGCCTTCAGACGAGAACGAGACCCGCCTGCTGCTGTCTACTTGCTACCAGCATGCGGGGCCGGCTTCAGTCAGGTATCCGCGTGGTAGTGGCATTGGCGCACAGGTAGCGCCGGAGCTGGATGTTGTAGAGCTGGGTAAAGCCGTAGTGCGACGCAAGGGTGAAAAGCTGGCGATATTGGCTTTTGGGACGTTATTGCATGCGGCTGCGCCCGTCGCGGAAAAACTCAATGCAACGCTGGTGGATATGCGGTTCGTTAAACCACTGGATGAGGCCTTGTTACTGGAGTTAATGCAGTCTCACCAGCAACTGGTTACCGTGGAAGAAGGCGCCATTATGGGTGGCGCAGGCAGTGCAGTGGCCGAGCTGATGCATGCCAATGGCCTGTGCTGCGACCTGTTGCAACTGGGGTTGCCTGATGTCTTTATTGATCACGGTGACCAGGCCGGCCTGCTGGCTGGTGTCGGACTGGATGCGGCAGGAATAGAGCAGGCGATCGCCCGGCGTTTCGGGCAGCCGCCGGCAAACTAATAAATATAGAGCGAATAAATGAATTCTCAAATTGAACCATCGGTGCTGATGCCTGATGTGCAAAGTACGCTGGATGAGCGTCATATCACCATACAGCGTGTGGGTATCCGGCAGGTAAAACAGCCAATGCTGCTGCAACTGGCTGACGGGTCGGTGCAGGCCACCATTGCCGAATGGACATTTACGGTGATGCTGCCGGCGCATGAAAAGGGTACACATATGTCCCGCTTCATGGCGCTACTCAATACCTGGCGCAACCGACCCATGACGGCCGAAAGTTTTCGTGCCATGGCGCTCGAAATGCTGCCGCTGCTGCACGCAGAAAAAGGCGATATTACCGCTACCTTCCCTTATTTCATCAATAAGAAAGCGCCGGTCTCCGGGGTGGAAAGCCTGATGGATTATCAGGTGACCTGGGTAGCCCGGGCCGAGGGGCAGCAGGCTGTGGTAGAGCAGACAATGCTGGTGCCGGTCATGAGCCTGTGTCCATGCTCCAAGGCGATTTCCGAATATGGCGCGCATAATCAGCGCTCCCATGTGACGGTGAGCGTGGTCGCCGAGCAGCACTATGAGCTGGATGATCTGATCCGGCGTATCGAAGCTCAGGGTTCGTGCGAATTGTGGGGGCTGCTCAAGCGGACCGACGAGAAATACGTGACAGAACGCTCCTATGACAATCCGAAGTTTGTCGAAGATCTGGTGCGCGACGTGGCGGCCGTATTCCAGAAACTGCCTGGTGTGGTCCGTTACCGGGTCGAAGCTGAGAACTTCGAGTCTATTCATAACCACAGTGCCTATGCTGTGGTAGAAGGCTAGCCGGGCAGGCATCCCCTATGAAGGGGTGCTTGCGACAGGATGCTGCCGCCTGGCAGGCCAGGGTATGCGCAACTTGGTATAGGCCATTTGAAAAAACAGTGGTAAATCAGCATCTTGCCCTATAAAAAGGCCGCCGTTGGTGGCTTTTTTGATTTTTTCGTGTTATAGTCTACGGTTTCTTGCTCGCTCCGGCACGGGGTTGAGGGCATGTTGTGCGGTCGTATTACGTAATTTTTACGTGATTTTGACGTGATTTTTTACGTGATCATTGACTATTTTATTTGCTTATTAAAATAAAACAATGATGCTGCCGCCAGCATGCTGCACACAACCAGTGGTGCCGGCGGGCTGCCCCCCGCAATGTGATGTTCTGCCTTGCTCCGTCTGTCCCGTACAGTTGGCCGGTAATGCAAATATCTGATTGCGGACATTCCACAAGGAGTTATCTATGCGTCACTACGAAGTAGTGTTTATTGTTCACCCCGATCAGAGCGAGCAGGTGCCTGCAATGATCGAACGTTACCAGGCAACGGTAACCGCAGACGGCGGTACTGTCCACCGTCTTGAAGATTGGGGTCGCCGCCAACTGGCTTACCCTATCCAGAAACTGGTCAAAGCTCACTATGTCTGCATGAATATCGAATGCTCACAAGCTGCACTGGATGAGCTTGAGCACGCGTTCCGCTACAACGACGCCGTATTGCGCCACCTGGTTATCAAGGCCAGCAAGCCTCATACCGGCGCGTCAGTAATGATGAAATCTGTAGAGCGTGAAGAAGCCCGCAAGGCAACCACCGAGCAGACATCTGAACAGGAAAACGCAGGTTAATGGCGCATTGCGCCAGGTATCAATATGAACCAGCTCAGCCTGCAGGCCCGCATACTTGAAATGGGCGCTCTCAGGCACACGCCGGCAGGATTGCCGGTGCTGGATCTGATCCTGACGCATGAGTCCGAAGTGATTGAAGCCGGTCTGCCGCGACTCGTCCAGCTGACGATTGCTGCCAAGGCCATTGGCCAATGGGGACAGAAACTGGCCTCACTGCCACTGGGAGCCGAAATGCGCGTACGCGGGTTTCTGGCACCAACAAGGAAAAATTCAAGCAGGCTGGTGTTGCATATCCAGCAGGCCCAATTTCCCGGCGGAACAAACACAACGGACCTATCGCCATCACCAGGCATCCTGGCATAACGGAACGAGCGGTACGCTCATTATTGAAATTCAGAGGGCCAGACCCTCGCACACATAAAAGGCAATATCATGGCTTTCATGAAAAAAGGCAAGGATAAACGCAGTAAGTTTCCTCAGCAAAATCCATTGTTCAAACGCCGCAAATTCTGCCGCTTCACGGCAGCCGGCGTAGAAGAAATCGATTACAAAGATATCGATACCCTGCGTGATTTCATCACAGAAACAGGCAAAATCATTCCTGCACGTCTGACCGGCACCAAAGCGCACTACCAGCGCCAACTGGACACCGCCATCAAGCGCGCACGCTTTCTGGCTCTGTTGCCGTACACAGATAACCACAACTAATCAGGAAAACCATCATGCAAGTTATTCTTCTCGAGAAAATTGTCAATGTCGGCAACCTGGGTGAAGTGGTTCGTGTGAAAGACGGCTTTGCCCGCAACTTTCTGATTCCACAGAAAAAAGCCCGTCGTGCTACACAGGCTGCGATTGCTGAATTCGAAGCCCGTCGCGCCGAACTGGAGAAAATCCAGGCTGAAAAACTGGCGGCTGCTCAGGCTCAGGCTGAAAAGCTCAATGGTTACACATTGCAAGTCAGCCAAAAGGCTGGTGTTGACGGCCGTCTGTTCGGTTCTGTCACCAATATGGACATCGCAGCTGGCCTGTTGGCTGCCGGTTTTGAAGGCGTCGAAAAAAGCCAGGTTCGCCTGACAGACGGCGCACTCAAAGCGGTTGGCGAGTACCCTGTACAGGTTTATCTGCACGCTGACGTGGTGTCTGACATCACAGTCAATGTGGTAGGCGAAATGGCGTAATCCATTTGCTTTTATCGCTATAGCAGTACACCAGAGAGCCGGTTCATCCGGCTCTTTGTTTTTGCAGACCCACCTCACGCCAGGGCGGCTAACTGCGTATAATGACATTTTTGCCTGCGTGGTTCTGATCCTGTTTTGATGCCGCTCTCTACGGCAGCAGATCATCACGTTACCCCTTTCCCGGTTTACCCTGCCATGAATGCTCCTGATCCTCAACTGGATTCCCTGCGTCTGCCACCTCATTCGGTTGAGGCGGAACAATCCGTGCTTGGCGGATTGCTCATCGACAATGCACAACTGGAGAATATCAGCGGTCTGCTCAACGAGGACGATTTCTATCGTCATGATCACCGTTTATTGTTCCAGCATATTTGCAAACTGATCAATCTGGATCGTCCGGCTGACGTCATTACGGTGCACGAATCGCTGGTGCTCGAGAGCAAGTCGGACGAGGTTGGCGGTCTGGCTTATCTGGATGCGCTCACCCGCAACACGCCGTCAGCGGCGAATATTATTCGCTATGCGGAAATTGTTCGCGAGCGGGCGATCCTGCGCAAACTGGTCACCTTTGCCGACGAAATTGCATCCGAGGCGCTCAATCCCAAGGGAAAAGAAGCACGTCAGCTGCTGGACGAAGCAGAATCGCGGATCTTGCAGGTTTCCGAAGGATCGTCTGCAGGCAGTGAGTTCAAGGAAGTAGGTGATCTGCTGGTCGATGTACTTAAGCGGATCGAGGAGCTGGGCGAGGGCGATCACGGTGATGTTTCCGGGATTCCTACCGGCTTTGTGGATCTGGATCGCAAAACCACGGGTTTACATCCGGGCCAGCTGGTAATCGTAGCGGGTCGGCCGGCCATGGGTAAAACCTCGTTTTCCATGAATATTGCCGAGCACGTCGCCATCGACGAAGGTTTGCCCGTAGCGGTTTTTTCGATGGAGATGGAGGCCACCCAGCTGGCAGGCCGGATGATTGGTTCCATCGGCAAGCTGGATCAGCAGCGTATGCGCACCGGCAGGCTGCTGGATGAGGATTGGCCCAAGCTGACACACGCCATGCAATTGCTGCAGGAAGCCCAGATCTATATTGACGAGAGTCCGGCACTCAGCCCGCTGGTGCTGCGCTCACGTGCTCGCCGGTTAAAGCGCAAGTGCGGCAAACTGGGCCTGATTGTGGTCGACTATTTGCAGCTGATGTCGGGCAATGCCCTGTCCAAAAACGATAACCGAACGGCCGAAATCTCTGAAATCAGCCGTTCGCTTAAAACCCTGGCCAAGGAAATGGAATGCCCCGTGATTGCGCTGTCGCAGTTGAATCGGGGCCTGGAGCAGCGTACCAACAAGCGGCCGATCATGAGTGACCTGCGCGAATCGGGCGCGATCGAGCAGGATGCCGACCTGATTCTGTTCATTTACCGTGATGAGGTGTATCACCCCGATAGCCAGGACAAAGGCTCAGCCGAAGTGATTATCGGCAAGCAGCGTGCAGGCCCGATTGGTACGGTCCGGCTGACCTTTGCGGGTGAATATACCAAGTTCATGAACTACGCCGGCCCGGGCGACAGCTTTATCGCAGAATAGAAACGGCAGAAGGGGCAGGGCCGGCATCGTGCCGGCGCTGCCCCTTCTGCGCGTGTGCCATGCGCTATAAGCGCATGACACGGTGTATTTCGCCTTGCGGGCGCTTTATTTTACATGCTTGCTTTTACGGGTATGCTTTTACAGACCTGCTTTCGCAGGCATGTTTTTACAGGCTTGCTTAGGTCGGTTTTTTGAGCAATGTCTCTTCTTCATCCTGGTCAACAGGAATCTCTTGCGGGCGCTTGCCCAGCCGGGCGGCAATCACGGCGCATACCATCAGCTGGATTTGATGGAAAATCATCAGGGGCAGGATAATCGCCCCCACCGCCTGGCCTGCAAACAGTACCTGCGCCATCGGCAGGCCACTTGCCAGGCTTTTCTTCGATCCGCAGAACACAAGTGTGATGCGGTCTTCAAGCGAGAAGCCCAGCAGGCGCCCGGTCAGTGACGTCAGAAGCAGCACAAGGCCCAGCAGCAGGACACTCACGAACACCACAGCCACGAGGGCCTCAATGGGGGTTTTATGCCAGAGGCCTTCATTAACAGCCTCGGAAAAGGCCACATAGACCACCAGCAGGATAGAGCCCTGATCCACAAACTTCATGAGCGAAGCGTGCCGGCCGATAAAGCCTGAGGTCCATGGGCGGCTGAGGTGTCCCAGCGCAAAGGGCACCAGCAGTTGCAGGGTGATCTTGCCAATGGCTTCCAGTGCCTGGTTCGGATCTGCAGATGCGTTGCTGTCGGCAATCAGTAAATTGACCAGCATGGGGGTGATGAAGATGCCCAGAATGCTGGACGAGGACGCGCTGCATACGGCTGCGGGGATGTTACCGCGGGCGATGGAGGTAAAGGCGATGGCTGACTGCACGGTGGCGGGTAGTACGCACAGATAGAGTACGCCTTTGTACAGATCAGGCGTGAGCATGGGTTCCAGGACCGGGCGCAGAAGAACGCCCAGCAATGGGAACAAAATGAAGGTGCAGGAGAAAATGACCAGATGCAGCCGCCAGTGCGTTGCGCCGGCGATAATCGCCTGGCGCGACAGACGTGAGCCATGCAGGAAAAACAGCAGTGCAATGGCCAGATTGGTGACCAGCTCGGCGACAGGCATACCCTGGCCATGAGCGGGTAACACAGACGCAATAATAACGGCGATGATCAACAACAGGGTAAAGCGGTCGATTTTCAGGAAACGAAGCAGGGACTGGGACATTGCACGGTTCTACGGTTAAGGATTGAATGGTTGCGGCTATTGTACTCAATCCTGTGGCCAATGCAGTGGGGGCCTGGTGCGCGGCGGGCGCAAGTACACGCTTATCGGGTTGATTGATCGCGGTGCAAATATACGTCCCGGCACCTGACAATGAGCCCATAACCCCCGGTTTTAGAGGCTTGTGAGCCGGTGGGCTGTGTCCCGGGCAGGTATGTTGAGCCGCTGCGGAACAACAGTTATGGACATCGGGTAAAATCACCTTGAACCTCTGGTGATATATTCTTAGTCAATAAAAATAAAAAAGGCCGATGCCCCGCTAATACTGCGGGTGTCATCGGCCTTTGCCTTTCACTGCGCTTAATCGTTAGCGCTACAGCGCATCTCCGGCATAGTCGGCAAGCCGTGAACGTTCGCCTTTTTGCAGTGTGATATGCCCTGAATGCGGCCAGCCCTTGAAGCGGTCTACAACATAAGTCAGACCCGAGCTGCCTTCGGTCAGGTACGGCGTATCAATTTGCGCGATATTGCCAAGGCAGATGATCTTGGTGCCTGGGCCCGCCCGGGTGATCAATGTTTTCATCTGCTTGGGCGTCAGGTTCTGCGCTTCATCAATAATCAGATATTTGTTCAGGAAGGTACGGCCACGCATGAAGTTGAGCGACTTGACCTTGATATGCGATTTGACCACTTCCTTACTGGCACTGCGATCCCATTCGCCGGCTGAACCGTCGTTCTTGGTGCCGGTATTGAGGAACTCCAGATTGTCTTCGAGTGCGCCCATCCAGGGTTGCATTTTTTCCTCTTCCGTACCCGGCAGAAAACCGATGTCTTCACCCACCGGTACGGTGACCCGGGTCATGATAATTTCGGTGTAGCGCTTGGTTTCCAGCACCTGGGTGAGCCCGCAGGCCAGGGCCAGCAGGGTTTTGCCGGTACCGGCCTGGCCCAGCAGAGAGACAAAGTCAATGTCCGGATTCATCAACAGGTTGAGCGCGAAGTTCTGTTCGCGGTTGCGAGCGGTGACACCCCAGACGTTGTTTTTCTTGTGGGTATAGTCGCGCAGCGTGGCCAGGACGGCCGTTTTGCCATTGACTTCACGAACCTGGGCGTACAGTGGCGAGTCGCCTTCAAGATAAACGAACTGATTGACCACGAAATCGGCACACAGAGGACCCTTGATCTTGTAGAACGTGGTGCCACCCTGGATCCAGGATTCGACATCCTTGCCATGCTTGGCCCAGAAATTACCCGGCAGCAGCATGGCGCCGTCATACAGCAGATCGGAATCTTCCAGCGAATGATCGTTCAGATAGTCTTCTGCCTCCAGACCCAGTGCCCGTGCCTTCAGGCGCATATTGATGTCTTTGGAGACGAGCACGATCTGACGCTGCGGCTGTTCGCGATGCAGGGTTTGCACCACACCCAGAATCATATTGTCGGCCTTGCCATTGGGCAGGTCTACCGGCAGCCGGCCATCCATATTCTGTGTCTGAAACAGCAGGCGACCGGTGGCATCCTTGTTGCCCAGTGAGTCCAGCGGCATGCCTTTGAGAATATCTTCCGTTTCGGCAACCAGTGCGTCCAGCGAGCGGCTGACCTGGCGTGCGTTGCGCGCCACTTCGGTCATGCCCTTCTTGTGATGGTCCAGTTCTTCGAGCGTCATCATGGGCAGGAAAATATCATGCTCTTCGAAGCGGAAGATGGAGGTGGGATCGTGCAGTAGCACATTGGTGTCCAGAACGAAGAGCTTGGACACGCCATTGGTGCCGGCGGTGTTCGCTGCGCGTACCGGTGCGGCACGGGTGCTGCCTGATTTGCCACCGGCAGGTGCTGCGCTGCTGCCCGCATCCGCCTTGCTTGCGGGGGAGCGACGGGCTTTGGGTTCAGCCTGCTCGCGCGCCTTCGCTGCGATTTTGGCTGTTTCCTGACCGGGAGCCGGTGCGGTGACTTCGGCTGCAACCGCGAGCTCTGCCGGTGCCGCGTCAACGGCCTCCTGCTGGGTGTAATCGGTTGCATTGGCTGCTTCGGCACTTGCCACCGTGCCGGGTTGATCCTGCTTCTGACGCTTGCGTCCACGGGGCGCTGCGGATGCAGCGTCTTCCCGGGATGCTTTTGGAACCGGCATTCCCGTCATATCCAGGATGTCGGCAGGTTTGGCAGGCAGCTTTGGAAGTGGCATAGATAGTTTCTCACATGGCTGTTGTTCCATGGGCGGTTGCGCCATGGAAAAGGGTACCTCGCAGGGCCCGGACGGGGCTAATCCTGTTTTGCGGCATTCAGGTTACGCACGGCATCCAGCACGGCATCGACATGGCCTGGCACTTTCACTTTGCGCCATTCCTGCACGAGTTTGCCCGCTTCATCGATCAGAAAAGTGCTGCGTTCAATCCCGCGTACCTGTTTGCCGTACATGTTTTTCATCTTGATGACGTCAAATTGTGTGCACAAGGCTTCGTCGGCGTCGGACAACAGGGCAAAGGTCACGTTCTGCTTGGTGGCAAAGTTTTCGTGGCTTTTAAGCGAATCGCGCGAGACGCCCAGAATGACGGTGTTTTCGCTTTCGAAGTCGCTCAGTGCGTCCCGGAACCCCTGGGTTTCTGTGGTGCATCCGGGGGTGTTGTCCTTGGGATAAAAATACAGTACGACGTTTTTGCCTTTAAGGGCGGTCAGGGAAACCGGGCCAAGCTGGCTCTCTGCCTTAAAAGCCGGTACCTTTTTGCCGACGGTGGGGGGGCTGGTCATTTTATTCTCCTTCACTGAGCATGAGCGCGACTGCAACATTGCGGCCTTCTGCCATCAACACATTATAGGTGCGTGCCGCCGCTTTTGAGTCCATGGATTCGATGCCTACACGGGCAGCCAGCAGGGGCGCGGTCACAGCCGCAGGTAGAAAATGCTGCCGCGTGCCGGTGCCCACGAGCAGGATTTCAGGTGTGTTGGTAAATCTGGTGACGGGGCCATCGTCAAGAAAGTCGATGGCGCTGCCTTCAACCTTCTGAATGTCCGCGGCCAGAATCAGCTGCTCTGTTGTAATGTCGCTGACGGCGGTCACGTTCCATGGGCGGACGGTACCTTCAGGGCGAAACGCAATGGCATGAGTATATTGAACTTCATTGACTTCGATGAAGTGGTCCCCGTAGCGGGTGACCGTGTTTAGTGCGGTTGGCTGTTCTCTTTTCAGTTCCACAAAGACTCCTTGTGCGTTTATCTTATTCTAACTGTATTTCATATATGTGATAGTGGTCCCGTGATAATTTCGCCACGCGGGGATGGTCTTGCCCTAACCTTGCCTTCGCGAAATAGGGAATGCCCGCAGTGGCGGTCACGTCACGGTCAGGGGCGGGCGCCGGTTCGGCAAGCGCAGGATGTCCCCTTTTTTGTACTGCAATGACACAGTCATTGCAAATTTTTTTTGTGCATCTGCAAAATCGTTTGCCGTACGGCCTTATATACGCTAGATTTACTGGTTTCACCCTAAATTTGTTCCTTCACTTATTCCAGGTCCGTCATGAGAAACTTCCCACGTATAGAAAGGCTCCCCCCCTATGTATTTAACATTACCGGCGAGCTGAAAATGGCGGCGCGCCGACGTGGCGAAGATATCATCGACATGTCCATGGGTAATCCGGATGGCCCGACACCCAAGCATATTGTCGACAAAATGGTAGAGGCGACCATTCGCCCCGATACCCACGGTTATTCAGTGTCCAAGGGCATTCCGCGCCTGCGTAAAGCGATCTCCGACTGGTATTCCCGTCGTTACAATGTGATTCTGGATCCCGACAAGGAAGCCATTGTCACCATCGGCTCCAAGGAAGGGCTGGCTCATTTGATGCTGGCTACGCTGGACAAAGGCGACACGGTGCTGGTTCCTAACCCCAGTTACCCTATCCATATCTATGGTGCGGTCATTGCCGGCGCCAATATCCGCTCCATTCCCATGAAAAAGGGGCTTGATTTCTTTGAGGAAATCGAGCGAGCCGTGCGCGAGTCTATTCCAAAGCCGAAAATGATTATTCTGGGTTTCCCCAGCAATCCCACCGCGCAGTGTGTCGATCTGCCGTTTTTCGAGCGGGTAGTCAAGCTGGCCAAAGAGCACGATATTCTGGTTGTACATGATCTGGCGTATGCCGATATCACGTTCGATGGCTACGAGGCACCTTCCATCATGCAGGTGCCGGGCGCCAAAGAGGTGGCTGTCGAATTCTTTACCATGAGTAAAAGCTACAATATGGCCGGCTGGCGTGTAGGCTTTATGGTGGGTAACGCTGAACTGGTTAATGCGCTGGCCCGCATGAAAAGCTACCACGATTATGGTACGTTCACGCCTATCCAGGTGGCTTCCATCGCCGCTCTGGAAGGTCCGCAGGAGTGTGTGGCCGAAGTGGTCGCGCACTACAAAAATCGCCGTGATGTGCTGGTCAAGGGACTGCATGAAGCTGGCTGGATGGTAGAAATTCCAAAGGCGGCCATGTATATCTGGGCTGAAATCCCCGAGCCCTACAAAGCAATGGGATCACTGGAGTTTTCCAAGAAGCTGCTGGCCGATGCCAAACTGGCCGTCTCTCCGGGTATCGGTTTTGGCGACCTGGGCGACGATCACGTGCGTTTCGCCATGATCGAAAACGAACAGCGTACGCGCCAGGCAATCAGAGGAATTAAAGAAATGTTCAAAAAAGACGGGTTCCTGAAGAAATGAATCCAATGAAGGTAGGTTTATTAGGTTTTGGCGTAGTGGGCAGTGGCACGTACGCGGTGTTAACGCGCAATGCCGAGGAAATATCACGTCGTGCCGGACGCCAGATCGTGGTGTCCAAAGTGGCGACGCGCACGCCGGCCAAAGCGGTGGCGGTGTTCGGCGACCGGGTGCCGGTCAGCAATGACTTGGCCGGCCTGGTGGCCGATCCCGAGGTAGATATTGTTGTCGAACTGATCGGTGGCACGACCCGCGCCCGGGAACTGGTGCTGGCTGCCATTGAAAACGGCAAGCACGTGGTGACGGCCAATAAGGCATTGCTCGCGCTGCACGGGAATGAAATTTTTGCCCTGGCCAGCAAAAAAGGCGTCATGGTGGCCTTTGAGGCGGCTGTCGCTGGCGGTATCCCGATTATCAAGGCGATTCGTGAAGGTCTGACAGCCAATCGGATTCAGTGGCTGGCCGGCATTATCAATGGCACCACCAATTTCATTTTGTCGCAAATGCGCGAGCACGGTCTGCCCTACGAGACGGTGCTGGCGCAGGCCCAGCAACTGGGCTACGCCGAGGCGGATCCTGCCGGCGATGTCAAAGGCATTGATGCGGCCCACAAGCTGACCCTCATGGCCTCTCTGGCGTTTGGTATCCCCATTCAGTTCAGCAAGGCGCATATTGAAGGCATTGCCGACCTGGATCAGCAGGATATTGTTTACGCGGAGCGTCTGGGTTATCGCATCAAGCTGCTGGGCATCACGCGCCGCCGTGAACAGGGCATTGAACTGCGCGTGCACCCGGCACTGGTACCGAACAAACGGCTGATCGCCAATGTTGAAGGCGCCATGAACGCCGTGGTTGTCAACGGTGATGCGGTAGGCGATACGCTGTATTATGGCCCCGGCGCGGGTTCCGAAGCGACGGCCTCGGCTGTGGTGGCCGATCTGGTTGATGTGACCCGGCTGCATACGTCCGATCCCGGCAATCGTGTGCCGCACCTTGCATTCCAGCCAGGCGCGTTGTCAGACACGCCTATCCTGGATATGGAAGACGTACGCACCAGCTACTATCTGCGTCTGTCGGTGGAAGACCGCTCCGGGGTGCTCGCTGACCTGACTCGTATCCTGGCAGATCATCAGATTTCGATCAACTCCATGATGCAGGAACAGGACGGGGAAAACCGTGCCATCATTATTTTCCTGACGCACGAGGCCCGGGAAGGTGATGTGAATACGGCGATCAAAACCATTGAAGCCATGCCTTTTGTGTATTCGTCCATTACGCGTATTCGTCTGGAACATCTGGACTGACTGATCTGACCGGCACGACCGTCTGCAGCAGGGTCGTGTCTTCTTGTTTCCGGCAGGTGATGCCGGCATAACGGAGCAATAATGAAATACATTTCAACCCGTGGCGGCATGAGCCCGGTGTCTTTTTCCGAAATTCTGCTTGAAGGGCTGGCGCGTGATGGTGGCCTTGCGGTACCCGAGAGCGTTCCATCAGTCAGCCCCGCTCAGCTTGAACAATGGCGTTCGCTGTCTTATGCCGAACTGGCGACGGAAATTCTGAGTCTGTACATTGACGATATTGCGCGCCCTGATCTGGAGCGTATCTGTAAGGCGGCCTATAACGAATCGGTTTTCTCCGGCAGCGAGATTGTGCCACTTAAACCGTTGAATCAGTCCATGACGCTGGTGGGCCTGTCCGAAGGACCTACAC
Organism: Advenella mimigardefordensis DPN7; assembly: GCF_000521505.1. Classification (GTDB taxonomy): domain Bacteria; phylum Pseudomonadota; class Gammaproteobacteria; order Burkholderiales; family Burkholderiaceae_B; genus Advenella; species Advenella mimigardefordensis. Next base: position 1,703,565 of record NZ_CP003915.1, read on the forward strand.
TGGCTTTCAAAGACCTGGCCATGCAGTTTCTCGGGCAGGTGTTTGAATTTGTGCTGGCGCGGGAAGGACGCAAGCTGAATATTCTGGGCGCCACCTCGGGCGACACCGGTTCGGCGGCAGAATACGCCATGCGTGGCAAGCTGGGTGTGTCCGTTTTCATGCTGTCGCCGCAAGGCCGCATGAGTGCTTTCCAGCGTGCCCAGATGTATTCGCTGATGGACGACAATATTCACAATATTTCGGTTAAAGGCGTATTTGATGACTGCCAGGATATCGTTAAGGCACTGGCCGGCGATGTCTCATTCAAAACCAGCTACCATCTGGGTGCAGTCAACTCCATCAACTGGGCCCGTATTTGCGCGCAGATTGTGTACTACTTCTGGGCCTGGCTGCGTAGCACCGATGCTGCGGCCAGTGCCGGCACCGACGTGTCCGGATTTAAGGTATCGTTCACGGTGCCTTCAGGCAATTTTGGCAATATCTTATCCGGCCACTTCGCCCGCCGCATGGGCTTGCCGATTCATCGTCTGGTATTGGCAACCAATGAGAACAATGTTCTGGAAGAGTTTTTCCGCACGGGTGTGTATCGCCCCCGTGCCAGTGCCGAAACGCTGGCGACATCCAGCCCGTCCATGGATATTTCCAAGGCGTCCAACTTCGAGCGTTTTGTTTTCGACTTGCTGGGTCGGGATGCGAAACGTCTGGCGCAAATCTGGAAAACACTGGGGCAGAACGGGGCCTTTGATCTGTCTGCCGAAAAAGCACGCTTTACAGAAGAGTTTGGTTTCGTTGGCGGTTGCAGCACACATGCGGATCGCCTGAATACGATCCGTCAGGTGCAGGAGCAGTCAGGCGTGCTGATTGATCCGCATACGGCCGATGGGGTAAAGGTCGCACAGGCATTCGTCGAAGAGGGCATCCCGATGCTGGTTCTGGAAACCGCATTGCCCGCCAAGTTTGGCGAAACCATCCAGGAGGCAACAGGCAAGGAACCGCCGGTGCCCGAGCATTTGAAGTCGCTGGCTGATCTGCCCCAGAAAGTGGTCATCATGGATAATGATGTTGAAGCCATACGCGATTATATTAAAGGGCGGGCGCTACGCTGATCTGAGATGGGCAAAGCTGCAGGTTTAGCCTGGTACAGGCCTTTATCGTACTTGCAATTATCGCACTTGAAATATAGCCCCTTAGATTCATAGCACGTGAAATACATAGCACTTGAAATACACCCTCCTTAGTTTAAAAAGTAAGTTAAAAAGGTCGATCCGGTGGATCGGCCTTTTTTTATAACGCGCACTTTTATGACATGCACTTGATTCAGAACAAGCCTGGACTGTCTCTTCTATAGGCTTTTTATAAAATATGTATATAATATGCATGTTATGTGTTCTGAACGGAACCGCTTACCATGCATGCCACCACACCTGCGCAACCCCGTTTTTCTCTCCAGGCATTCCTGTCTCTGGGGTTTCGTCCCTTGTATATGAGCGGCGCGGTCTGGGCGCTTATTTCGATTGTCATTTGGATTTTTGCGCCGCAATGGTTGACCGGACAGATGGGTGGTGTCTGGTGGCACGCGCATGAGATGCTGTGGGGCTTTGTGGCCACCATCGCCGTCGGCTTTCTCACAACGGCCAGTGCGACCTGGACGGGACACAATCCGATCAAAGGAGGGGCGCTGGGTGCGCTGGCGCTGTGCTGGCTGGTGGCTCGTCTGGCCTATCTGATGCCAGGCCGGATTGCATTTGGGGTGGGCGCGGTTGCCGATGCCGCGTTTTATCTGGCTGCTGCACTGGCACTTGGGCGAGTCATCTTCAAAGCACGCAGCAAACGCAACTATGTTCTGCCATTGATGATTTTGCTCCTGGGCGCCAGTCACATCCTGTTTGTGCTCGCCATTGCGCAAGGCAATACCTTGCTGTTGACCGGTTTTATGCGTACCGGCATTCTGTGTATGGTCTTTATCGCTTTGTTAATTGCCCGCAGGGTCATCCCTTTCTTTGCAAGCCGGGCGATTGCCGGATTAACGATCCCCATGCATCAGCGCTCGGGCATGGTGCAGCTTGTTGCCTGTGCGCTTGCCTTATTGGGCGTGTTCGCGGGATTCGATGATCTGGTGGCGCTGGGCGCTGCGGTGGCCGGCGCGATTGCCCTGTATCAACTGGTGCAATGGAAGCCGGGCCGGGTGGTAGGTGTGCCGTTATTGTGGGTGCTGTATCTTTCCTGGTTTTTCCTGGGCGCAGGCCTGTTGCTGGCAACCTGCTTTTTTATGGGCTGGCATCCAGGATGGCTGGCGCGCCAGGCGCTCTATGTGCATGTGATTGCCATGGGCGGCTTGTCTTTAATGATCATGGGCATGATCACGCGCACGGCACTAGGTCATACCGGCAGGCCTTTGCAGGCGGATCGCATTATGGTGTTCAGTTATGTGCTGGTCGTGGTGGCGGTTCTGGCACGCCTGATGGCGCTGATCATGCCGTCGCTCACCATGCCCATGTTGCATCTTGCTGCGACCGCGTGGGTCGCTGCATTCGGCCTGTATCTCTACCGTTTCGTGCCGCTGCTTGTTAGTCCCCGGCCTGCGGCAAGCCCGGCAGCACCGGGAGTGATTATTCGCCCCTCCGAAAGACAATCATGAGCGCGGCTGCTTGTCGCGCGCCAGCACACGGCGCAGCATAGGCTCGATACGCGAGAGCTCGTCCTGGTGCGCTGCCGACAGAGACGCCAGTTGTTCCTGCGCCTGCCCGGTCAATTGCAGCAGTACTTTGCGTTGATCCTCCGGGTCGGCGCTGCGTTCGACCAGACCACTATCGGCCAGTCGGTTAGCCAGCTCCACTGCACTATGATGCTTGATTCTCAGCCGTTCAGCCAGGGTGCCGATGGTGATCGGTTCACCCTTGCCATAGCCTTTGATGACCAGCAAAGCCTGATGCTGGCGCGGTGTCATGCCAACGGATTTGGCTCGTTCCTCACTGAATTCAAGAAAACACCGTATCAGATAGCGAAACTCAGCCAGGGCAGTGTAGTCGGATTGGTCAAGTGTGTCGTATGGCATGGCGATGAGGCAATAGCAGGGGAAGAGAAGCGCACATGTCAGTGTAGCAGATCATGATTTGGAAATTTATATCGTAATACGATATAATTGCCCGTTTCCTTTTATTTTCATCTTCTCTTATATAAATCCGGTTGCGCTGGCGCTCATCCCTGGCGCTTATGCTTCCTGTTCTTTTCTCATGACTATTAAACACAGCCGTAATCGCCAGCTCAGCGATTTTTCAACGGATAAGCGAGTGCTTTTTGTGATGGCGATTGCCGTTCCGGTGGCCATTGTGGCCATGTTCGCCGGGATGCTGCTGTTGCAGTTGATCCGCTTATGTACCAATCTGGCGTATTTCGGCCGGTTTTCCTTCGAGGAGGCCCAGCTTGGCGATGTCTCTCTCGGTTTATGGTCTGTTGGTATTCCGGTGGTGGGCTCATTGTTGATCGGATTGATCGCACGTTACGGCAGTGAAAAAATTCGTGGCCACGGCATTCCGGAAGCGATCGAAGCGATTTTGCTGGGTCGTTCGCGCCTGGATGCGAAAGTGGCGGTGCTCAAACCCCTATCCTCAGCGATTGCGATCGGCACCGGCGGACCCTTCGGGGCGGAGGGGCCGATCATCATGACGGGCGGCGCGATTGGTTCGCTGATTGCCCAGGCGCTGCCTGTGTCCGATAGCGAGCGTAAGACGCTGCTGGTAGCGGGCGCCGCGGCCGGTATGACAACCGTATTTGGCACGCCCATTGCCGCCATCATGCTGGCGGTTGAACTGCTCTTGTTTGAGTGGAGCCCGCGCAGTTTTATACCCGTGGCCGTGGCCGCCACGGTGGCGGAACTTGGCCGTAGTCTGATGGGCATGGCCGGCCCGCTGTTTCCCTTTGATGGCGTGATGCTTACCAGTCTGCCCGGTTTTGCCGGGTGGATTGCTATCGGTATAGCGGCTGGCCTGCTGTCTGGCGTTTTGACGCAATTGGTTTATGCCTGTGAAGACGGTTTTCAGCGGCTGCCAATTCACTGGATGTGGTGGCCCATGATAGGCGGCCTGGTCGTGGGTATTGGTGGCCTGATAGATTCGCGTGCACTGGGTGTGGGTTATGAGAATATCTCGGCCATGCTTGGCGGTCAGATGCTGGGGGTGGCGGCGATCGTGCTATTGCTGGTCAAGGCCATCATCTGGGCGGTGGCGCTGGGTTCCGGTACATCGGGCGGGGTGCTGGCACCGCTTTTGATCATGGGAGGGGCAATGGGAGCGGCGCTGGGAGGCTGGCTGCCGGACGCTAGCCCGGGTTTCTGGGCCTTGCTGGCCATGGCGGCCATGATGGGCGGTACCATGCGTGCGCCGCTGACCGCCACTTTTTTTGCTGTCGAACTGACGGGCAATATCCATGCGCTATTGCCGCTGATAGTAGCCTGTGTCACCGCGCATGCGGTGACCGTGTTGCTGATGAAACGCTCGATCCTGACGGAAAAAATTGCCCGACGTGGACATCACATCGTGCGTGAGTATCGGGTAGATCCGTTTGAGCTGACGCATGTGAAGGACGTGATGACCGGGCAGGTGATCAGTGTGCCTGCCAGCATGACGCTGCGCGCGGCGGTTCGTTTCCTGACCGCGCCGGATACCCGCCACCCCAGCTTTCCCGTCGTAGATGAGCAAGGTCAGGTGCTGGGCATTATTGATCCGCCATCGGTGCTGGCCTGGCGGCGTGCCGGCAAGCACCGTGAGCAGACGCTGGATCAATTACTCAGCGGGAAAAAAATGACGTTGGCCTATCCCGATGAGTATCTGGCTGGGCTGGTCGACAAACTGGTTCATGCCAATGTGGCCCATCTGCCGGTCGTTTCACGCGCCGACGGTACGCTGGTAGGATATATCGGCTGGAAAGATCTGATGCGCGTGCGCCAGCGCTTAAATAGTGAAACGCATGATCGTACTGCGCTGATGGGACGCAAGCGTCAGTCGGGCGGATAAGAATGCGGTGGTCAGGATCGGGCGGTCGCGTTGGCAGCAGCTTTGTTGTCAAACGACGTGCGGACCGCCTGCGCAGCGCCGATGCCGCTGATGACGGCGCCTTCCAGCACTGCCGGATAGCCGGTATCGGTCCAGTCTCCCGCCAGAAATAGTCCCGGCCACGGCGTCGTGTTCTTTGGCCGCGCCAGAAGAGGTGTTGCGGCGAAGGTAGCGCGTTTTTCGATGATCAGTTCATGGCCCAGTACGGCGGGTAGCAGAACCCCCTTGGGTAACTGGCTGCGTACCTGGGCCAGCACGGCATCGGCGATCCGGTTTTTGTCTGTTCCGACCAGGTGATCGGCATGACTGATTACAATTGAAATTGCGTGGCGATGCTCATCATCCCTGGCCGATGTCGGTTCATCGGAGGCGCTGGCGTTGGCTGCATCTGCAGGTGCAACGCATGCGCCCCGGCTGGCTGAGGGCTGCATAAAGCGGCTGCGATTGAAGAGCCATTGCCCGTCATGGTCAAGGTCGCGATTTTCGATAAGCATATACATGCAGTCCGGCAGCGGAAAGGGTGCCGCAAGAAACACAGTCAGCGTGGCGATGGCGTGGTATTGAAAGGACTGCAACTGCTGCAGCAACGGCGCAGTGCGTTGCTGGTTCAGGTTCAGGTTCAGGTTCAGGTTCAGGTTCAGGTTCTGGTTCTGGTTCTGGTTCTGGTTCGAGTTCGAGTTCGACTCCGGGACTGGGACTGGGACTGGACTTTCGGTAGCCGGCTTCGCAGCGTCGTGAATCGCCGCGCGTGTGCCAATGGCGTCGGCAGAGTGATGTACGTTATCCTGCGCCAAACGCGCCAGCAGGCGATGGCAAATCAAAGGCGGCGCAGCAAGGATAACGGCATCGAAGGGCGCCGTACGTCCACCATTTGCGTGTTGCATCTGGTTGTCGTTGTTGTCCCGCAGACCGATCTGCAGCGTGTATCCGTCTGGCGTTCGCGTGATGCTGCGTACGGGTGAGTTGGTGTGAACGGTCAGTTGACGCGCCAGCGCCTCTGGCCACAGGGCGCTCAGATCAACGCGCGGCAGAATCAGATCGCAGGCGTCGGCGCCCGCACCCAGACTGTCTTTCAGGACGCCGGCAAACAGTGCCATCGACGCCTCTGCCACAGGTGTGTTGAGTGTGGCAATGCACAAGGGGGCCCAGAATAGCTGTATCAATGCCGGGGCCTGACGTTGTGTGTCCAGCCAGGTCTGTACGGTTAGTTCTGGCTTGACCTGCCAGGCTGCTAATTGCAGTTGAAATAATGCCCTGGCCAGAGAAAATTTGTCGCGAACCGTTAACCCTGTCAGACGCAACAGGGCCAGTGGCAGGCGCAGGGGACCGGGGTATGCGCGATTGACGCGCAAGCCAAACCGCCTGTCCGGAGTCGTCAGCTGTAGCGGTAGTCGCAGCAATGCCTCATCCAGATCAATTCCGATATCCTGCATGAGAGCAAGTATTTGCCGGTAGGCGCCCAGCATCAGGTGCTGGCCGTTGTCCAGGATCAGATTGCGGCGCGGGATGAGCGCCTTGCGGGCGCGGCCGCCGAGGACGGGGGCCTGTTCAAAGACTTCGGTATGCCAGCCGGCCTGCTTCAGTTTCCACGCGGCTGCCAGGCCTGCCCATCCTGCACCGACGACTGCAATGCGCGGGGACGAGGTGTGGTCAGCTTGCGGGGACATCCAGCTTTCGTATTTTACGAACGAAGCCCTTGCCGCCACCCACCCAGATTTTCCAGGCAATGATCAGCTTGCGCAAGGGAGTCAGGGAAATGCGGCTGCTCAGCACCGGCCAGCCATCCTTTTCGATTTCACACAGCAGGGTATAGTAGATCGCCGCCATCATCAGCCCGGGGCGCTGTGCGCGCCGATCCTCTTCATGCAGCAGTTGCATGGCTTCCCGGTACAGCTGGCGCGCACGGGTCGTCTGAAACGCCATCAGCGCACGAAAGTCCTCGGTTTCGCGGCTGTTCAGAATATCGGCCGCCTTCACGTTATGTTTCTGCAGATCATCTATCGGCAGATAGATCCGCCCGCGCCGCGCATCATCGCCGACGTCGCGAATGATGTTGGTCATTTGCAAGGCCAGGCCAAGCTTTTCGGCATAGGGCAGGGTGTCATTGTTTTGATAGGTAAAAATCTGGGCAGACAACTGTCCGACCACGCCTGCCACGTGCCAGCAATATTTGCGCAGGCCGGGCCAGTCCATATAACGTGTCTGGTCCAGGTCCATTTCCATGCCATCGATAATCGCCTGGAACTGTTCTTCACGCAGCCCGAAAGCCGCCAGGTGCGGCTGCAACGCCTGCGTGACCGGGTGTTCGGCCTTTCCCTCGAACAGATTGTGGATTTCCTTGCTCCACCAGGCCAGCTTGATGCGGGCCACAGAGGGGTCGGTGCATTCATCGACCACATCGTCTACCTCGCGACAGAACGCATATACGGCGGTAATGGCCCGGCGCTGCTGCGCCGGAAGAAACAGAAAGGCGTAGTAAAAGCTCGAACCGCTACGCGCCGCTTTCTCTTGGCAATATTGGTCAGGTGTCATAATACTTATTTCGTACGCTGCGCCACGCAAGCAGGGCCCAGTCTTTTTTATTCAGTGTTGGTCGGTGGTCGAAGACGTCGCCCGCAACGGCGTCTATTTTTTCCAGTATGCGCAGGCCGCCCTGGACGATCATACGCAGCTCCAGGCCTGGCCGGCCATGCAATCGTGAACACAGCGGCGCACCGGCAAGCAGTATTTTACGTGCAAACGCCGTGTTTTCCTGCATTAACCGGGGCCAGTGCTGATTCAGTTGGCGCGTATCCAGATCGGCATGGGTCATGCCGTGGGCGGCGAGCCTGTCTGCCGGCAGATAATAACGCCGGCGCTCTGTGTCGATGGCAATATCCTGCCAGAAATTAATCAGCTGCAGGGCACTGCAGATATGATCAGAGAGCTGCAGCGAGGAGGCGTCGGTTACGCGATACAGGTGCAAAAGCAGGCGACCTACCGGGTTGGCCGAGTAGCGGCAATAATCAAGCAGGTCGGTATCGTTCTGGAAGGGCCGGTGCTGTACGTCCTGGCGGAAAGCCACCAGCAGATCGCGCAGAGGCGTGATCGGCAACTGGTGTAACTGCATTTCGCGCTGCAGGGCAAGAAAAAGGAGCTGCGGTACATCGTCGAAATGCGTGGCTGAAAAATCGCTGTCCTGCATTCGGACCACCGCCTGATCAAAGGCGTCGAGCTGGGTCAGACGTTCCAGGGCGCTGGCCTGGCCTTCGTCGGCAATATCGTCGGCGCGCCGGGCGAAGGCATAAATGGCGGTGACCGCAGATCGCAGGTGCCGGGGCAGCAGTATCGAGGCTACCGGGAAGTTCTCATAATGATCGACGGACATGAATACGCGCTAATGTAGTGACGCAATGATTATAATTTACGCTGATCATTCAAGTACGACGAAATTGACTAGTGGAGCTACACCATGCCGCGTCCCATCCGGGCTGTCATATCACAGCAGGCCATGTCACACAATCTGAGCGTTATCCGGCAGTATCTGGATAATGCCCGGCAGGCCCCGGCGGCGGCTGCGCATGGCGCGCAGGCGACCTCTCCGGGGGCGACGCATATCTGGGCTGTTATCAAGGCGAATGCCTATGGCCATGGGCTGGAAACAGCCATTGGCGGTTTTGCGCAGGCTGACGGCCTGGCCATGCTGGACCTGCAGGAAACGCTGCGTGCCCGCCAGGCCGGCTGGCAGGGGCCACTGCTGATGCTCGAAGGTTTTTTCGAGGCGCGGGATGTGCCGGAACTGGTCAGGAACCGGGTAGTCAGTTCGATTCACCATCCGGAACAGATCCGCATGCTGCAGGCCAGTACCCTGGCTGCGCCGCTGGATGTTTTTCTGAAAATCAATACGGGTATGAACCGGCTGGGCTTTGCGCCGCAGCAGTTTGGCGAGGCATATCAGGCGCTGCAGGCCCTGCAGCAGCACGGTAAGGTGGGGCGTATCGGTTTTATGACGCACTTTGCCGATGCCGATGGCGCACACGGTGCGGTCGATGCGCCGGCGCAGGTCTTTCATGATACGGTGGGCCAGTGCCAGGGCAGCATCAGCCTGTGTAACTCGGCCGCAGTACTGCGTTACCCGCAGCTTGCCGTGAGTGCCGCAGACAACTGGGTTCGGCCTGGCATCTGTCTGTATGGCTCCTCGCCGTTTGCCAATACCACCGGCGAAGAATTCGGACTGCGTCAGACCATGACGCTGCAGGCGCGGTTGCTTTCCATTCAACACATCAAACAGGGGCAGAGCGTGGGTTACGGCTCAACCTATACCGCTGCGCGCGATATGCGCATTGGTGTGGTGGCTTGTGGCTATGCTGACGGTTATCCGCGCAGCGCCCCGTCCGGCACGCCGGCATGGGTCAACGGTGTGGCAACCCAGCTGGCAGGGCGCGTGTCAATGGATATGCTCACGATTGATCTGGATCCGGTTCCCGATGCCGTCGTGGGTGACTGGGTAACCCTGTGGGGCAATGAAGGCCCGCATATTGATGAGGTTGCGTCTGCCGCGGGTACAATTGCCTACGAACTGCTGTGCGCGCTGGCGCAACGGGTTCCGGTTCATGTTGAATATTCGGGAGAAGTCGTTGAAAAATAAATGTGTCCTTGTAACGGGTGCCACCAAAGGGATTGGCTGGGCCATCACCCGTCGTCTGAGTGACGCCGGTGCCCATGTGGTGGGGATTGCCCGGCAGGTCAGTGATATTGATTTTCCCGGCTTTCTCTATCAATGTGATCTGAATGACGCTGGTCATACCGAAGAAATGCTGCGCATGATCCGCGAGAAATACCCGGTAGATGCCGTGGTGAATAATGCGGGCATCGTGCTGGCGGAAAACCTGGGCGAAATCAATTTGTCCTCGTTGTATCAATCTTATGATGTCAATTTGCGTGCCGCTGTACAAGTGACGCAGGCATTTGTCGAGTCCATGAAAGTCCGGCGCGAGGGGCGAATTGTCAATATTGCCAGTCGTGCCGCCGGCGGTAAAGCAGGGCGCACCAGCTACTCAGCTTCGAAAGCGGCCCTGATCGGCTGTACCAAGACCTGGGCGCTGGAGTTGGCAGAGTATGGCATTACCGTTAACGCCGTTTCGCCAGGTCCGATTGAAACCGAATTTTTCCGCAAGGGACAACCGGCAGGCGGTGACGAAGAAAAGCAACTGCTTACGCGCGTGCCGATGAAGCGTGTGGGGCGTCCGGAAGAAGTGGCGGCTGCCGTTGCCTTTTTGCTTTCTGACGAAGCGGCCTATATTACCGGGCAGAATCTGTGCGTAGATGGCGGCGCGTCTATATAGTACGTAGTAAGAGCTGTGGCCGATGCCGCCTGCGGCCGTTCTGGCGGTATGGGCAATTGGCGGTATGGGCAAAGCACATCTTTAGTGGTCACAACAAAGTGCTGGCTGGTCACAAACACATTGTTCCCTGTTCGTGAGTGTTGATCAAACGATATCGTTGCTTCATCGCTTCTGCCCTATCGGGGCAGGCCCGGCGACCAGATGCGTCAGCCGCAAGAGCCATGTTGGGGTACGTTCAGCAGTATTGATCATCGGTCCAGCGAGCGATAGCCGGCTGGACCGGCAGTTTCATTTATCATTTATTTTTTGACAGCCCTGGGCAGGGCAATGGAAATCAGGCGCAGTATGGCAAAAGCGAAAACGGTGTATGTATGTCAGGAGTGCGGGGGCGTCAGCGCCAAGTGGCAGGGGCAGTGTCCACATTGCCAGGCATGGAACACCATGGTGGAAACGGTGGAGCGGGGCAGCGCAGCGGCAGCGCCCAATCGTTACGCACATCTGGCAGAAGCCGCACCCGTGCGGAATCTGGCCGACATCGAAGCGCGCGACACCCCCAGACAACCCACTGGTTTGTCCGAGTTTGATCGGGTGCTCGGTGGCGGATTGGTGCCCGGTGGCGTGGTGCTGATCGGCGGCGATCCGGGTATCGGCAAGTCAACGCTGCTGCTGCAGGCACTGGCCTCGCTCTCGCAGGCAACACCGGTTCTGTATATTACCGGCGAGGAATCCGCCGAACAGGTGGCCTTGCGGGCCAAACGTCTGGATCTGGCCACGGGTGCCGTACAACTGGTGGCGGAAATCCAGCTTGAGAGCATCCAGGCGGTGTTGCAACAGCACAAGCCTGCCGTGGCGGTTATCGATTCGATACAAACACTGTATTCTGCTGAACTGTCGTCCGCGCCCGGTTCTGTTTCCCAGGTGCGGGAATGTGCCGCTCAGCTGACCCGTATCGCCAAGCAGACCGGGGTTGCCATGGTCATGATCGGCCATGTGACCAAGGACGGTACGCTGGCCGGCCCCCGGGTGTTGGAACACATTGTGGACACCGTTCTGTATTTCGAGGGAGAAACCGATTCGTCCTACCGTCTGATCCGGGCCTTCAAGAATCGCTATGGCGCAGTGAACGAGCTGGGTGTGTTCGCCATGACAGACAAGGGTCTCAAAGGCGTGAGCAACCCTTCGGCACTGTTTCTGTCACAGCACACCGACAATGTGCCGGGATCCTGTGTGGTGGCTACTCAGGAAGGTAGCCGGCCATTGCTGGTGGAAATCCAGGCGCTGGTCGATACGGCACATGTGCCCAACCCTCGACGCCTGACGCTGGGGGTCGACGGCAGTCGCCTGGCGATGTTGCTTGCGGTATTGCATCGTCATGCGGGCGTGGCAACATATGATCAGGATGTCTTTGTCAATGCTGTGGGCGGGGTCCGTATTACGGAAACCGCAACCGATTTACCCGTGTTACTGGCCATTCTCTCGTCGCTGCGCAACAAGCCTTTGCCCAAAGGGTTGATTGCCTTTGGTGAGGTGGGGCTGGCCGGTGAAGTGCGTCCGGCCACACGCGGACAGGAGCGCTTGCGCGAAGCGGCCAAGCTGGGCTTCAGCCTGGCGCTGATTCCCAAACATAACGCCCCCAGGCAGCCGATTGAAGGGCTGGAAATCAAGGCCGTCTCACGCCTGGAGGAAGTACTGGAACTGATTCGCTAGGCACGGGCGTCATCTGGTGGTCGCCCCCCGCAGACGCAGGCTTGCGCTCTACATTGCAGGTGTTGCCGACAGGCACAGGCAAACACAGTTGACGAAGGTCCCCGCCAGGTGACCGGCTTGGACCGTTTTAAATTGAGAAGACATGGATTGGTATCTGAATTTGCTGTTGTTTGTTTCGCTGGGTGCAGCCATTGGTTTCGTTGGGGCCATTGTTGGCATTGGCGGCGGCCTGATCGCCATTCCGATGCTGGCGCTGGTTTTTTCCATGCCGCAGCAACTGGCCCAGGGCACGGCCCTGCTGATGATTGCGTCTAATGTGATACTTACGCTTAGAAATTACCACAAGCGCTCACCCATTGATTTTCGCAGTGTGGCCATCGGTGTGGCCGCCAACGTGGTCACCACGCACCTGGCCGCGCTGGTGGCACAGGACATGAGTCCGGTCCTGCTGCGCAATCTGTTCGCCCTGTTCCTGGGCTCGGTGGCGACGTTTTATGTGTGGCAGACCCTGAGAGCCGGAAAAAAACGCCCGGTAGCAGAGGCCGGCGCTGCCCGGCGCATGGGTTTCATACAATATGTCATACTGGGTTCTATTTCGGGCGTGATCGGCGGACTGTTCGGTGTGGGCGGCTCGCTTATTCTTGTGCCGGTCATGACGGTGGTCTACCAGTTTCGACAGACCTCGGCCCAGGCAATGGCGCTATCCATGATTCTTCCCGGTACGCTGGTGGCCTTGATCACCTACTCATGGCATGGCAATACCGACTGGACGGTGGGGATCGCATTGTCCCTGGGCGGGATGCTGATGATCCGCCAGGGCGTGCGCCTGGCGTTTTATCTGCCCGAGCGTACACTAAAACTGATCTTTGCCGGCGTGCTGTATCTGACTGTGGCATTGCTGTTATTGAAATAAATTCTATCTTTCAGGAGAACCTATTGAGTTCCTTGGCAATATGGCAAATGGCATGGCGTCTGTTTCGCCGCGACTGGCTGTCGGGCGAATTGCGTCTGCTGGCGCTGGCCTTGGTGGTTGCGGTCACTGCGGTCTGCAGCGTGGGATTCCTTGCTGATCGCGTCTCGTCAGGCATCAATGACAACGCCGGCCAGGTGCTGGGGGCCGATCTGCTGTTCGAATCGGATACACCGATAGAAGCGGAAGTGGCAGAACATGCTCATGCGATGGCGCTGCAAACGGCCAAAACCTGGCAGTTTCCCTCCATGGTAACGTTCGATAAACAGTCCAGACTGGCTTCTATCAAAGTGGTATCAGCAGGCTATCCCCTGAAGGGAACGGTCACTTTGCAGGGGGCGGGCGAGGGCGACCATAGTCAAAACAATAGTCAAAACCGGCAGACGGTACAGCAGATTCCTGCAGCGGGCACGGTATGGGTTGATCCGGCCTTGCTGGCGCAATTGCAGGCATCACCCGATGCACCGTTGCGTGTGGGTATGAAGACACTGAAAGTCGCGGGCCTCATTGAAAATGAGCCTGACCGCAATGTCGCTTTTGTGAATATTGCACCGCGGCTGATGATGAACGAAGCGGATTTGCAGGGAACCGGCTTGCTGGTGCCAGGCAGCCGGGTCAAGGAAACGCTGATGATGGCGGGCGATAGTGAAACGATTGGCCAGATGCGCCAGTGGCTTACCGCAAGGCCGGCCAAGGGACGCCAGATTATTGGCACCGATTCGGCTCGTCCCGAAATCCGGGCGTCTCTGGATCGCGCAGAACAATTTCTATCGCTGGTGTCGGTGCTCAGTGTCATGATCGCCAGTGTGGCCATTGCCCTTGCGGCGCGGCGGTTTTCTGCGCGCCACCAGGACGGGCTGGCTGTCATGCGCAGCCTGGGTGCAACCCGGCGCACCATCCTCAGGCTGGTGGCAATCGAGTTTTTGCTGATTGCGACCTTTGCCTCTGTCGCCGGCGTGGTATTGGGACTGGCACTACATTATGTATTGATGTATTTTCTGGCCGGGCTGATTCCGGCCGCCCTGCCTGCCGTCTCCTGGGTACCGGGTGTAGCCGGTCTGGTCACCGGCTGGGTGCTGGCCTTCGGCTTTTCCGTGATACCGGTCATGCACTTGTCACGGGTGCCGCCACTGAAGGCGCTGCGCCGCGAGCTGGATGTGGGCACAGGCCGGCCATTGGTGGCGATTGGATTCGGTATCGTTGTGTGGGTGGGGTTGCTGTTGCTGCACACCGGCAATACCACGCTGGCGCTGATCAGTGCGGGTGGTTTTATTGGTGCCATGCTGGTGTGTGCGGCCATGGCCTGGATTATTCTGCGCCTGCTAGCCCAATTGCGTCACCGGCTGGTGGCGCGGCCGGTGCTGCGTTTTGCCCTGGCCGGTCTGGTGAATCGGCGCGGCATGACGGTGGTGCAGATAGGCGCACTTACACTGGGTATTATGATTATTCTGCTATTGGGCCTGCTGCGTACCGATTTGCTGGCGGCCTGGCAGAACAACCTGCCTCCCGATGCGCCGAACCGGTTTCTGATCAATATTCAGGAGGATCAGAAACCGGCACTGAACGAGATGTTCGCCAGCGCCGGATTGGGCACTCCCGTGCTGGATCCCATGGTGCGCGGTCGTCTGGTAAAGATCGGCGACAAGGATGTAGACCCGGCGGCATATGAATCCGAACGTACCCAGCGGCTTGCCGAGCGTGAATTCAACCTGTCGTGGCTAAGCCAGTTGCCGTCCAGTAATCGTATTGCCAGTGGTCGCTGGCTGAATCCCGAGGCTGCTGAAGTGTCGTTCGAAGACGATATTGCCCGTCAGCTCGGTGTAGCGCTGAATGACGAAGTGACCTTTGATGTTGCCGGCGAGCTGGTGACCGCCCGGGTGACCAGCCTGAGAACGGTGAAATGGGACTCCATGCAGGTTAATTTCTTTGCCATTCTGTCGCCGGCGATCCTGCAGGACAAGCCGGCTACCTGGATTACCGCGTTTCATTTACCACCACAGCAGGCCGCCTTTACCCAGGACGTGGTCAGTCAGTTTCCGAATATCACGGTTTTCGACGTGTCAGGTATCTTGCGCCAGTTACAGACCATTCTGGACAGCGTCACAGCAGCGGTGCAGTTTCTGTTTGTGTTTACCCTGGCAGCGGGTATCGTCGTGCTGAGTACGGCGTTTCTGTCAACCCAGGATGAACGGATGTACGAAGCAGGCCTGCTACGGGCCATGGGCGCCACTTCCCGACAGCTGGATCAGGCGCAGCGCAGCGAACTGATCGTGATTGGCGTGGTCTCCGGAACGCTGGCCGCGGCCTTTGCCATCCTGATTGCGCAGCTGCTGGCGGTGCAGGTATTTGACATCACCCTCAGCACCGGTATCATGCCCTGGATAAGTGGCATCCTTCTGGGGGTTATTGCATCGTGGGTTGGGGGTAAAATGGCCCTGAGAACGGTGAAAAATACCCCTCCGCTGCTCATTTTACGGAGTGCCGACTAATGGCGAGACTATTGAATATTGTGGAAAATCTGGACACCACAACCACTTTTTACGATCAGATCGGCGGTGAGGCCGGTTTGCATGCGCTGGTAGCGCGCTTTTATGATCTGATGGATCTGGAAGCGGACTTCAAAGCGCTGCGTGCGGTCCATGGCGACTCGCTGGACCACGCACGCGAAAAGCTGTTCCTGTTTCTGAGCGGCTATCTGGGTGGTCCCGACCGCTATATTGAAAAATACGGTCATCCCATGTTGCGTGCGCGGCACCTGCCGTTTGCCATCGGCATTCAGGAGCGCGACGAATGGGTTGCCTGCATGGGACGCGCCATGATGGACTGCAAGGTACCAGCGCCGCTGCAGGAGCATTTACTGCACTCGTTCTTTGGCGTGGCCGACTGGATGCGGAATAAAGATGGCTGAGCCCGATTTTCACAGCACGCACCGGCCCGGACGGCAGATGCATCAGGGGATTCGCATTCACCCTGATTTTCCGGTGCCGTCCCGCATTGAAATTTTTACCCCCCGCACCTGGGGTGATAAAGCGACCAAAGTCTCGGATGGCGGGCGCAATACGGCCTGGTATCTGGATACACCCTGGGGGGAGGCGGTCTTGCGTCATTATCATCGCGGCGGCCTGATCGGTCGATTTGTGGATGAGCGCTATTTGTGGGTTTCGGAAGAAATCACCCGCTCGTTTGCGGAGTTTGCGTTGCTGAACGAGATGCATGCCCAGGGCCTGCCAGTGCCACGCGCCATGGCGGCGTCGTATCAGCGACGCGGGGTAACCTACCGTGCCGCCATCATGACCGAGAGATTACGCAATACCATTTCGCTGGCGCAGGCAATCAGCCAGGCCGGACCGGCCAGTATCAAACTCATCGAGCCTGTGAGCGCGGCGATTCGTCAGTTGCATGATGCCAACGTCTACCACGCGGATCTGAACGCCCACAATATTCTGGTGGATGATGTGCAGAAAATCTGGCTGATCGATTTCGATAAATCCTCTCGTCGAAACATGACAGCAGCGTTACGCCAGCAGTCGCTGGAACGCCTGGGACGCTCGCTGCAGAAGCTGCTCGGAGAGCAGGGCGTCATTTTTTCGGGACAGTTGCAACAGCAATATAAGCAAAGCTGAAAAAATCGGTGACCCGGGGGGGAATTGCCTTTATTATTTCCTTTTTTTCTAACCTGCTTTGGGGAAACCGTAATGAAACCGTCCTCTGTTCGTCGCCTTGCTCTGACGATGTCCCTGGCCTGCATCGCAAGTGTTGCTCATGCCGCCGAAGAAAAGGTATTGAACGTCTACAACTGGGCTGAATACAGCGCGCCGGACACGATTCCGGGGTTCGAGAAAGAAACCGGCATCAAGGTACGCTATGACACGTACGATACCAACGATATTCTGCAGGCCAAGCTGCTTACCGGTAAATCCGGCTACGACGTAGTGGTGCCGTCTACCCATTATGCATCGCGCCAGATCGAAGGCGGCCTGTTTCAGAAACTGGACAAGTCAAAAATACCCAACTGGAAAAATCTTGATCCCGCTATCATGGATCTGGTGGCACAGGTTGATCCGGGCAATCAGTATCTGGTGCCCTGGGGCTACGGCACCAACGGTATCGGCCTGAACGTCACCAAGGCCAGGGCCGCCCTGGGTGAAGGGGCAGAGCTGGGCAAATGGGAAACGCTGTTCGATCCGGAAAATGCGAAAAAGCTGCAGGCTTGCGGTATTTCCATACTGGATGAGGCTGCCCAGGTATTTCCTGCCGTTTTGCATTATCTGGGCAAGGATCCCAATAGCGATAAACCGGAAGACTACCAGGCCGCGCTGGACGTGCTCAAGAAAATCCGTCCGTATATTCGCCAGTTCAGTTCATCCGGTTATATCGATGAACTGGCTTCGGGCGACCTGTGCATGGTGTATGGCTTCTCGGGCGATGTGATGATCGCGGCCAGTCGCGCCAAAGAAGCGAAAAAAGATTACGTGATCGACTACTACATCCCTGTGGGCGGTGCGCCTGCATGGTTTGATACCATGGCTGTGCCCAAGGATGCCCCTCATCCGGAAAACGCCATGGCGTTCATCAATTACATTGAAGAACCCAAGGTACATGCGGCCATTACCAACAATATGTTCTATCCCAATGCCAACAAGGCGGCTCGCGAATTCGTAAACAAGGAAATCGCCGATAATCCCATGATCTACCCGGGTGCCGACGTGGCCAAGACGCTGTTTGTGATCAAGGCCCAGCCGATCAAAATTGCCCGCCTGCAGACACGCCTGTGGGCTGAGCTCAAGGCAGGGAAATAACATGACCGATAGGCATTTGTCGGTAGTCACCAGCGATGCGGATGAATTCGTTAATCTGGTTGATGTCGTCAAGATTTTCGGTGATACCGTTGCTGTCAAGTCAGTCAATCTGACGGTACGGCGCAACGAAATTTTTGCCCTGCTGGGCAGTTCGGGTTGCGGCAAGTCAACCCTGCTGCGCATGCTGGCCGGTTTTGAAGCGCCAACCTCGGGCAAAATCCTGCTGGATGGTATGGATCTGACCGGCGTGGCACCGTATAAACGCCCGGTCAACATGATGTTCCAATCCTACGCGCTGTTTCCGCATATGACCGTCGAGTCCAACGTGGCTTACGGGTTGAAGCAGGAAGGCGTTGATCGTCAGGAGATTCACGATCGCGTATTTGCAGCGCTGGATCTGGTGCAAATGGCGGGCTATGCGCGCCGCAAGCCGTCGCAGCTGTCGGGCGGGCAGCAGCAGCGTGTGGCGCTGGCGCGCAGTCTGGTCAAGCGTCCCAAGCTGTTGCTGCTTGACGAGCCCATGTCGGCGCTGGACAAGCAGATCCGCCAGAAAACGCAGATTGAACTGGTACGTATTCTGGATCAGGTGGGTGTAACTTGTGTCATGGTGACGCATGACCAGGAAGAAGCCATGACCATGGCCAGCCGCATTGCGGTCATGACCGAAGGGCAGATTGTGCAGACCGGGACGCCGCAGGAAGTCTATATGTTTCCGAATTCCCGCTTTGTTGCCGGGTTTATCGGATCCACCAACATCTTCACCGGCACGATCGTGGTTGATGAACCTGATCATATCGTGATTGAAAGTGATGAGCTGATGCGTCCGCTGTTTGTTAACCACGGGGTGAGCGAACCGCTGGGTATGGAGGTGTTCGTGTCGATTCGTCCCGAACAGATCCGTGTGCTGATTGACCAGCCGGATGATGAAACCAATATTGGTCACGGCATGGTCACCCATGTGGCCTGGATGGGCAGTTACACGCTCTATCAGATCCGCCTGGATTCCGGGAAAATCATTGAAGCCAGTGTGCCAGGTATTGAGCTGGCGCAGGAAAATGCACCGGGTATCGACGATGAGGTCTTTGTTACCTGGGGGCCTGACAGCGCAACGGTGCTGCCGTCATGAAGCCCCTGCGTTCGCTGCGCAACTATCGCCCCGATCAGCGCGCGTGGGCTATTTTGCCGCCTTATATCTGGCTGGTGCTCTGCTTGCTGGTGCCGTTTTTCATTGTCCTGAAAATCAGCTTTTCAGAATCCACCTTTGGTATTCCGCCTTATAGTCCGCTGGTACAGATCGAGGATGAGGTACTGACGCTGTCCCTGCATTTTGAGGGCTATCTGCTGCTTTTGACCGATCCGCTCTTTATCGGCGCCTATCTCAAATCGCTGAAAATGGCTTCGGTCACCACCATCTGGTGTGTGCTTATCGGCTATCCGATGGCCTACTATATCGCCAAGGCAGCGCCACGCCAGCGGAACCTGCTGCTACTGGCCGTGATCCTGCCGTTCTGGACCTCGCTGCTGTTGCGGGTTTATGCCTGGGTCGGTATTTTGCGTAATGAAGGCCTGCTGAACCAGTTTCTGATGTGGACCGGGATCACCTCGGCACCCATTGAGATTTATCGTACTGATCTGGCCGTGTATATCGGTCTGGTTTATACCTATCTGCCATTTTTCATCCTGCCGCTGTACACCAACCTGGTCAAAATGGACCGGCGACTGTTGCATGCCGCTTATGACCTTGGCGCGCGTCCGTGGAAAGCGTTTGTCACCATTACGCTGCCGCTGTCTATTCCGGGCGTGATCGCCGGTGCCATGCTGGTGTTCATCCCGACGGTGGGTGAATATGTCATTCCTGAACTGCTGGGCGGTACCAATACCTACATGATGGGTCGCCTGATGTGGGATCAATACTTTACCGATACCAACTGGCCGGTAGCGGCGGCCGTGGCCGTAACCATGACGCTTTTCCTGCTTATTCCACTTGTGATATTTCAGTACAGTCAGGCCAGAGCCCTGAAAGGACGCGACGCATGAAACAGGAAAATATCTGGCTCAAGTGGCTGTTGCTGGGGGCAGGCCTGCTGTTTCTGTATATTCCCATCATCAGCCTGATTGTCTTTTCATTTAATGATTCGGCGCTGGCTGCCAGTTGGTCGGGCTTTTCGCTGCGCTGGTACCACAGCCTGATGCAGGACAGCGCATTGCTAAGCGCAGCCTGGCTGTCACTGCGGATTGCCTTTCTGACGGCGACCGCTGCCGTCATTATCGGCACCTGGGCCGGCTACGTGCTGGCGCGCAAAGGCCCATTCCGGGGATTCGGTCTGTATATCGGGATGTTGAATGCACCGCTGGTTATTCCGGATGTCATTCTGGGTATTTCACTGCTGTTGATGATTATCGAAATCCGAAACATCACCGGCTTTCCCGAAAGCAATGGCATTTTCACGATCTGGCTGGGTCATGTCACGCTGTGCGTGGCGTATGTGTCTGTGGTCATCCAGTCGCGCGTCCGCGAGCTGGACCGTTCGCTGGAAGAGGCCGCGCTGGATCTGGGGGCGCCTCCGTTGCGGGTGTTTTTCACCATTACCCTGCCGCTGATTGCGCCTGCATTGGTATCGGCCTGGCTGCTGGCCTTTACATTGTCCCTGGATGACGTGGTTATTGCGTCTTTCCTGAACGGGCCGGGCTATACTACCTTACCGATTGAGGTTTTTTCGCGTGTCCGACTCGGCATCAAGCCGGAAGTCAACGCGCTGGCAACGTTGATGATCCTGCTGGTCGGGACCTTCGTGATTGTTGCCAATTATTTTCAGGGACGCACCAAACAATGAGTGTCATACGCCAATACGGGCTGAAACGTTGCAGCACCTGCGTGAAAGCGCGCAAGTGGCTGGAAGGGCAGGGCCAGCAGGTTGAATTTACCGATTATCGCGATGAGCCGGCAGACAGTGCGCTGCTGCAGGCCTGGGCTGCCGCTGCAGGCGGCGCGCAATTGATGATCAACCGCAATTCACAAACCTGGCGTGGTTTGCCCGAGGATCGCAAAACACCGGCTAATGAACAGCAGTGGCTGGCGCTGGCCGCAGAGTTTCCCTCACTGATCAAACGCCCGGTCACCATGTTTGCTGACGGCACGACCACATTCGGATTTGCCGAAAGCACCTTTGCTACTCACCTCTCGTAACAGGTACGATCATGGAATTGAAGTCACAGGAACAATTGAAGCGTGAGGTTGCACAGGCTGCTGTCGCGTATATCCGGCCATTTTTTGGTGCCGATGCCGTGATTGGCGTAGGTACCGGTTCAACGGCCGATCTTTTCATTGATGAGCTGGCAAAACACAAAGCTGAATTTGCCGGTGCCGTTGCCAGTTCAGAGCGCAGCGCAGCGCGTTTACGCGAGCACGGCGTGCGCGTGCTGGATCTGGATGAAACCGACAGGCCGCTGCCGGTCTATGTAGATGGCGCTGATGAAATCAACCCCTTGCTGCAAATGGTCAAGGGCGGAGGTGGCGCACATACGCGCGAAAAAATCGTGGCCGCCGCGTCTGAAAGGTTCGTCTGCATCGTGGACGAAACCAAATGCGTGGATCTGCTGGGGCGCTTTGCCATTCCCCTGGAGGTCATTCCCATGGCCGTGCCCATTGTGATGCGCAAAGTCGCCGCACTGGGCGCCATTGCAACGTTACGCGCTGGCTTTACGACAGACAACGGCAATCCTATACTGGATGTGGCCGGCATGCAGCTGGCTGACGCCCGCGAAATGGAAACCACGATGAATGCCATTGCGGGCGTGGTTACGTGTGGTCTTTTTGCGCTTGAACCGGCAACAGTGGTCATGGTTGCCAGGCAGGAGGGTGTAGACATACGCGAGCGCTGATGTCATATTCCTGTCACTGAACGGTCTTAAACTTCTCTCATCTTTCTTATAGCAGGCATCGCCATGGCACAACATACCAACACCCGCTTTGATGCGGAACTTGAAGATATCCGCTCTCGTTTTTTACGCATGGGCGGTCTTGTAGAGGCAATGATTGAAGACAGCATGCTGATTCTGTCCGAAGGCAATCTGTCTGTGCTCGACCGGGTGCTTGAGCGGGAAAAGGAAGTCAATCGCCTGGAAATGGAAATAGATTATTCAATCACTCAGGTACTTGCCCTGCAGCAACCTACGGCAGTGGATTTGCGCCTGGTTATCTCTGTTTCCAAAATGCTGACCGATATGGAACGGTCCGGCGATGAGGCTGAAAAAATTGCCAAAATGGCACGTCGTCTGTACGACAGTCCAACCCGCTACGAACCCATTGTCGACATGACCCATTTTGGTGAAGCAGTTCAGAAAATGCTCAATCGCAGCTTGGACTCATTTGCCCGTAAAGACGCCATTCTGGCCGCTGAAGTGGTGCGCAGCGACAAGAAGGTCGACAAGGAATGGAAAGGCATACTGCGTGAATTGAGCAGCTACATGATTGAAGATCCGCGTACGATCACTGCAAGTATGGATCTGATCTTCATCGCCCGTGCGCTGGAGCGCATCGGTGACCATGCAAAAAATATGGCGGAACGCGTTATTTATCTGGTGCAGGGTGAAGATGCCCGTCACACCAGCGTCAAGAAAGTGGAATCCATGGCGCGTGGCGACGACGAAGGCGCTGACGCCGCGGCGCCTGCTGCTTCTGCCCCGGTATCGGACCAAAGCAATTGATTGTTTGCTTGTCAGTGATGTGACGATTGCACAGGCGGTACGTAACGAGACAGCAGTTCCTTATGTACCGTAAGCAATATCCGATACGCCAAATCCAATACGCATAGGCAATAAAAAAATAAAATGGCTCCGCATGAATGTGCGGAGTTTTTTTTACCATGAAAAAACCGGACTCGGGTCCGGTTAATGTGCTGTTATCGTACGCTCGTTATTGCGTATGCGATAAGCAGCGCGCTATCACATGTGTGATGGAATTAGCGATGCATCAGGCTGAAGGCGGTACGTAACCCTGAGCTTCCACGTCCACATCGTCAAACAGAAAACTTTCCATTTGTTGCTGCAGGTATTTACGGGCTCGGGCATCCGCCAGGTTCAGGCGGTTTTCATTAACAATACGCGTCTGAATGTCGGTCCACTGTTGCCAGGCTTCTTTCGATACTGAGCGCCAGATTTTGGCACCCAATTCTCCAGGATAGGGAGGATAGTCCAGACCTTCGGCCTCTTTTTTCAGTTTGATACATTGAATCATTCGGGCCATGGCAATTCTCGCTTAAAGTTTTTTGATAAAGATATGACTGTTGCGACTACGATTGTAGTTCATTTGCTTTTCCTGGGGCAAATCGCTGATCGTACCCTGTACGAAGCCGCGTTTGATGAACCAGTGCGAGGTGCGTGTGGTGAGTACAAACAGCTTTTTCATGCCCATGGCGCGGGCGCGCGCTTCAGTGTGACGCAACAGCATTTCGCCTTCGCCTGAACCCTGCCATTCGGGATTAACGATAAGGCAGGCCATTTCCGCCATCTGGTCTGCGGGAAACGGGTTGAGCGAAACACAGCCGTAAATGACGCCGTCGTGCTCCAGGACAGTGAAGCGCTCAACATCGCGTTCAATCACATGGCGGCCACGCGGCACCAGTGTGCCATCGGCCTCCAGCGGCTCAATCAATTGCACGATCGCACCAATATCGTCAATCGTGGCACCGCGCAAATCGTCCAGTGTATCTTCAACCACCATGGTGCCCACGCCATCGTGGGTGAAGTATTCCAGCAAAATACTGCCGTCCAGTTCGTAGGGAATCAGGTGGGCACGTGCCACACCGCGCTTGACGGCCTTGGCGGCATGCGACAGATAGCTGCGCGTATCTGCGTCCAGCGTACCTTCGCGAATCATGGCCTCGGCATCTTCGCGTGCAATTTCCGTGATAATCTGGCCGTCACTGTCACGCAACATGCGATTTTGCGTCAGGAAAATCAGTTTTTCGGCCCGTAGCGCCACCGCCGTACTGGTGGCAATGTCTTCCATCGCCAGATTGAACGCTTCGCCGGTAGGTGAAAAGCCAATGGGCGACAGCAGGACCACGCCACCGTGCGACAAGACTTTTTTCATGGCATCCAGATCGAATTTGCGCACTTTGCCGGTATGGCGAAAATCGATGCCGTCGATCACACCAACGGGCTGAGCCGTGACAAAGTTGCCTGAAATGATATGAATCTGGGCGTTGGACATGGGCGTGTTGGGCAGCCCCTGGCTGAAGGCGGCCTCGATATCCAGCCGGATTTCACCGGCCGCTTCCTTGGCGCACTCCAGAGCTTCGGCAGAGGTGGGCTCCGGCTCCCGGCCAAACTGGAAGGAAAAGCCTTTCAGGCGCAATTGTTCGTTAACCTGGGGCAGACAGCCGTGAACCAGTACAATGTGCACCCCCAGTGAGGTAAGCAGGGACAGGTCCTGAATCAAGGCATTGAGTGCGCCGGCCTGAATCAGATCGCCGCCAAACCCAACTACAAATGTCTTATTGCGCAGGGTATGCACATACGGAGCGACATCGCGAAACCATCGCACAAATTGTGCGGGAACAAATTCAGGTGCATCCTGGGCAGAATAGGTTTCGGGGTCGGGGGCAATGGTCACGGTGGTATGAATTCCTTGAATTGAAGTGAAATACCGCTATCTGATGGATAGGCAGCCTGCCAAAATTATAATGTTGGCTGAATGAACAGATTGAAATTGTATGAAAAAAAAGGAGATAGGGCCGCTGATACGGCAAAGAAACCACAGAAAGCGCGCGACAATACGCCAGCGCGTCCTGTGCCTGCGCCACGCGAGATCCCTCCCATCACCTATCCGGAATCGTTGCCTGTCAGTGAGCGCAGACATGAAATTGCGCAGGCGCTGCAGGAAAATCAGGTCATTATCGTTAGCGGCGAAACCGGTTCCGGTAAAACCACGCAATTGCCCAAGATCTGTCTTGAGGCCGGGCGCGGTCGTACGCGCCTGATCGGCCACACCCAGCCCAGACGGCTGGCTGCCACCTCGGTTGCCCGCCGTATTGCCGAAGAGCTCAATACGCCACTGGGCGAGCTGGTTGGGTACCAAATCCGTTTCAATGAGCGTACGGGTCCGAATGCGGCCATCAAGTTGATGACAGATGGGATTTTACTGTCCGAATCGCAAAAGGACCCGTTGCTGCGCAAGTACGATACGATCATTATCGACGAAGCGCACGAACGCAGTCTGAATATTGACTTTCTGCTTGGCTTTCTGCGTGTGCTGCTGACGCGCAGGCGCGATCTCAAGCTGATTATTACCTCTGCCACCATCGATGCCGACCGTTTTGCACGACATTTTGCCGACGCCAGTGGCAAGCCTGCGCCGGTGATTGAAGTGTCGGGCCGGCTGTTTCCCGTTGAAGTACGCTACCGGCCGGTGCGCTTTCTGGATGACGACGACGAAGCTAAGCCCACGCGGTCTGCGGGTAATGAGGCACGGCGCCTGGATCGCGATGGCGAGAAAGAACTGGTTGACGGCATTGTGGCGGCGGTCGATGAGTGCGCTGCTCATGGCGCCGGCGATATTCTGATCTTTCTGCCGGGCGAGCGCGAAATCCGCGAGGCGGCCGAAGCACTGCGCAAGCACCACCCGCCCAGCACCCAGATCCTGCCTTTGTTTGCCCGGATGTCGCAGCAGGAGCAGGAACGCATTTTTCGTCCCGATACCAATCAGCGCCGGGTGATTCTGGCCACCAACGTTGCCGAAACCTCGCTGACGGTCCCGGGTATTCGTTTTGTGGTCGATAGCGGGCTGGCTCGCGTCAAGCGCTATTCGTGGCGCAACAAGGTTGAGCAACTGCAGATCGAACCCATCAGCCAGGCCTCTGCCAACCAGCGCGCCGGGCGTTGCGGACGGGTTGGCCCGGGCGTCTGTATCCGTCTGTACGACGAAGAGGGCTTTGCACAGCGCGCGAAATTTACCGATCCGGAAATTCTGCGTTCATCCCTTGCCTCGGTTATCCTGCGTATGAAAGCGCTGCGCATGAGCGATATTGAGTCGTTTCCGTTTGTTGACCGGCCTGCCGGCAAGGCGGTGGCCGATGGCTATAACCAGTTGCAGGAGCTGGGTGCCCTGGATGAGCAGAATGCACTCACGGCTATCGGCAAAACGCTTTCATTGTTACCACTGGATCCGCGTATTGCACGCATGATTCTGGCGGCGAACGATCAGCATTGCCTGCATGAAATCCTCATCATCGCCTCGGCCTTGTCTATCCAAGACCCGCGCGAGCGTCCCTTTAATGCCCGCGAAGCCAGCGAGCAGGCTCATGTGCGTTTTCGTGACGATAAGTCCGAATTCATGTCCTATCTGAAATTATGGAACTGGTATGAAGAGGCGGTGCGACACAAGGGTTCGCAGCGCAAACTGATTACCCAGTTGCGCGGTGAGTTTCTCTCGCCCTTGCGCTTGCGGGAATGGCACGATGTGCACACGCAATTGCTGCAACTGGTGCGCGAACAGGGCTGGCGTGTGAATACCACCGAAGCGACGTTCGAACAGGTGCATCGCGCATTGCTGACCGGTCTGCTGGGCAACATCGGCGTCAAAAGCGAAGAGAGTGCCCAGTACCAGGGCGCGCGCGATATCCGTTTCGTGGTGCATCCGGGCTCGGCGCTGATCAAGAAAAGTGGCAAATGGATCGTCGCAGCCGAACTGGTAGAAACCACGAGGCTGTTTGCGCGGTGCATCGCCAATGTGGACCCGCGCTGGATCGAGGCTACCGGTGCCCATCTGCTGAAGAAACACTGGTCCGACCCATCCTTTAATGCCAGCCGCGGACAGGTACTGGCCAATGAGCGTGCCACGCTTTATGGCCTGATGGTCTACAGCGGCCGCAAAGTCAATTACGGGCGTATCGCGCCGGCAGAGGCGCGCGAGATTTTTATCCGCGAGGCGCTGGTTGACGGACAGATAACGGCAACGCTGCCGTTTATCGTTCATAACGCCAAGGTCATACGCGAGATTGAAAAAATGGAGCATCAGGCCAGACGGCCCGATATCCTGATTGATGATGAGCTGATCTTTGCCTTTTACGATAAACAGATTCCTGCTGATGTATGTCAGACGCAGACGCTGGTGAACTGGTACGGCAAGCTTGATCAGCCGGCTGCCCGCCAATTGCTGCTGAACCGCGAAGATCTCATGCGCCACGAGGCCTCCGGCATTACCTCGGATGTGTTCCCCAAGCGCACCGAGTGGGAGGGCATGTCACTGGCCCTGTCCTACCATTTCGAACCCGGTTCTCCAAAGGACGGGGTAACGGCAACCATACCCGTGTTTCTGCTCAATCAGGTTGATCCGGTACAAAGCGAATGGCTGGTGCCGGGCATGCTTAAGGAAAAAGTGCTGCATCTGCTCAAATCGCTGCCCCAGAAATTGCGGCGTCACTGTGTGCCGTTGCCAGACTATGCCCAGGGCTTTTTTGAACGCTGGTTTGATAAAGCCGCCAATCCGGACCGCTCGCTGCTGGTGGCGCTGGCCGATGACATTCGTGATGAGCTGACGATTCGGGTAGCGACCAGCGACTTCAAGCCGGAAACGCTGCCGCCGCACCTGTTTATGAACTTCCGGGTGGTCGATGAACATGGCCGCATGCTCTCTGCAGGTCGCAACCTGAGCCAGCTGAAGGCGGAGCATGCACCGGCGGCGCAGGCCTCGTTTCAGTCCATGGTCAGTCGCGATAAATCGGTCGCACAGGTGGTCAGCCAGGATGATATCGTGCAGTGGAATTTCGGCCGATTGCCCGAGATTATGGAAATTCGCAAGAAGAATGACGTATTCATCGGTTATCCGGCGCTGGTGGACCTGGGTGAAAGCTGCACCATCGATGTGTTTGACGATCCGGAGAGTGCCGCCGGCAAGCACCGGCAGGGGCTGCTGCGCCTGTTCCGGATTGCCATGAAAGATCAGTTGAAGCAACTGGCCAAATCCATTCCGGAACTCACGCGCATGGGCATGCTGGCCGTTTCGCTGATGAATCAGGAGAACCTGCGCGAGCAGATTGTAGCGGCGGCGCTGGGCCAGGCGTGTCTGGCTGAACCGTTGCCGACCGATGCAGAGCAGTTCGAAGCGCGTCGTCAGGATGCCAAAGGCCGGATCGGTCTGCTGATTCAGGAAGAATCCCGGCTGGCGCTCACCACGCTGACTGAATGGGCGGCACTGCAAAAGAAACTGGTTTCAGTGCGTTCGGTTAAACCGTTACACGACGATATCGTGGCGGGCGCCGGTGCTTTCATGACGGCGCACTTTCTGACCGACCACCCGCATAGTCGGCGTACTCATTATCCACGGTATCTGAAAGCGGCGTCGGCACGGATTGACAAATACCGTAGCGACCCCGCGCGTGATGCGCGCCTGATGCAGGAAATGGCCCCGCTGGTGGTCAACTACCAGCGTATGCGCAGCGCACTCAAGGGACAGGCCGATGCGCGCCTGGACGACTTTTTCTGGATGCTTCAGGAGCTGCGCGTAGCGCTGTTTGCGCAGGAGTTGCGCACCCCTGTGCCGGTGTCGGTAAGGCGTTTGCAAAAAAGCTGGGAAAGCCTTAATCGTTGATACAATAGCATATGACTTCAGTAGACGCTTCCCCCTCATTTGTCCATTTGCGCACCCACTCGGAATTTTCCGTGGTGGACGGGACTGCGCGCATCGGCGAGCTGGTGGCCGCCGCGGCCGCCTATTCGCAGCCGGCCATTGCGCTCACCGATTTATCCAACCTGTTTGGCCTGATCAAGTTCTACAAGGCGGCCCGCTCCAAGGGGATCAAGCCCATCGCCGGATGCGATGTGTGGCTGACCAATGAACAGGATCGCGACAAGCCGTTTCGCGTGCTGTTGCTGGTACAGAACCGCGAAGGGTATCTGGCGTTGTGTGAGTTGCTTGCGCGTGCCTGGACGGCCAACCAGTATAAGGGCAGGGCGGAGTTGCAGCGCGAATGGCTGCAGAACCAGCCCGGGCTTATCCTGCTGTCCGGCGGCATGGCCGGTGATGTCGGCCAGGCCCTGCTGGCCGGGCGGACAGAGCAGGCCGAGGCGCTGGCGCGTCGCTGGGCCCAGTGGTTTCCGCGCTCCTATTTTATTGAATTGCAACGTACCGGTCCGCAAGCCGATGAGCGCTATGTACAACTGGCAATGCAACTGGCGGCGCGGCTGAATCTGCCGGTGGTGGCGACCCACCCGGTACAGTTCACCCGGCCCGACGACTTTCGGATGCACGAGGCGCGTGTTTGTATTGCCGAGGGCGAATTGCTGGGCAGTAAAACGCGCACACGCCGTTTTTCCGAAGATCAGTATGTGCTCAGCTCCGAACAAATGGCGGAAAAATTTGCTGATGTGCCATCGGCCATTGCCAATACGGTGGAAATCGCCCGGCGCTGTTCGCTCACCTTGTCGCTGGGCAAGCCGCATTTGCCCGATTTTCCCACGCCCGATAACAGCTCGCTTGACGATTATCTGGTCAAACTGTCTGAAGAAGGCCTGGAAGTACGATTAGCGCAACTTTACCCCGACGAACAAGAGCGGGAAAAGGCACGCCCCGCATATCAGGATCGACTCAAGCTGGAATGCAAGACCATCATCGGCATGGGCTTTCCGGGCTACTTTCTGATCGTGGCCGACTTCATCAACTGGGGCAAGAATAATGGCGTGCCTGTCGGACCCGGCCGTGGCTCAGGCGCTGGCTCCCTGGTTGCTTTCGCTCTCGGGATCACCGATCTTGATCCCCTGCGCTACGACTTGCTGTTCGAACGGTTTCTGAATCCTGAACGGGTATCCATGCCCGACTTCGATATTGACTTTTGCCAGGATAACCGCGAGAAGGTGATTGAATACGTCAAGGAAAAATACGGGCGCAACGCGGTCAGCCAGATCGCTACGTTTGGTACCCTTGGCGCCAAGGCCGTGGTGCGCGACGTGGGACGGGTGCTGGAATTGCCTTATTCCCTCTGCGACGGTTTGTCCAAACTGATCCCGTTCAACCCGGCCAATCCCTGGAGCCTGGCCAAAACGCTGGAAGAGGAGCCGGAGTTTCGCCGCCGCTACGATAATGACGAAGAGGTCAAGGCCATTGTCGATCTGGCGCGGCCGCTGGAGGGGCTCACGCGTAACATCGGCATGCATGCCGGAGGCGTACTGATTGCCCCGGGCAAACTCACCGATTTCTGTCCCTTGTATTGCCAGCCTGGCAGTGAAACCAGTGTGGTGTCGCAATATGACAAGGACGATGTAGAGGCGGCCGGCCTGGTCAAGTTCGACTTTCTGGGTCTGCGCAACCTGACCATTCTGGACTGGGCCGTGCGTTATGTGCGGCGCTTTAATCCGGCCATGGCCGATTTTGACATCATGTCGCTGCCGCTGGACGATCCCGGTGCCTACCGCACGCTGTGCGAAGGCAACACCACTGCGGTGTTCCAGCTGGAGGGCCGCGGCATGAAAGAGCTGCTCAAAAAGCTGCTGCCCAATACGTTTGAAGATATTATCGCCGTGCTCGCCCTGTATCGCCCCGGTCCGCTGGAATCGGGCATGGTGGATGACTTTGTCAACCGCAAGCACGGGCGCGCCGAGGTCGATTATTTCCATCCCTCACTGGAGTCTACGCTGCGCAGTACCTACGGCGTGATCGTCTACCAGGAACAGGTGATGCTGATTTCCCAGATTGTCGGTGGCTACAGTCTGGGCGGCGCCGACCTGCTGCGTCGCGCCATGGGTAAGAAAAAGCCCGAGGAAATGGCCAAGCACCGCGAGCTGTTCGAAAAAGGCGCGGTGGAAAAAGGTTACGACGGCGACCTGGCTGTGCGTCTGTTTGACCTGATGGAAAAATTCGCCGGCTATGGTTTCAACAAAAGTCACTCGGCCGCCTACGCGCTTATTTCCTACCAGACGGCCTGGCTCAAGGCGCATCATCCTGCCGAATTTATTGCTGCCACCATGTCTTCGGATATGGACGATACCGACAAGGTCCAGGTTTTCTGGCGCGATGCGCTGGACAACGGCGTTGCGGTTCTGCCGCCCGACGTTAACGCGTCGGTCTACCGCTTTGAGCCGGTAGAGGACGAGGCCATGCGCGCGGGCAAACCGCCGCGTACGATTCGCTTCGGTTTGGGTGCCGTCAAGGGTACCGGTCAGGGCGCGGTCGAGGAAATTTTGCGCGCCCGTGAGGCTGGCGGACCGTTTCTGGACCTTTACGATTTTTGCAAGCGTGTGAATCGTCACACCGTTAACCGGCGCACCATGGAGGCATTGATTCGTGCCGGTGCATTTGATGAACTCGAACGCAATCGTGCGGCATTGCTGGCCGCGTTAAGCCATGCCATTGATGCCGCCGACCAGGCCGATCGCAGTGCCGATCAGGTGTCGCTGTTTGGCGATGACTCCGGCGCGATTGTGCAGGATCAGGTTGCCCGTGTGCAACCGTGGAATCTGCACACCGAATTGATCGAAGAAAAGAATGCGCTCGGCTTTTATTTCAGTCATCATCTGTTTGATGTCTGGCGCGATGAGGTGCGTCGTTTCGCGCCCACGCGACTGGCGGGCATCAACGAATCACGCGATGCGCAATGGGTCGCTGGCGTGCTGATTGGTCAGCGCTTTTTTGCCAGCAACCGCAAGACGCCAGGCCAGCCCGAGGCCGATGACCGCTTGTATTTCCTGCTGCTGGATGATGGTTCGGCGCAGGTGGAAATTATGTGTCCCGGCAGTGTATATGAACAGAATCGTCATATTCTGAAAAGTGACAGTCTGGTCATCGCCCGTATCAAGGCCAAAACCAACCGCTTCAATGGCGGCCTGCGCATCAGTGCAGACAGCCTGTATGATTTGCAAAAGGCGCGCGAAGAGCGGGCGCGCTGTCTGCAGATTGAAGTTGCCGATGGCATGTCAGTCAGTATGCTCAAGTCGCTGCTCAATCCGTACCGTGCCGAGCCCGAAAATGGTATTCCCGGTGTACGGGTGCAACTGAGTTACGTATCGACCCGTCAGGGTTACAAATGTGATATTGAACTGGGCGAGGAATGGCGCGTGCGCATGGCTGACAGCCTGTTCGAACGACTGCGCGAACATCAACAGTCCGGCGCGGTGGAGGTAAGCTATTCGTGAATACATCTGCCACGTCACCTGTTACCCGGGAAGAGCCGCAAGCGGTGCCTGACGCAGCGGTTGAACAAACCACCAGGCCGTTACGCATCGTACACTCCGAAGCGGCGGTTTCCTTTGGCGGGCAGGAGCACCGTATCTTCAAGGAAATGCGCGCCATGCGCAAGCGCGGGCATCATATGGAGCTGATCTGCCGGCCCGAAGCGCAGCTGGTTGCACGGATGCGTGATGAGGGATTTGTCGTGCATACGGTTACCATGGGCGGGATCATTAATTTTGTGAAAGGGGTGGCGGCGATTCGCCGCATCCTGAAGCAAGGGCGGTTCGATGTACTGAATACGCACAGCCGCAAGGATACGCTGATCGCAGCGCTGGCCGGACGTCTTGCCGGTACGCCGCTGATCGTCCGTACCCGGCATCTGGCGATTCCCATTGGCTCGCTGCTATCGTATACCTGGTTGCCGCACAAGGTGGCAACGGTGAGCAATCATGTGCGGCAAATGGTGCTGGATAAGGGTGTGGCGCCGGAAAAAGTCGCCACCATCTATTCTCCGGTCGAGCCACCTGCACCGGTCGCACAGTCTACGCTGCGCACGGAACTGGGACTGAGCAGTTCAGCCATTGTGGTTATTTGCGTGGCGGTCATGCGTGAGAAAAAAGGCCATATCTTTCTTATCGACAGCATGAAGGCTCTGTTTGAACGCTACCCCGATCTGCACCTGGTGCTGGTAGGGGCCGGTTCGCCCACGTTTGAAAAAGTACAGAAGCATATCGCCGACAGCGACTTGCAGCAGCGCGTCCATCTGATGGGGTATCGCAAGGACGTACCCAATCTGCTGGCTGGCAGCGACATCTTCGCTCTGGCTACCGAACAGGAGGCCTCCGGCACCGTTTACGTAGAAGCGCAAATGAGTGGTTTACCGGTGGTCGGGACGGATGTGGGCGGTGTTTCCGAGATGCTCAGAAATGGTGAAACCGGTATTCTGGTTCCGCTGCACGATGCTGCCGCGCTTACCCAGGCGCTGGACCGGCTGATTCAAAATCCCTCGCTGCGCACACAGATGAGCCAGGCCGCGCACAAATGGCTATATGATGAAGCGGTGTTTTCACCGGAGATGCTGGCCATCAATACCGAAGCCGCCTATTGCAAATGGCTGGATGAAAAATCATGACAGATATCGCAAAAAATGTCCCGGTGCTCATGTACCATCATGTGCACCCGCTTAAAAGCCCCCTCAATGTACAGCCGGATGTGTTTGAACGCCAGCTGGCTGCCTTAAAGGGCGCAGGCTATCGTTCCCTTACCATCGAGCAGTTTGCCGATTATATGAATGGCAAGCCGGTACCCGATAAATCTGTGCTCATTACGTTCGATGATGGCTATCTGAACAACTACACCTACGCCTGGCCGTTACTTAAAAAATACGGTATGACAGGTGTGTTGTTTGTTGTTACCGGCTGGGTAGGCGAGGGTGAACCGCGCCCCACCACGGCCAGTGCCAATCCTGCGGATCTGCCGGCCGCTTACGTGCATGAAGAGTCCAAGCATCTGGTGGCATCGGGAGAAACCGACAAAGTCATTCTGCGCTGGTCCGAGCTGCAGGAGATGGACGCCAGCGGCGTCATGCAGATTCATTCGCATACCCACACGCATACCCGCTGGGACAAGGTGGCAGCCAGTCGCGAGGAGAAAATAGAAAAAATCAGTGAAGAGCTGGCGCTGTGCCGTGGCCTGATTGCACGGCGGCTTAACAAGCAGGATGATTTTATCTGCTGGCCCCAGGGTTTTTTCGACGACGACTACAAGCAGGCCGCCAGAGAGCAGGGCTATCGCTATTTTTTCACCACCGATGCCTATGGCTTTAACAAGCCGCATGGTGATCCGCAAAATATCTATCGCATCGCCGTATCCAATCGCAGTGGCAAATGGCTGCTGAATCGGCTGTTCTATGCCAGAGATACACTGGCAGGGCGTTTATACGGTAAATTCAAGAAGTGGAAAAAGATGCGTCGCGAGGCCAGAAAGCGGGCCGCCGAAGCCCGTGCATAGCAGAATATTACTGGACTGATCTGGACGTTTCTGTTTAACGGGAAAGCCGGTACTGAAGAAAAAGCGAAGCTAACTGACCGGAGAGGGCGAACGTGTCATATTTGATCATGAGTGATCACGTCCGCCCGCTGTTAATAATTATTGATATTTATCCAGTTTCGTTTCCGGACCGGTCTTGGCGATTTCCTGAGCCTTATCGTAGCTTTCCATGAGACATTTATACTCAGGACATACATGCTCAGCAAGAATCTGTGCAAAACGGGATCCTTCTGGCCGGTTCCAGGTGCGCATCAATTCAGCCACGATGGCGAACGTGTCCGTAGGAATGGCACCCGCCTGGGCAACGCGTGCGATGGTCGTATCTGTCGCCAATTTACTCCAGTTGCCTGACGCGTCAACCACACAATACACCTTGTAGCCTTCCTGGATCGCGCTAACCGCGGGAAATGCCATGCAGACGCTGGTCAGCGTACCTGCGATAATCAGGGTTTTACGCCCGGTCTTTTCCACTTCTTGTACAAACAGGGGATTGTCCCAAGTGTTGATCTGACCGGTACGGGGAACATACACGGCATGGGGTGCGTGCGTATGAATTTCCGGGATGAGCGGACCGTTAGGGCCGTCGGGTACTGATGCAGTTGTAATCACGGGAATATTCAAAAGCGTCGCAGTCTTCGCAATTGCCGTCACGTACTGTCGCAAATCCGGAATAGGCACATCTCTTACTGTGTTAAATAGGCCACTTTGGTGGTCAATGAGTAAAATAACGGAGTCATCGGGATCAAGCATACCGTTTGTAGCAGACATGTGCAGCTCCTAAAGAGGGATTGAGATGTAAAACGCGTCTGCAACCGTGCTGCTTGCAGACGTGTTTGACTATAGCCCCTGTCTTTCAACCCAACAAGTAGTTACCACAGTGATACTGGCATAGCCACACGATAGATTTTCAAGGAAAAAATGACAATAAAAGCTTCGAAAGCAGCCGCAAGCTGCCCGGTAGAAACGACGTTGAAAGTAATCGGCGGCCGCTGGAAAGTGCTGATAATCCAGTTCTTGCTTGAACAGCCGAGACGATTTGGAGAATTATCACGCTGCCTCGGATCGGTTTCTGCCCGATCGCTATCAAAGCAATTGCGCGAACTGGAAGAAGACGGCCTGATTGTCAGAACGGATTTTGAAGAAAAGTCTCCAAAGGTTGAATACTCGGTGTCTGAGCTGGGTAAGGAGGCAGAACCTATTTTGCTGGCAATGGCGGTGTTGGGTGAGGCACTTGAAAGTAGAGCGGAAAAATCAAGCCGGACGTCTAAAAAGAAATGAACTCGCGGGCGCTTTCAATTTACCGTCATATTCAGTATTCCGTGGGTTTGGCAGTATGATTTATCTTGCCAGTCGCTAGGTTTTGGCATCACTGGCTACTGAAGCGGGTGGCGTATTGAGCTAAGGTATCTATTTCATCACTTACAGCCAGCCGCGCATCCAATACACCAGCACGCCCACATATTCCTTGAGAATCGAGCGGCTGCCCGCCAGGGCTCGCTCGCTGGGGATGAACAGCGAAAACTGTTCATCTTCGGGTATGGTGATTTGTGCGGGATTCGGCGCCGCAGTCACGTTCAGATTATATTTGCTGAACGAAGCCATGGAGCGGGGCATATGCAGGGCAGAAGTCACCAGTAAAATGGAATGAATCTGGTGATCCTGCAATTGCTGTACGGTAAGGGCGGCGTTTTCATGCGTGGTGCGGCTCTCATTTTCCAGAATAATATCTTCAGCAGGGACCCCCAGCGTTTTTAACCGGGCCGCCATGCCGCGCGCTTCACTTACGTCGCCCGATAATGCGCCGCCCGACACCAGAATCCGTGGCGCCTTGTGCTGAAAATAAAGGTCGGCTGCCGTGTCTACGCGGGCGATCTTGGAATCGGGCTCCAGCGGTTCAAACCAGTTAATGCGATTATTGGCCGTGGCGCCACCGAGTACGACGATGGCCTGCGCTACCGGATATTGGGCGGCGGGCCGATGCGGGTAGCTGTTTTCCAGAATACCGCCAAATACAATGGAGGTAATCGGTAGTGACCAGACCAGCACCCACAGGATACCGGCAAAGATAAGCGTCAGTCCGCTGCGCCGGTAGCGGATCAGACACAGCACGAACCCGATTACCATCAGGGCAATACACAGGTTCAGGGGGACAACAAGATTGATCAGAGAGCTGAACATGTTTCTATTCGTTCCGCAATAATTGATTAACTGTGTTCAGCACATCGGCCACGGATGGCCACTGCCCATATGTGCCCAACAGGTGCGCACGGGGCGTCCACGGACGGGTACGAGTGGGGTTGGTAACCCCGATCAGGGTGAGCTGAGGCGTTTCGGTCAGCGCTGCCAGATGGGCGACGCCAGAATCATTGCAGATGACCAGGCTGCACTGGCGCAGTAAGGCGACGAAGGCGGTCAGGTCCAATGCGGCAAGCAGGGTCGCAGTGGGTGCGTTGGCCTGGGCCTGGGCCACTTCATTGGGTGGCGGCGACATGACAACAGTATACCCCTGTGCCTGTAATTGTCGGGTCAGCTTGTCAAAGTAAGGCCAAACCTTGTTTTTGCCTTTATGTTCACCGGTTGCTGTCGGTGCGATCAGGATGGGTGCATTCGTGACCCCCGCAGCAGCCAGGGCTGCCTGGGCGGCTGCGATGGCGTTTGTGCCTGAGGGTAAGGACAGGCTGTTGGCCGGCTCTGCGGGCAGCGTGACGTCCCAGCGGGCAAATGCTTCGCGGGTAAGCCAATACCAGGACTGCACGGCATGCAGCGTTTGTGCTGGTTTGGTAAAGCCCCACCTGAGCAGCAGCGAGCGGCCATCGTCCCGGTACCCGGCGCATGGCAGTCCTGCCAGCCGAAAGGCCAGCGCGCTGGTGAGCGAATCGGGCAGCAGCAGCCCGACGCTGCGCCCGGCGCAGGGGTGTTCGCTGCGATGCGCTTTGATGCGTTGACGATCCTGGCGCCACTGGCCGCTGAGCGCCAGAAACTGCAGCCCGGGCAGCTCCCCCATTAAGGCCTGAGCCCATGGCTTGCCGCAGGCCACGATGGTCAGGCCGCTGGCCAGCGCGGCCTCGATGGCCGGCCTGGACATGCAAACGTCGCCGATCCAGTTTGGCAGCCGGATGTAAACACGTTCTAGATTTTTCATGCTGGGGATTTTAGCGTGATTTTAATCCTGACGCGGCAAACTTCTCCCCGTGAACCTGCCGATCGCACACGCAAGTGCGGCCTAAACCGGTAAAATCCCCGGGATGAATAGTAAGCAAATGACAGTATAAGGTACCCAGATTGGATAATTCTTTCAAAAGCGGTAGCCGCAAAACCGTATTTCGACGTATTTACTTAAGAGTCGGCGACTACTGGCAGGCCCTGGCAGCAGCGTTGGTGCTGGTGTCGGTGGCTGCCGTCACGCAGCCTGCGCTGGCTTACATCATGAAACCCCTGCTGGACGAGGGTTTCAATGGTGCCAAACCGCATTATATCTGGTCGATCCCCCTCACCGTCGTGGGCCTGTTTCTGGTCCGCGGCGTCCTGAACTTTCTGAGTGACTACCTGCTGGCCTGGATTGCCAACAATATGCTGATGGGTATACGCAAGGATATGTTTGAAAAATTGCTGGGTATGCCCGACGGTGAGTTCCAGAAAGGCGACACTGGCAGGCTGATGAATCGCTTCACGATCGATGCCGGCAATATTACAGACTATGCGACCGAAGTCTGTATCATCCTGGTACGTGATGGTGCAGTGGTGATCGCGCTGTTGGCCATGTTGCTGTATTTGTCCTGGCAACTGACGCTGATTATCTTCATCATCATGCCCATTTCCGTGATCACCACCAGAATATTCATCAAGCGGCTGCGTCGCATCAATATGAAGACGGTGGACATCAATGCCGAACTCACCCGGGTGGTCAAAGAGTCCATCGAAGGTCAGCGCGTTGTCAAACTGTTTAACGGCTACGAATTCGAACGCTCACGCTTCCAGTCCGTCAATAATGGCTTGCGTCGGTTTGCCATGCGTTCGGCCATTGCCAGCGCTGCCATGACGCCCATCACGCAGCTGAGTATCGCGTTTGCCGTGGGCATTGTGATTGCCACCGCGCTGTATCAGGGCAGCACCGGCGCCCTCACTGTCGGCTCCTTTGCGGCATTTTTGACGGCGCTTGCGCAAATTTTTGACCCCGTCAAACGCCTGACCAATGTCGCGGCGCGCATGCAGAAAATGCTGGTGGCGGCCGACAGCGTGTTTACGCTGATCGATAGTCCCCAGGAAAACGACACCGGCAAAAAGGTGCTGGATTCCGACAAACTGGGCAACATCTCGTTTGCGAACGTCAATTTTCGCTTCCCCGATGCCGGCAGCGACACCCTGAACGACATTTCCTTTACTGTTAAGCGCGGGGAAACCATTGCGTTCGTCGGTCGTTCCGGCAGCGGTAAAACCACCTTGGTCAATATGATCCCGCGCTTTGTCGATCCGATCAGCGGGCAGATTACGATAGATGGTACCAATATTGCCGATTTCACACTGGAGAGCCTGCGCTCGCAATTGTCGCTGGTGAGCCAGAGTGTCGTGCTGTTCGAGGGCACCATGGCTCAGAACGTCGCTTACGGCTTTTTCGGCGATACCAGTGAAGAGCGGATTCGTGAAGCTCTGGCTTCGGCCAACCTGCTGGATTATGTCAATTCGCTGCCACAGGGGCTGGACACGCCTATCGGCGAGAATGGTGCCTGGCTATCGGGCGGGCAGCGGCAGCGTCTGGCTATTGCACGTGCCCTGATCAAGAATGCGCCTATCCTGATTCTTGACGAAGCCACCTCGGCGCTGGATAACGAGTCCGAAAGGCAGGTTCAGGCCTCTCTGGAGACCTTGATGAAAGGACGTACCACCTTTGTGATTGCCCATCGACTTTCCACTGTGCAGAATGCGGATCGCATTCTCGTGCTGGACCGGGGGCATATCGTTGAGCAGGGAAATCATACCGAGCTCTTGAAAAATGACGGATTGTACGCATCTTTGTATAACATGCAGTTTCGTGAAGGTTGATGGTGCTTGAACTGACCATGCAATCCTGCGTATCATACTGATTCCACTACCTATATTTGTATTTGAGATAAATTATGACCCAATCCTCTCCCGGCCAGGGTGCTTTCTGGGGATATGAACATCCCGAGGTGAAAGGGCCCAATGCATTGATGTTTTTTACCTGGGATCTGTCCAAAACCATCGAACAGGCATTCAAGGATGCAAACGATGACAACATCAACGATTTTCTGGACACAGCCCAGACGTCAATTGATGCTTTGTTGCAAAAATATATTGAAATAGAGGCAGATCCTGCCACGTTTGACGGCCAGAGTATCCGCCTGCGCTTTGAACAGGGTGAAGAAAGCAATACACCGCTGATTGCCCTGGAAACCTCGCCACATCTTGAAGATCGGATCATCAAGATGCAGGCCCGGGTGCAACCCGGTCATAGCTGATCGGGCCTGACGGGTCCTGATCAGATCAGGACGATATCGTACATTTCCTGGGAGTACCGGCTATCCACTTCAAGGGTAACCGGTTTGCCGACAAAATCTCCCAGCGTGGCCAGATACTGGCTCTCTTCCTCAAGAAACAAATCAATCACTCCCTGGGAGGCAATCAGTCTGAACTCCCGGGGATTGAATTGTCTGGCTTCCCTTAGAATTTCCCGCAGAATGTTGTAGCACATGGTTTGCGAGGTCTGGATCTGACCGCGTGCGTCGCAGGTCGGGCAGGGCTCGCATAGCAGGTGTGAGAGTGAGTCGCGGGTGCGCTTGCGGGTCATTTCCACCAGTCCGAGCGCTGAAAAACCGTTAGTGGTGGTTTTGGTGCGGTCACGGCTCAGGGCTTTCTGCAATTCGGCCAGGACCGCGTCCTGATGGTCTTTATTATCCATATCGATGAAGTCGATAATGATAATGCCGCCCAGGTTGCGAATGCGCAGCTGGCGTGCAATGGCGTGCGCCGCTTCCAGATTGGTCTTGAAAATAGTGTCGTGAAAGTTGCGGCCGCCGATAAAGCCGCCGGTGTTGACATCGATACTGGTCAGCGCTTCGGTCTGATCAATGATCAGATAGCCGCCCGACTTCAGATCGACCCGGCGCGACAGTGCTGACTTGATCTCTTCGTCTACATTGGCCGTGTCAAAGAGGGGGCGCTCGCCGTGATAGTGATTGATTTTATTGGAAATGCCGGGCGTGTAAATATCGGCCCAGGTCTGCAGCGTTTGTACGGTGATGCGTGAGTCGATTTCAATGGATTCGGTATCGGGGCTCACCATGTCCCGCAATACCCGCTGCGCCAGAGTCAGATCTTCATAAAGCAGGGAAGGGGCAGCCTGTGTCATGACCGCCGCCTGTA
Organism: Advenella mimigardefordensis DPN7; assembly: GCF_000521505.1. Taxonomy (GTDB): domain Bacteria; phylum Pseudomonadota; class Gammaproteobacteria; order Burkholderiales; family Burkholderiaceae_B; genus Advenella; species Advenella mimigardefordensis. The sequence goes on from NZ_CP003915.1 coordinate 1,744,010, forward strand.
TCATGGACCAGCGGCGGGCCAGATATTCCTGATCACGCGCGATTTCATCGTCGGTTGCGCCTTCTGCCTGGGTGCGAATAATATAGCCGCCTTTCTCGTTGGCCGGCATATGAGCGATGACCCGTTCCTTCAGGCTGTTGCGTTCTTCTTCCGATTCGATTTTCTGCGAAATGCCAACATGATTGTCATAGGGTAAATACACCAGCATGCGACCCGCGATGCTGATCTGGTTAGACAGCCTGGCCCCCTTGTTGCCCAACGGGTCCTTGATCACCTGTACCAGTAGTGTCTGTCCTTCAAACAGCAGCTTTTCAATTTGCGTATAGGGAAGGCCGGTGTTGCGCACCGCACGGTTTTCGCGCAGGTCTGCAATATGGATGAAGGCCGCCCGTTCCAGCCCGATATCGACGAAGGCGCTTTGCATGCCGGGCAGTACCCGCACGACACGACCCAGATAAATATTGCCGACTTTGCCACGCTGTCGCGTGCGTTCAAGATGAATCTCCTGAACGACGCCGTGTTCTATCAGGGCAACGCGGGTTTCAAACGGGGTTACGTTGATCAGAATATGTCCACTCATATTATTTTCGTCTGCTACGGTTTCGTGGTTGGTGCTGTCAGCTTAGCATGAGATGTCTGCGCAAAGCGATGGCAGCACACAGGGGTGCATGATAAACAGTATCATAATGCATTGATCAGGTTCAAATTTCAGACAAGGACAAGTGTCGTGAGTGATAGCAATATAAAAAAGGGCAATGAGCAACTGGCGGAGCAGGCGACGCATCCGGATGACAGCGGTTATATTTCAATACGTATACGCGAGCGTATTCGCCAGGCGGGTGCCCGTTTTCATGCCAATGATAATATTGCCCGTTTTATCGAGCCTGGCGAGCTTGACCAGCTGCAACAGGAAGTGCAGGACAAAATGCAGGCGGTGCTCTCCAGTCTGGTTATCGACACCGATAGCGATCACAACACCAATGAAACCGCCAAACGTGTAGCGAAAATGTATTTGCGTGAAGTGTTCGCGGGCCGCTACACCGAAGCACCCCAGGTGACCGAGTTTCCCAATATCGAAAAGCTCAATGAGCTGATGATTGTCGGTCCCATACAGGTGCGCAGCGCATGCTCCCATCATTTATGTCCCATCATGGGTAAAGTGTGGATCGGCATCATGCCTAACGAACATTCCAATCTCATCGGCCTGTCAAAATATGCAAGACTGGTGGCCTGGCTGATGGAGCGTCCGCAAATTCAGGAGGAAGCCGTCAAGCACGTGGCGGATCTCTTAATGAAAAAAGTGAACCCGGACGGACTGGCAGTGGTCATGGATGCGGATCACTTCTGCATGCAATGGCGTGGCGTGCGGGATATGGAATCGCGCATGATCAACAGCGTGATGCGTGGTTCCTTTCTGAATGATTCCGATCTGCGCAAGGAATTTCTGTCCCTGATCCGGGCGCGGTAATTCTGCGCTTGCGTGTGCCCGTAAGCACAGGTGCGCGCAAGCTGCCCCTGCGTATGTGGTTATGCGTTGTGATTATGCGTGTATGCAGCGCCTGCTGGCAGTTCGGAACCTGATCGCCCTTAGTTTGTCTGACGCAACAGATAAGGGCGCGATTGCCATAAATTATTCAAATAATAATCGTTCTTATTTACATTAGTATTTCAAAGTACTACAGTACTACCTTTTGCTTTTGCTTAAGGGAAGTACCGAGATGATGTTCTATCGTTCAATATTAAGTCTGGCTGTGGCTGGCGTGTTTATGCCGGGTGCGGCACTGGCGGCAGCCGCCGATAGTGCGACAACGCTTGAACCGATAGTGGTCAGTGCTTCCGGATCATCGCAAAACGTGAGCGATGCACCTGCCAGTATCACCGTGATTGATAAGGAAGAGCTGGCGCATATGCCGGTTAACAACCTGACCGATGCCATCCGTGATATTCCTGGCGTGAGCGTCATCGGCAGCAATCCCAGTAAATCCGATATTTCCATCCGCGGGCTATCCGGCGACTATACCTTGTTGCTGGTCAACGGCCGGCGCCAGAATACCCGTGAATCGCGCCCCAATGGTAGCGGCGGATTCGAAGCCGGCTTTATGCCCCCCCTGGCGGCCATCGAACGTATTGAAGTGGTGCGCGGGCCGATGTCGTCGCTCTATGGTTCGGACGCCATGGGCGGTATTGTGAATGTGATTACCAAGGACTTTACCCCAGAATGGACGGGTAGCCTGTCGATGGGGGGTATCCTGCAAGAGAGCAGCGACGCTGGTAATACGGCCAATAGCAGTTTTTTCCTGTCCGGGCCGCTGGTGGACAACAAGTTAGGCGTACAGATCTACGGTGGCGGTAATTTCCGGCAGGAAGACAGCATCGTCGGTGGCTACAATCGTCATGAAGACAAAAATATCGTAGCGCGTTTTGCCTGGCTGCCGACCGATAACCAGCGTGTCATTCTGGAAGCCGGGCGGTCGGTACAAAAGCGCCGCAGCACACCGGGCGAATCTATCGCTGCCTATACTGCGCGCGGTACCTCGGTCAAGGCCAATACCCAGGATGACACCATCGGCAGCCGCAATCACTGGTCACTCACACATACAGGAGAATGGGACTTTATGAGTTCTGAACTGAGCCTGTATCAGGAAAAAGCCAAACGCGAAGTAAAGACTGATGGCGTGTATGACAGTCGTACACCGGAGATTACCCAGACGATTTTTGACGCCCGCTTCGTTGTGCCGTTCTCCGTACACAAGCTCACGTTTGGTGGGCAGTATCAGCGCGGCCAGCTTAAGGACGACAGCACAACCGGACTGAACAAAACGGTGCAGGGCAATATCAAAATGAACCAGTATGCACTGTTTGTCGAAGATGAAATTGCGCTGCGTGACAATCTGGCACTGACACTGGGTGCCCGAATGGATGATCATGAACTTTATGGTGTGCATTGGAGCCCGCGGGCTTACCTGGTATACCATCCGACTGACCGGTTTACCGTCAGGGGTGGGATTTCCAAAGGCTTTCGCACGCCAGGGCTGCGCGAACTGTCTCCTACTTATGGCACGGCAACTGAGGGTGGTCGCGGCATTATCTACGGTAACCCGGATCTGAAGCCGGAAACCAGCGTCAGCCAGGAAATGGGCTTCGAATATCGCGACCCTGCCGGCTATAGCGCTTCGGTCACGTTATTCAATACCGATTTTCGCAACAAGCTGACCAGTTACTCTACCGGCGAAACCGATTCGACCAGTGGCCTGAACCAGTATGTTTATGCTAACGTCGGCAAGGCCAATATCAAGGGGGTAGAGCTGTCCGCAGGGATACCGCTGGCAACCGGATTAAAGCTGGATCTGAATTACACTTATCTGGATTCAAAACGTAAGAGCGACGATGAAACCTATTCATCCGGTGAGTCCCTGAAAGGTCAGCCACTGGAAATGACGCCTAAACATAGCGCCAGTGCGAAGCTTTCCTGGCAGGCCAATGACAAACTGGATCTGTATGCGAAGGCAAGCTATACCGGTAAGCAGGCATGGGCTAATCAGCGCAATGGTTACGGCGGCACCGGTGGAACCCGGTATCGTAGTGGTTTCATCACAGGTGATGTGGGTGGTAATTACCAAATCAATAAGAACCTGGCCGTCGGCTTCGCGGTGCTGAATATTGGCAATCAGCGGATGTATGGGATCGACACGGCCGGCAACTGGGCGGTTGAGGATGGACGCCGTTATTGGCTCAACCTCAATATGACCTTCTAAGTCATGATAATGAAACATCTAATGCCAACCTTGGCGTTCCGTTGTTGCGCCACGGGCTCGGCCTGGCTTCAGGCCGGGGTCGTTGCGATTGCCGCGCTGGCCGTGCCGGGTGCACTGGCACAGCCCGTGCAAACCATACCGAAAATAAGGCCTATGGCAAATGAAATATATAAGGTCAGTCATCAGGATATAGACTGGCACGAACGCAGCTATCGTATTTTTGTTGCCGCGCCTGAAAGCAGGCCGGATATACATGCACCTTTGTCTGTGCTTTATATCCTGGATGGCAATGCTCAATTTCCGCTGGCGGTGAATGCGGTCTATGAGCAGTGGGCAGCGCAAGCTGGCGATGCCTCTTCAAAGGGAGCGCTACCACTCATCGTCGGGCTGGGCTATCCCGACGATAAGGCCTATCCCTTGACGTTGCGCGAGCGGGACTATACGTATGCAGCACCGGGTGAAGCATTTGCCAAAGGCGGCGGCGCCGCTGATTTTTACGGGTTTGTGCAAGATGCGGTCAGGCCTTATATAAAGCGCCAATATGCAGCGGCGACCGGCAAACAGATGCTTGCCGGCCATTCCTTTGGCGGACTGTTTACACTGTACGTGCTGCTGAATCATCGGGATGCATTTGATCAGTACGTAATAGGTAGTCCTTCATTATGGTGGGGGCATGGTGCGCTTGTGACCGATGCGAACTTGCCTGCTGCCGAGCCAGCGCAAGCGTCAGGCTTAAAAACCGGGTCTGCGGCCCAGGCGCAAGCTGATGGTTCGGGGGTAAAGAGCAGATTTGTGACGATTCTTCAGGGGGAGTATGAAGAAAACCCCGAGGCGAATCCTGATATGAAACCCGAGCGCCTGGCGCGTATCAAACAGCGTCGTTCGTCGGTCACCGCTCGTGAGCTGGACGCGTGGCTGCGACAGCACGGTATGGACAGTCATTTTATTCTGGTTGAAAAGGCTGGTCACGGTGGTGTGATTCCGGCTGTTATTCAGACCGCTGTTCAGGCGGCAATGCATCATTAATAATAAATAACGCAAATCTGCCAGAGCAGGAAAGTCCGGAGAGGCGCGCAAGCGCGCTCTCTGGATTGCTCATCAGGATAGCTTCCCTGCAGGATTGCCTATAGAAGGGAAGGAACCAGCGGTCAAGGAACCAGCGAAATATAGTGGACCTGTTATATACCGTTATATGGAACACCAGATGCAGAGCGGTAGAGATAGAGAAGTAAACAACCAGGTATATAAGGAGGCTATATTGATGTGGCTATATATAGAGAGTGTATGTAGACAATATAGAGGCTAAGCCGATTGCATAAAGAGACTAAACCGACGTCAGTCCTATAGTTCAGGTGTGTTTATCTCCCCTAAATGATCCTGTCTGCTGACAATTGCCCGGTTAAACGGCCGTTTTTGTTGTCGAAACATCTATTGCATTCGTCCCGGAATTACCTCGTTGTTGCTTTTATGTATCAGAAACCTCATTTTGTCATGATGTGGTAAAAAAGAAATAAAACTGTGGCAAAAAGTCTAAAGTGAATCAAATCATGAGCTTAGGGTAATTACGGATATAAAAAAGGGGAGCGGGTTGGATTATTTTGAAAAGAGGGCTTGCCAAGGGGAGATTGGCTTGCTATAGTTTCGATCTTTCCTGCTTCACACACAACGCAGGATGCCCCGGAAAGGGTACCGCAAGAGCGGCAAATTTCCCCGGTAAATCAAGGCGTTGTGAGCATGCTTCGGTGTGTTTTGGGGGTGGGGAGTCGCAGATGGTGTGGCGAAGTGGTTATGAGTGGTTTTGTTGTTTTGGGTTTTTGGTGGTTGCGCAGCAACGGCCGGGATCAAGAATAAGGAAGCCGATCAGAAAGAAGTAGAAAGTAAAAATAGTAGTTGCTTTTTATTTTTAGATGATTCATAATAGCGGACTTCGCTGTTGAGACGTGAAGCGGTTTTGCGGTAAGTTGGTAGGCTTTTTTGAAGTGAGTGAGAAAAGAAATTTTCGAAGCTGTTGCAAAAAAGACTTGACAACAAAAACCAGATGCTTCATAATCTCGTTTCTCTGCTGATGACACACAACGGTGTGACGACAGAAAGAGAAAAGCGGTAACGTAGTAGTAAACGGAAGTAGTAAACGCAGTTTGGCTAGTACAGAATTGAGCAGTTAAGCAGTATGCGAGTCATTCTAAAAATAGTATGAACGCCGAATGTGACAGCGCAATGTCACCGCCCAATCCAGTGGGATTGGGAAGAAATGTTCTTTAACAACTAACAGCCGATAAGTGTGGGCGCTTGGAATGAGTGCGCAACATGATCTATCCGGGGGTACCTGGTTAGGTTGTGATGCTAACAATATATATTTTAAGCGCTCACTTGAAATGAAGAAGTAAGGTTTATTAAACATAAACGTTATTTCTTTTGAGTGAAGCAGCGACCATTTACCTTTAAACAGTTAAATGGCAATTAAACAGAGATTGAACTGAAGAGTTTGATCCTGGCTCAGATTGAACGCTAGCGGGATGCCTTACACATGCAAGTCGAACGGCAGCGGGAAAGTAGCTTGCTACTTTTGCCGGCGAGTGGCGAACGGGTGAGTAATGTATCGGAACGTGCCCAGTAGCGGGGGATAACTACGCGAAAGCGTGGCTAATACCGCATACGCCCTACGGGGGAAAGGGGGGGATCTTAGGACCTCTCACTATTGGAGCGGCCGATATCGGATTAGCTAGTTGGTGAGGTAAAGGCTCACCAAGGCGACGATCCGTAGCTGGTTTGAGAGGACGACCAGCCACACTGGGACTGAGACACGGCCCAGACTCCTACGGGAGGCAGCAGTGGGGAATTTTGGACAATGGGGGAAACCCTGATCCAGCCATCCCGCGTGTGCGATGAAGGCCTTCGGGTTGTAAAGCACTTTTGTCAGGGAAGAAAAGGTTCTGGCTAATATCCGGAACTGATGACGGTACCTGAAGAATAAGCACCGGCTAACTACGTGCCAGCAGCCGCGGTAATACGTAGGGTGCAAGCGTTAATCGGAATTACTGGGCGTAAAGCGTGCGCAGGCGGTTCGGAAAGAAAGATGTGAAATCCCAGGGCTCAACCTTGGAACTGCATTTTTAACTCCCGGACTAGAGTATGTCAGAGGGGGGTGGAATTCCACGTGTAGCAGTGAAATGCGTAGATATGTGGAGGAACACCGATGGCGAAGGCAGCCCCCTGGGATAATACTGACGCTCATGCACGAAAGCGTGGGGAGCAAACAGGATTAGATACCCTGGTAGTCCACGCCCTAAACGATGTCAACTAGCTGTTGGGCCCTTCGGGGCTTAGTAGCGCAGCTAACGCGTGAAGTTGACCGCCTGGGGAGTACGGTCGCAAGATTAAAACTCAAAGGAATTGACGGGGACCCGCACAAGCGGTGGATGATGTGGATTAATTCGATGCAACGCGAAAAACCTTACCTACCCTTGACATGTCTGGAATCCTGAAGAGATTTAGGAGTGCTCGCAAGAGAACCGGAACACAGGTGCTGCATGGCTGTCGTCAGCTCGTGTCGTGAGATGTTGGGTTAAGTCCCGCAACGAGCGCAACCCTTGTCATTAGTTGCTACATTTAGTTGAGCACTCTAATGAGACTGCCGGTGACAAACCGGAGGAAGGTGGGGATGACGTCAAGTCCTCATGGCCCTTATGGGTAGGGCTTCACACGTCATACAATGGTCGGGACAGAGGGTTGCCAAGCCGCAAGGTGGAGCTAATCTCATAAACCCGATCGTAGTCCGGATTGCAGGCTGCAACTCGCCTGCATGAAGTCGGAATCGCTAGTAATCGCGGATCAGCATGTCGCGGTGAATACGTTCCCGGGTCTTGTACACACCGCCCGTCACACCATGGGAGTGGGTTTTACCAGAAGTAGTTAGCCTAACCGCAAGGGGGGCGATTACCACGGTAGGATTCATGACTGGGGTGAAGTCGTAACAAGGTAGCCGTATCGGAAGGTGCGGCTGGATCACCTCCTTTAAGAGCGAAGCGCACGAAGCGAAAGCGTCCACGCTTATCGGTTGTTAATAAGAACGAGTACAGCGGTCTGTGTACGAAGTGGGTAGATCAAACGGTTTAATGGTTCGATTGCGGCGCTTTGTAGATGGATGAACAATCAGGTTTCGCTGGAAGTTGGCTTGGCGAGTAAGTAGCGGGTTGTTTGCCTGGTATTTATGAGCGGTTGCTGACTGATGTGAAGTTGGGTCAGTAGCTCAGTCGGTTAGAGCACCGTCTTGATAAGGCGGGGGTCGTTGGTTCGATTCCAACTTGACCCACCAAACAGGTTTGTTGGGGGATTAGCTCAGCTGGGAGAGCACCTGCTTTGCAAGCAGGGGGTCGTCGGTTCGATCCCGTCATCCTCCACCATCATGATTGTTGTTGCATGTTGATTGTTATCGCATGTTGTATGAAAAGCGTTCTTATTAGCGAACAAAAAAGATTTCGGTGCTTTCTTTTTTAGAAAGAAGGTGCTAAAATACTGATCCTTCTGAATTCGGGTTTACCCGGAAACAGGCAGGGTAAGTTAAGCTTTATTGGCTGTATATGTTCTTTAACAATTTGGAAGAAGCACAACTAAAGTATTCAAAGGGTGCTTATGCGATCCACCAGGGTCGGGTAAGTATTTGATGAAAAATTGGGTTGTGATTGCATTATTTTATGAAGTTCTATTAACTCAAGCTTCATGAGATAGGCCGGAGAGATCTGGTTTATTGAGTGAGGAATGACATTGATGAACGGCACACAAACGCAAAAACTCAGCATGTTTATGCAGTGGACTCAAAAGGCACTGTATAGACGAAGTAGTAAAAGCCTATAGCCTTTAGTGTTATAGGATCAAGTGACTAAGTGCACATGGTGGATGCCTTGGCGATCACAGGCGATGAAGGACGTTATAGCTTGCGAAAAGCGACGGGGAGCTAGCAAATAAGCATTGATCCGTCGATATCCGAATGGGGAAACCCACTGCCTCTGGCAGTATCCTGTACTGAATACATAGGTACAGAGAAGCGAACCGAGTGAACTGAAACATCTAAGTAACTCGAGGAAAAGAAATCAACCGAGATTCCGAAAGTAGTGGCGAGCGAAATCGGAACAGCCTGGACGAGATAGTCACATTGGTAGTTGAACGGGATGGAAAGCCCGGCCGTAGCAGGTGATAGCCCTGTAGACGAAACCTTTGTGGTGGTACTAAGCGTCGAATAAGTAGGGCGGGACACGTGAAATCCTGTCTGAATATGGGGGGACCATCCTCCAAGGCTAAATACTCGTGATCGACCGATAGTGAACCAGTACCGTGAGGGAAAGGCGAAAAGAACCCCGGAAGGGGAGTGAAATAGATCCTGAAACCGTGTGCATACAAACAGTAGGAGCCTCCTTGTGGGGTGACTGCGTACCTTTTGTATAATGGGTCAGCGACTTACATTCAGTGGCAAGCTTAACCGAATAGGGAAGGCGTAGCGAAAGCGAGTCCGAACAGGGCGATTTAGTCGCTGGGTGTAGACCCGAAACCAGATGATCTATCCATGGCCAGGTTGAAGGCACGGTAACACGTGCTGGAGGACCGAACCCACTAATGTTGAAAAATTAGGGGATGAGCTGTGGATAGGGGTGAAAGGCTAAACAAATCTGGAAATAGCTGGTTCTCTCCGAAAACTATTTAGGTAGTGCCTCGCGTATTACTGCCGGGGGTAGAGCACTGTTATGGCTAGGGGGTCATGGCGACTTACCAAACCATGGCAAACTCCGAATACCGGCAAGTACAGCGCGGGAGACAGAGCACTGGGTGCTAACGTCCAGACTCAAGAGGGAAACAACCCAGACCGCCAGCTAAGGTCCCTAAATATTGCTAAGTGGGAAACGAAGTGGGAAGGCATAGACAGTCAGGAGGTTGGCTTAGAAGCAGCCATCCTTTAAAGAAAGCGTAATAGCTCACTGATCGAGTCGTCCTGCGCGGAAGATGTAACGGGGCTAAGCAATATACCGAAGCTGCGGGTGCACAGTTTACTGTGCGCGGTAGGAGAGCGTTCTGTAAGCCTGTGAAGGTGACTGGAGACGGTTGCTGGAGGTATCAGAAGTGCGAATGCTGACATGAGTAGCGATAAAGGGAGTGAAAAGCTCCCTCGCCGTAAGTCCAAGGTTTCCTGCGCAACGTTCATCGGCGCAGGGTGAGTCGGCCCCTAAGGCGAGGCAGAGATGCGTAGCTGATGGGAAGTTGGTTAATATTCCAACACCATTGTTAAATGCGATGGGGGGACGGATTGCGGAATGTGAGCGGGTGATTGGTTGTACCCGTGACTGGTACTGAGAGGGTGGTTAGGTAAATCCGGCCGCGTAAATCAAGGTATTGGTGCGAAGCGAATTTATTCGTGAAGTCATAGGAAGTGGTCCCAGGAAAAGCCTCTAAGCTTCAGTTTAACAATGACCGTACCGCAAACCGACACAGGTGGACGGGATGAATATTCCAAGGCGCTTGAGAGAACTCAGGAGAAGGAACTCGGCAAATTTATACCGTAACTTCGGGAGAAGGTATGCCCTAGTAGCGTGTTAAAGCGCGAATGGGCCGCAGAGAATCGGTGGCTGCGACTGTTTATTAAAAACACAGCACTCTGCTAACACGAAAGTGGACGTATAGGGTGTGACGCCTGCCCGGTGCTGGAAGGTTAAGTGATGGGGTGCAAGCTCTTGATCGAAGCCCCAGTAAACGGCGGCCGTAACTATAACGGTCCTAAGGTAGCGAAATTCCTTGTCGGGTAAGTTCCGACCTGCACGAATGGCGTAACGATGGCCACACTGTCTCCTCCTGAGACTCAGCGAAGTTGAAGTGTTTGTGATGATGCAATCTCCCCGCGGCTAGACGGAAAGACCCCATGAACCTTTACTGTAGCTTTACATTGAATTGTGAACCGGCCTGTGTAGGATAGGTGGGAGGCGTTGAATTACGGTCGCCAGATCGTAGGGAGCCATCCTTGAAATACCACCCTGGTTTGTTTGCGGTTCTAACCTAGGCCCGTTATCCGGGTTGGGGACAGTGTATGGTGGGCAGTTTGACTGGGGCGGTCTCCTCCCAAAGTGTAACGGAGGAGTTCGAAGGTACGCTAGGTACGGTCGGAAATCGTGCTGATAGTGCAATGGCATAAGCGTGCTTGACTGTGAGACTGACAAGTCGAACAGGTGCGAAAGCAGGACATAGTGATCCGGTGGTTCTGAATGGAAGGGCCATCGCTCAACGGATAAAAGGTACTCTGGGGATAACAGGCTGATACCGCCCAAGAGTTCATATCGACGGCGGTGTTTGGCACCTCGATGTCGGCTCATCTCATCCTGGGGCTGTAGCCGGTCCCAAGGGTATGGCTGTTCGCCATTTAAAGAGGTACGTGAGCTGGGTTTAAAACGTCGTGAGACAGTTTGGTCCCTATCTGCCGTGGGCGTTGGATACTTGACGGAGCCTGCTCCTAGTACGAGAGGACCGGAGTGGACATACCTCTGGTGTATCGGTTGTCATGCCAATGGCATTGCCGAGTAGCTATGTATGGAAGAGATAACCGCTGAAGGCATCTAAGCGGGAAACTCGTCTGAAGATAAGGTATCCCGGGGGCTAGACCCCCCTGAAGGGTCGTTCGAGACCAGGACGTTGATAGGTCAGGTGTGTAAGCGCAGTAATGTGTTTAGCTAACTGATACTAATTGCCCGTGCGGCTTGATCCTATAACTCTGCAGGTTATATGTAGAACATTGTTCTACGACTGCGCTGAGCATAGTGTTTAAGTGTCGTTCAAAAAACTGAAGTAAATACGATGATCAACACGCGTTGATCATCAGCAGCAACATCAATCACCAACGCAAGATTGACTCATCTGCCCGAAACAATACACAGCTTGTGCTTCTTCCAAATTGCTAACGCATAGCAACCAGCTAGCGCTAAGCCATACCAGCTTACGCTTGACGACCATAGCAAGGTGGACCCACTCCTTCCCTTCCCGAACAGGACAGTGAAACGCCTTTGCGCCGATGATAGTGGATGGACATCTGTGAAAGTAGGTCATCGTCAGGCTTTTTATTCCTTCAAACGCCCCGTAATTAACTTTACGGGGCGTTTGTGCTTTGGGGGAAGCAAATATACAATCCCTCTCTATCTCTAATCGTCTCTACGATAGCGATTGCTCAAATATCCTGCACATCAAATAAGCCGCCATCCATCCACCATCCACCATCCACCATTAGCTCTGCACCGGTAATAAAGGTAGCAGACGAACTGCTCAAAAACAGTAAGCGTGCCGTAAACACATCTTGTCCAGCCGCCAGTAAAGCATGAACATACTTGTCCACGAACACTGAATGGACAAGTATGGACTATCTGGAAGACTCTCTGCTTAAGGCGGTAATCGCCGGAGAACAGGCCTCATTCACCTCTACCACCGGTGGGTCCAAGAGTATATGGAACGACATCCGTTTATTGCATATCCGGGTTATTTTTGGACACGACCGATTCTCTATCGGCGGGGAGACGAAAAAGATCGTTAGCAATCGAGATTCCCAGGAGAATTAAAATACCGCCCACAAAGGTAGAAAGCCCGGGTTGTTCATGCAGGAAAATCAGAGCAATAAGCGCCGCGAAGATGGGCTCACTCAGTTCAATAATTTGAACGCGTGACGGGGCAAGGTACTGGATTGCTTTAGTCGTGCAATAGAATCCAAAGATCGTAGGAAAGACAGCAAGCCCGATCAGGCAGCCGATGACTGCGTAATTGATCTCAAATGATGCGGGCAGCTGCATCCCGACAGGGATCAGGAGAAACATACTTCCATACATCAGCATTTGGCGGGTGAGCAATAAGCCACCTTCCAGGCCGTTTTTTTTCATGATGATGGAAAAAATACCGTATCCGGCACCGGCACATGATGCTAGTATTGTGCCGATAGGACTGAATCCGAAACTGAATTTGGTTCCTACAATTACCACCAGGCCCAGAATGGCCAGCAGTGCACCAATAACAGTAGCGGCGCGAATGTGTTCGCCCAGAAATAGTTTACCCAAAACGATGGTGGTAACGCAGGCCGATGCCATTAATGCGACAACGACATTTGCCGCGGTGTCGAATCCATAGGCCTTGGTTTCGAAGATAAACATGATGAATATCCCGAAAAAAGCACAGGCTGCCACCGCATACCATTTAGCGTAGAGCGGACGCTTCTTGCAAAACGGCATCACAATAGCCAGGATCAACGCCCCAATCAGCGTTTTAGCCAATGCAATAATGCCCGGTGATAAGCCATGCAATATAAGTACCTTGCAAAGGTCCCGATGCTGGCGTTCAACATTGCGGCACAAAATGCAAATAGCGCGCCATAGAATGACGCTTTGACGTGTTGATTCATATTTTTATGTGCTCTACGTATGCGTTTTTATTTTCAGGCAATGCATACCAGGTTGGAGGTTTAAAGTTTGAACATAAAAATACACCGCCATAAGGTGAGTTAACCCTGGCGGACTCCATGACTTTCAGCCTTATCCGATGCGCATCCTGCATCCCTCGTACTGAACCCCGATCCCTATGAAATAGTCCTGTCAGTACGATATGAGATGCATTTATTATATGCACTCATCGTTGCTAGCGGATTAACCTGTATCAAGGAATAGGGGGGCTGAATAATGTGCCGGCTATTCCTTTCGCGATGACGGGCTTAGTACCGCGCATCTTTCGGTTTTTTTCCTTTAGGCCAGTCATTCGCTTTGCCCGCAAAATCCGGACGTGGCTGGTGGGTGAAATATTCGGCGACGTCAATCGCCTGCTGGTCGGTAAGTACATTGCCGGCGCCCCATAAGCCATTGGTGTTAACGCCCATGGGCATATTGTATTTGACAAAGGCGGCGGCTTTGTATGTTCTTGCCATGCCGGCGCCGATATTGAATGATTCATCGCCCCATAAGGGTGGAAAGGCCATGTTGCCAGAAAAATCCCGCCGGCCCTCACCGTTGTCGCCGTGACAGCTTGCACAGTATTGCCGGTATACCTGGGCACCATGTAAGGGATCGGGTTTTAAGGTGGTGTCTATCGGGCCCGCATTACGAATATCCACTTTCGCACCGTCTGGCAAGCCCTGAGCCAGCCATTTCATATAGGCGATCATGGCTTTCATTTCCCTGCCTTCTTCCGGTAGCGGCCTGCCGTTCATTGAGCGCTGCATACAGCCGTTGATTCTGTCTGCCAAAGTGAACACTCGTCCTGCTCTTGGGTTCAGTTGCGGGAAGGCGTTGTAGGTGTTTATAAACGGTGCGCCCAGCGGCACCTTTCCCTGTGCAACATGACAGCTGTTACATGCCATTTGTGATTGCACGTAATCGGGTAACAAGCGATTGGTTTCGTTCAGCAGGCGTTTGCCGTAAAGGATTTGCTCGGCGTTTGTTTCCTTCAGTATGCTTTGATCGTCGGGCATGATGTAGTCGGGCAAAGCATTGCCGTGTTTGTCTTTTACACTATAGCGTTGCGGCGAGTTCGCGATGGTGTTCAATTCAGTCACTGGCGCAGAGGCGGCGAATGCAGTGGTATATAGCGTGCAACAGGCGATCAGAGGGATAATGAGTTTATTCATGCTTTTCTCCCACGGGCGCAATGGTTCTGGTTTTGCTGGCAAGAAAGTGCCGCATATGACGAATGTCCCGCGGCTGAATATCGGGCGCCTGGTTTGTCCAGCCATTACGAATGAAATTGATCACAGCAAGTAATTGATCATCGCTCAGTTGAGCAAACCCGGGCATGGCAAATGCCATCCGATCATATTGGGTGTCCGGCATTCGACCCCCTTCAAGAATAATCTGAATGACCGATTGAGGATTCCTTGCGTAGATGGCTGAATTGCCGGCAAGTGCAGGAAAAATGCGTGCAATACCCTTGCCATCGGCGCGATGACAGGTGACACAATATTGCATGTATACCATCGCGCCAGGCGAACCTGGATTGTTCATGGTTAACAGCGTAGCAGTCGTGGTATCTGTCTTGTCCGGAAAACGCTTTAATTTGTTCTGAGCAGCGGGCAGCTGCTTAAGGTACGCCGATAATGCGCTGATGTCGTCATCGGTAAAATACCGGGTACTGTGCTGTACCACGTTGGCCATTGCGCCAAAGGCCGCTGCAACGTCATTGCGACCGGTTTTAAAAAATAGTTCCAGTTCTTCCCGGCTCCAGGATTGCAGGCCTTGCGCTTCACCTCGCAGGCTCTTGGCCCGCCAGCCGTCAATGACTGCGCCCGACAGGAAGCGGTCGCCATCGGCCAGACTCAGTGCTTTTTCCTGATAAAAGAGACCGCGTGGTGTATGACAGGCGCCGCAATGACCCGGTCCTTCGGCCAGATATTGTCCGCGTGTCAGGCGAGCATCGCCCGGTTCCTGGGCGACAAACTGACGGCTTGGTGAAAACAGCGCCTGCCACCAGGCGATGGGCCAGCGCAAGCTCAGCGGCCACGGGAAGGTAGGGCTTGCATTGTCCTGCCTCACAGGTGCAACCTCAGACATGAAGTAAGCGTAGAGCGCCTTGATGTCCTCTTGCGGCATGATGGTGTAGGACGGATAGGGCATGGCTGGATATAACGGGACGCCCGCGGCACTCACGCCATGACGCACAGCATTGTCAAATTGACTGAACGTGTAGGCGCCGATACCGGTTTCCCTGTCCGGGGTGATATTGGTGGAGTAAATGGCGCCTAATGGTGTGTCCATCGGCAGACCGCCGGCAAATGGCTGGCCGCCGGGTGTTGTGTGACAGGCAATGCAATCGGCTGTACGGGCTATGTATTTGCCTCGTTGAATGCGTTCCGGATCCAGAATATCGACTGTTTGCTTATTCTCCGGTGCGCGTTTATTAAGCAGTAGTTGTGATCCTATATACCCAATGCCCAACATCAACAGTAAAAATAACAGCAGCGATTTCAATACTTTCATGGCGTTGACTTCAAGTTTATGATCTGACCATTTAATGACGTTTCGCATATATGGTACTGCTATCGGTTTTGTCTGGTTTGTCTTACTTGAACTTGTTTTGAGCTATCGCAAATGAGGCTTTTAATTGTGGTAAAGATCCAAATTGCCGTTTGGCACCGATCTGCTCCGATCGATAAATTCGCAATTGCCGATTGGCACCGATCTGCCTCGATCGATCAATTTGCGTTTGCGGCCCAATCGAAGCGGTCATTGTTCAGTTACATTCAACAGCAATTGGTAGGCATCCTTCATGTCTTGAAGACGCAGGCCCGTTACAATATATGATTCAATAAAGGGTGATACATGCAGCGTAACGCGGGAACAGACGGCCTGAAAATAGCACTGGCAATGATGGTGGTGGCGCTGCATGCCTCGCTGTTTACCGAGACGGCCGAGTATCTCAATTACCTCTTTGTGAACGGCTTACTTCGTATCGCCGTGCCGACCTTCTTCATCATCAATGGTTTTTACTTTTATCCTCTGATCGCGCGCAATCGTCCCTTTGCCGGCTGGGCCAGGCGCCTGGCGGTGTTGTATGGGATCTGGATGCTGCTGTATTTGCCGTTCTACTGGCCGGCTCACTGGGGGCTTGCCCGGGATCAGATCGGCCTGCTGGAAAAGTTCGTCTTTGGCTATCACCATTTATGGTACCTGGTGGGAACGCTTGGCGCCGGGGCGGTATTGTATTTATTGCGCAGGCGCAGTGATTCATTCGTTCTCACCGCGGGCATCACCTTATTCATTGTGGGTTATGTGTTGCAGGCATTGGGCAATTATGCACCGATAGAAGAAGGGTTGGCCGGGTATGTGCTGAATTCCGGCTGGATTTTCCGCAACTTTCTTTTCTTTGGTTTTCCGCTGTTTGCAATCGGGTATCTGATTGCCAAACACCGCCTGCATAAATTGCCTCGTCGCGATCCGCAGTTGCTGTGCGCCATTTTCGCAGCAGCCTTGTTGCTGGTTCTGGAAAGCACGGTGCATTATTTATTGCATCCAGCCAAGGCGGGCGTAGATATGTATTTATCGCTGCTGATTCTTTGCCCGCTCCTTTTCATCTTCTTTCACAGCCGCTCGGCCAGGCTGAATACGGACTTTCTTTCCAAACTTTCCACTGCCATCTACCTGACGCATGTTTACTTTATCAATATTTTGCTGAACACTGGCTGGATGGAGCAGGGCACAGCGCTGTTTGTTATGGTGATGTTTGCCAGTACCATCGTGTCAGCGGTCCTTGTGTGGGCTGATCGCAAATGGAATATGTTATTTTGAGAGCGATAAGGTGACGGGCCATATCCATCAGTTGATATCTGATGCAATAGGGTCGTGACGGTATAAAGGGTACCGCTTAAAAGCGCGTTGTGATGCAGGACAGGGCCTGACCCTTGTTATCAAT
Source organism: Advenella mimigardefordensis DPN7 (assembly GCF_000521505.1). Lineage (GTDB taxonomy): Bacteria > Pseudomonadota > Gammaproteobacteria > Burkholderiales > Burkholderiaceae_B > Advenella > Advenella mimigardefordensis. The sequence goes on from NZ_CP003915.1 coordinate 1,761,169, forward strand.
AATGGGCATCCATTTCCATTTATCGAACGTTGTGCAGGGATGCGAAATGCCCAGAATGACCCGGTCGCCGACTGTGGGTACCGAACCGGCGGCGTCAAAATGCAGATACGCGTGCTGGTCATTGAGTGCCGTGATCTGCCAGCTTGCGTCCGGTATCTTGCGAGTGCGCTGGCCTACCGGCGCATAACCCGTGACAAACGGCAGCGTCAGGTCATAGGAGATGTCCCGTTTGCCACAAGTGAGCAGTGCCAGGCCGGGTTCGGGCACCGATTGCACCATGGTCCACACTTCCAGCGCGGGCAGCAGGCTTTCCTGCAGATGCTCGCGTTCCTGCACTTTGTCCAGATGCCGCTTGTACACACCATGATCGTGGGTGATGTAGCATCCCGAACGCAGGACGCCGCGCACGGGACGGTCCAGGCTGATTGTCAGACCGGGGACAACCAGGTCAAAAATGGCCGAACCGCCTGCCGAGATCAGAATTTCATGGGTATCAAACAGCTGTTGTTCAGCGCAGGCTTGCGCCACGGCTGTGCAACGCCCCATGAGCGCGTCCACTGCCGGTTTGTCTTTTTCCGTATCGGTAGCCAGATTGCCTTCATAGCATTCGATGCCGCCCAGTGCGAGTACGGGCGATTGGCGTATACGGTTGGCCAGTGCCAGTGCCTGCTCAAATTCGCGGCACCCTGTGCGCTGACCTGCGATTCCGATTTCCAGCAGGCAGTCAAAGCGTATTTTTTGCTGCGGATTGTGGCTACCGTAATGCTGTGCCCAGGCTTCGATATAAGCGACCTGTTCGATTGAATCAACCAGAAACCAGATGCGCAGCCCGGGGTGGGTTTGAAGAAGGGATTGCAGCAGACGCAGGTCGGCGTCCCCCACCACCTGATTGGCGATAATAATGCGTTTGGCGCCGGCCTGAATACCGGTCTGCGCCTGGAACAGGGTGGCAAAGGTGAGTCCCCAGGCACCAGCGGTAAGCTGTTTGTCAAACAGTTCGGGTGACATCGTGGTTTTGCCGTGTGGCGCCAGGCTTACTCCTTTATCCTGGGCGAAACGCTGCATCCATTGCAGATTATGCTCCAGTGCCGGTTGATTCAGCACGGCCAGCGGAAAAGAAAAGTCGTTGTCGTATACGTTCAGCTGCGCTGCGGCGAAGGCTTCGGGTGTGGTGGTGCCCAGCTCTGGCGGAAAATGCTTTAGCGTACATGCCTGTAATGGGAGGAGAGTACTCATGTTTTATCCTGCTGAATGCACTGCAACGTATGGGGCTGGTTTTTCGGTTCGGACCTGTTTTTATTCAGATTTATTGCGGTTGAGATTTAATATGGATCGCGATCCGTATCCTGGGGCGAATCAGGATCATCGGCAGTATCGTCTGAGATCTCGATCTGGCTCAACTGATGCCAGAGCGTGCCCATCTCATCAAAATACTGATAAATATCCACCAGCGTCAGTTCGTCTGTCTCAAACGAGCCGCCCAGCACCGGCGGCGTAGCGAGCGCAAAAATCGCATTTTCCGGTAGCGGGGTTGCCAGCAGCGGCGCGATCAGTTCCAGCGAAAAATAGTCGGTAATGAATTCAGGATCGGCAAGCACCGTGCGAAATTCATCAAAGTCTGATGCAATGGGCTCCAGTTCGCCGTCGTTGGTGTCCAGAAACAGGATGTGGCCGGTTTCCGGCTGCAGCACAAAGCAGTCAGCCGTTTTGGTGACCAGCAGGATTTCAACCTGATCGGGCAGCAGCCATTGCCAGTGATTCAGCAGCCGGGTCTGATCAAGTTGATCAGTGGCAATGGTCAGGTCGTTCAGATTCACTTGCGTTCCTTGCGTCGTTGACGCGGACAGATATCGTGGGAGAGCCGCGCCCCTGCCGCGTGGTGGTTATGACGATTGAATACGCAGACGGTATTCTTCATCATTCATAAAAATATATCTTACCGCATCAATCAGGCTCAGAAATACCGTGAGCGGCAACCAGATGAAACTGATGATGAGATACAGCAGCCCCATGCCGATCTGGCCGTTATAAAAACGGTGTGCACCCAGCCAGCCCAGGAAAATCGCCAGAAAAATGGCAATTTTGCGCGAACTTGCCTGGCGGGTCAGCTCTTCATCCTTATTTTTGTAGATCCAGATGCAGACGATTGCCGTCACAACCAGTGCAACAACAATTTTGACCGGATGGCGGGCGACGTATTCCGATACGGTGTAATACAGATCGGAGAAATTATAGATGACCAGGCCGGTAATATCATGCAGCCACACAGCCAGGGCAGTGAATACGCCTTCGCCAAAGGTCAGGCCGATCAGAACAATGATAAAGACGATAATGGGCAGGAGAATTTTCTGGAGCATGGTAGCGGGTCTCGGTGGAGATCAAACAACCGTCAGGGATTGGTATGGTTTAATCGCAGGACGGACGCGGGTTAATGAGGCAGTGAAACCTGAGGCAGTCAATCTGGTTCAGTTAACCTGAGATAAGCAGATATAAGCAGATGTTAGATAAGGATATATTCGCATAAAAACAGGGTGGGACCGGGGTACGGCGGCTTACGGATGCTTCATTGCGTTTCTGGTGCCTGTGGGCAGATATGCCCGGGGCTTCACAGTAAAACCGCGAAGCCCCCCAGCGCTCAGGCATCGGCCAGTGTGAATACGTTTTTGCCAAATGGCAGTGCCTGGCCGCGCAACAGGTGGCTGATTACGCTTGCTGAGCCTGGCGCCAGGGTGAAACCCAGCGCACCCTGGCCAATATTAAGCCACAGATTATCATAGCGGGTTGCATCAATAATGGGTTTGCCTTTTGGCGTTGCCGGCCGAAGGCCCGTCCAGAGCGTGGCCAGATCATAGTTGCCTGCTTCGGGAAACAGATTGCGGGCTTCCTGCTTGAGCGCTTCAATCCGCGAAGTATCGATGCGGCGGTTGAGGCCAACCATGTCGGCCATGCCGGCAATGCGCAGACGCTCGCCCAGTCGTGCATAAACAACCTTGCGTTCGTAATCGGTGATGCTTACCATGGGCGCGCTGGCAGCTTGCTCAATCGGCAGCGTCAGGCTGTATCCTTTAAGCGGGCTGACCGGTACGGCAATGCCCAGCGGCTTGAGCAGTGCTGTGCTATCGCATGCCAGTGCCACTACGATATGATCCGGCGTCAGGTTTTCTCCTGCGGTGGTGTGCACGCTCACTTTACGATTGCTGTCGGCCGTCAGGCGGCTGACGCTGGTATTGAAGCGGAAGGTGACGCCACGCTGCTGCAGAATTTTTTTCAGGGCAACCGCAAGCAGGTAGCAGTCTGCACTTTCTTCGCTTTCGGTAAAAATACCACCACTTAAATGATCCCGCATGCGCAGCAGGGCCGGTTCCAGCGAGATGCATTCTTCGACAGACAGGGCGCGTTGCTCGCAACCCAGGGAGCGCTGAAAGTCCAGCTGCTCAACTGCATGATTGAAAGAATCGCGGCTGCGATGCACAATCAGCTTGCCCGCGCGCTTATGGTCAAAGGCGATGGCTTCCTGTTGCATCATCTCGTGGTACAGGTCGCGGCTGAGAAAGGACAGGGAAAGCAGTTCCCGTGTCGTCTGGTTACTTTGCGCAGCGTTGCAGGCTTTGACAAAACGCAGATTCCAGCATACCGTGGCCGGATCCAGGCTGGGACGGAAACGCAGGGGTGAATTGCGGTCCAGCAGCCATTTAGGCACATGACTCATGACGCCCGGGCCTGCCAGCGGCGCAACGTAACTGTATGACAGTTGCGCCCCGTTGGCAAAGCTGGTTTCCAGAGCGACATCGCTGTTCTTCTCGATAACCGTGACGTTGAATCCGTCCCGATTGAGATAGTAAGCGGTGGTCAGCCCGATAATGCCGGCTCCAAGTACCAGAACGTCCATAATTTTTCCGTGAGTATGAAAGGGTATTGGTTCTGTCGTCCAGGCCCGGATCAGGCCGGTCTATGAAGACCAATAGTGCAATTATAAGGAATTCAGCCAGTCAATATCGGCCTGGGTGAATCCTGCCGCCATTCTGGCCTGGACATTGAATGGGCCGCGCGGCTTGCTGATGCGGTAAGTGTCGATCAGTGCCGCATAAGCGGCTACCGGGTCCTGATTCTGCTGCTCACAGCAATAGAGGTACCAGCGATTGCCGGTTTTAACATGGCCGATTTCATCGCGCAAAATGATATCCAGGATCTCTACACCGCGTTGATCGTTGGCGGCCCGCAATTTGTTCTGGATGGCCGGGGACACATCCAGGCCGCGTGCCTCCAGCGTGCGGGGCACCAGGGCAAGCCTGGCCAGGATATCATCGGCGGTTTTTTCCGCCATGTCCCAGAGCCCGTTATGGGCTGAAAAATCACCGTACTGATAACCCGAGGCCGCAAGATGCCCGCGCACGAGTGAAAAGTGATAGGCCTCTTCGCGGGCCACCTGCAGCCAATCGTAGTAGAAATCGTCGGGCATGCCGGGGAAGCGCCAGATAATATCCAGCGCCAGGTTGATGGCGTTGAATTCGATATGGGCGATGGAGTGCATGAGCGCCGCTTTCCCCTGCGGCGTTTGCGTTGACCGTATCGATACTTCACGCGGATCGACCAGTTGTGGCCGTTGTGGCCGGCCCGGCAGCACTTGAGTTGGCTGCAGCACGTGATCCGCGTACACGGGCAGCGTGGCAGCCAGCTGGTTGACCGCGGTGATTTTTTTGCAGGGATCGGATTCGGCCAGGGCATCCAGTGCTGCCTGACGCAGCGAAGGGGAAGCGGACGGGGCGACAGAAGAAGACGTGACAGAAGAGGGCATGTCAGTTTACAAACGACGGGTTCACCAAAACCGCTATTTTAGTCAATGGCGGGCAATGGTATAGTCTTGTTTTGACTTTCACTGGAAAACTCATGTCATCTTCTGCCCGCATTGTGTTTCTTGATCGTGCTACGCTGCCCGACTTTATCACGCTCAAGACGTTTGAGTTCGGACACGAAGTAACGACCTATGACCAGACTGCGCCTGCAGAAGTGGCACAGCGGATTCGCGATGCGAATATCGTCATCACCAATAAGGTGCCGGTGTCGGCGCAGGACGTGGCGCAGGCAGACGGTCTTAAACTGGTGGCCGTGGCGGCAACCGGAACCAATATCGTAGATATTGAAGCATGTCGCGACAGAGGCGTTATTGTGACCAATATTCGCAACTATGCCGTCAATACCGTACCGGAGCATACACTCGCTCTTATTTTTGCACTGCGCCGCAGCTTGCTTCCCTATCATCTTTCTGTTGGCCAGGGACGCTGGGCACAAAGCGGCCAGTTTTGTTATTTTGACTACCCGGTCAGCGATCTGGCCGGGAGTACTATCGGCATTTTCGGTTCTGGTGCGCTGGGCAGTGCGGTTGCCAGCCGCGCCCAGGCATTGGGTATGAACGTGCTGTTCGCTGCTCGCAAGGGACAGACGGACGTCAAGCCAACGCATACCCCCTTCGAGCAAGTGATCGCACAGGCCGATATTCTCACCTTGCATCTGCCCTTGACTCCGGCAACCCGGCATATGATAGGCGCGGCAGAACTGGCACAAATGAAGTCAACGGCTATTCTGATCAACACGGCCAGGGGTGGCCTGGTGGATGAAGCGGCGCTGGCCGACGCGTTGGAGAACAACCGTATCGGTGGCGCCGGATTTGATGTGGTCACCCAGGAGCCCATGCCCGACACACACCCATTCATGCGGCTGATGAACCGGCCGGACTTTATCCTGACACCGCATGTGGCATGGGCCAGCCGCCAGGCGATTCAGGCGCTGGCAGATCAACTGGTCGATAACATCAACGCCTTCATGCGTAACGAGATCCGCAACCAGGTTTGATTCGGATACATTCGTCGCGTGTGCTTACAGCTTATGCCTTTAATAGGTAGAAATACGCGTTGCCATAAACCTGGATATTTTCAATAATAATTGGGATATAAGAGATATTGGTATAACAAATAATAATAAGCAGAGTAGGAGCATGGCAGAGACAACAACGCTATATGGGGACTTTGACTACATCATTGCGGGCGCCGGTTCGGCCGGCTGCCTGCTGGCCAATCGCTTGTCTGCCGACCCTTCCTGCAAGGTGCTGTTGCTGGAGGCGGGCGGCGATGATAAATGGCGCTGGTTGCATATTCCCGTAGGCTATCTTTATTGCATCGGCAATCCCAGAACAGACTGGTGCTTTACCACGCACCCCGATGCCGGGCTTAACGGCCGCAGTATTGCCTATCCGCGAGGGCGTGTGCTCGGCGGCAGTTCTGCCATCAATGGCATGATCTACATGCGCGGCCAGAAAGAAGATTACGATGGCTGGCGTGATGCCGGTAACCCGGGCTGGGGCTGGAGCGATGTGTTGCCGCTGTTTAAAAAATTCGAGCATCATTACGCGGGCGATACACCCTTTCATGGTGCTCGCGGCGAGTTGCGCGTGGAGCAGCAACGCCTGCGCTGGGATATTCTGGATGCCTTTCGCCAGGCAGCGGAACAGGCAGGCATTCCACACATTGACGACTTCAATTGCGGCGACAATGAAGGGTCCTCCTATTTTCAGGTGACCCAGAAAAAAGGCGTGCGCTTCAGCGCGGCGACTGCGTTCCTGCGCCCCATCAAGGACCGCAGTAACCTTACGGTTATCACAGATGCAATGATAGACCGGATCAATGTGAAAGAGCGGATCGCCCGGGGTCTGCGTTTTCGCCATAATAACCATTTCTTTCATGCCAACGCGCGCCGTGAAGTGATTCTTAGCGCGGGGGCCATTGGTTCGGTGCAGATTCTCCAGCGTTCCGGCGTGGGCAGCGGCGACCTGATGAAATCGCTGGGCATTCCGCTGGTCCACCATTTGCCAGGGGTAGGGCGCAATCTGCAGGATCATCTGCAACTGCGAATGATCTATAAAGTGAATAAGGTGCGCACGCTCAACAGCATGATGCAGTCACCCCTGGCCAAGGCGTTCATGGGCCTGCAATATGCTTTTCTGAAAAAGGGACCGCTAACCATGGCACCGTCTCAGCTGGGTATCTTTGCGCGCTCGTCGCCCCGGCAGCCACGCGCCAATGTGCAATACCATGTACAGCCGCTGTCGCTGGAAAAATTCGGTGATGGTCTGCACTCGTTCCCGGCTTTCACGGCATCGGTTTGCAACATCCGGCCAGGCAGCCGCGGTACAGTCAACATTGTTTCCCCTTCCTTGGAAGACCGCCCAGATATTCTATGCAATTACCTGAGCACCGACGAAGATGTGCAGGTTGCCCTGGAGAGCATCCAGCTCACACGGCAGATCGCCGCTCAGGCTGCATTGGAAAAGTACACGCCACAGGAATTCCGACCAGGCCCGCTGGCCAAGACCGACGATGACCTGATCCGGGCGGCCAGCGATATCGGCACGACTATTTTTCATCCGGTGGGCACCTGCAAAATGGGTGCTGACAATATGGCCGTGGTAGATGCCAATTTGTGTGTGCATGGGGTCGGCCGGCTGCGTGTGGTTGATGCTTCCATTATGCCCACCATCACTTCGGGTAATACCAACGCACCGGTCATGTTGATTGCGGAAAAAGCGGCTCAGCTGATATTGGATGCCGACAAAGGCTGATGTTGCGTACAGGCTGCAATGCTTGCCAGTCACTGGCGGTTCAAACTTGTCCGCTTATATTGTTTGAATATATTGACATATCTCCCATACATAACAAGAGATCGCGCATCTCTCTGACGCGTCGCGTGCTTCACCGTCCTGTGACAGCGGGTCTGTCGGCCACCGTTACAACCGTAACACCCGCTGAGCAGCCGGGTTTATAGCCAAGATCTATAAATAAAGACATATTTATTCGTTCTGAATCCTGCGATGAGCCGATAAGATAAAGCCTCATCGAAGTAGGCTGGCCCGTATATCGGGTATGGCTTTAGGCATTGGACGGACACATTATGGCTTTTCACTCTGCGCAAACCCAGGCATCGGTCTTTGAACGCCCGGTCCTCTGGGCGCCGCCAAAGCGCGCAATTGATCCGGCTGCGCTGGACGAAAAATGCCGGCAGTTGCGCGAACGCCTGCTGGATATCGCGCGTGCGCATCAGCACACACGCCTGGCATCCAGCTTGTCGGCGGAAGATATGGTGATTACAGACGTGATATTGCGTGCGGCAGAACAAGGCGAATCTCATCAGGACATTGCTGCACATATCGATATCTTTACGCTGGAAACCGGTCGCCTGCCGGCAGAAACGCTGGCATTACTGGATCAGATTCAGGCTCATTATGGTGTGCGACTGGCGATTTACACGCCCGACGAGTCGGCCGTACAGGCATATATCGAGCAGTACGGCCTGAATGGCTTTTACGAAAGTTTGCAGGCGCGCCGCCAATGCTGTGATATTCGTAAAGTGGTGCCGCTGGCCGCTGCGCTTGCCGGTGCGGATGCCTGGATTACCGGTCAGCGTCGTGAGCAGTCGGTCACGCGCAGCGACCTGCATCTGCAAGAGCACGATGAGGCAAGAGGGATCAGCAAATATAACCCACTGTTTGACTGGACCGAGCAGGAGATCTGGGCATATGTAGAGCGCTATTCGGTGCCGGTTAACGCCCTGCATTATCAGGGCTACCCAAGCATTGGCTGTGATCCCTGTACCAAGGCAATCCGCGTCGGGGAAGACCCGCGCGCCGGCCGCTGGTGGTGGGAAAACCAGGACAGTCGCGAATGTGGTCTGCACGTTCACAATTGACATTGCTTTATTGGCAATGAGATAAACATATCATCAGGGAAACACATCGGCTATGGATACACTATCCGGTTCAATCAATCATCACCCGGCCCATTTGCATACGGGACATCTGAAGCGGCTTGAAGCCGAGTCCATTTATATTATTCGGGAAGTCTATGCACAAAGCCGCTCACCGGCCTTGCTGTTTTCCGGCGGTAAGGATTCGGTGGTCATGCTGCATCTTGCCCGCAAGGCGTTTCGTCTGGGCAAGCGGCCGTCTACCCTGCCGTTTTCGCTGGTTCATATCGATACCGGTCACAACTATCCGGAAGTCATCCGCTTTCGCGATGAGCTGGTTGCCGAGCATGGATTCAAGCTGGTCGTAGGGCACGTAGAAGATTCGATCCGCAAGGGTACTGTCAAGCTGCGTCGTGAGACGGATTCGCGCAATGCCGCGCAGGCCGTGACGCTACTGGAGACCATCGAGGAACACGGCTTTGACGCGCTCATGGGAGGCGCAAGACGCGACGAAGAAAAAGCGCGGGCCAAGGAACGGATTTTTTCTTTCCGCGATGAGTTCGGCCAATGGGATCCCAAAGCGCAGCGTCCGGAGTTGTGGGAACTGTATAACGCCCGCGTTCATCCGGGCGAGCAGATTCGCGTGTTTCCCATCTCGAACTGGACTGAACTGGATATCTGGCAATATATTGAGCAGGAGAACCTGGCGCTTCCCGAGATTTATTATGCCCACGACCGTGAGATCGTGCGTCGCAACGATCTGCTGGTGCCGGTGACCTCCCTGACGCCAAAGCAGGAGTCGGAGCAAAGTGAAATTGTCAGCGTTCGCTTCAGAACCGTTGGCGATATCAGTTGCACCTGCCCGGTAGCCAGCACGGCCGCAACGCCGGCAGATATTATCCGGGAAACGGCTATCGCCGAGATCACCGAAAGAGGGGCCACGCGCATGGATGATCAGCTGAGCGAAGCCTCCATGGAAAAACGCAAAAAAGAAGGCTACTTCTAAATAGCCAGGAACTAATATATATGACAACTGAAAATACAAACGGACTGTTGCGCTTCATTACGGCTGGCTCGGTCGACGATGGGAAAAGCACCTTAATCGGACGGCTGCTGTTTGACAGCAAAGCGGTGCTGAGTGATCAGCTGCTGGCCGTACGCAATGCCAAACACAAGCGCACGGTGGGCGAACAGATTGACCTGTCGCTGCTGACCGACGGGCTGGAAGCGGAGCGGGAACAGGGCATTACCATCGATGTTGCCTATCGCTATTTTTCGACGGCGAAACGCAAGTTCATTATTGCCGATACCCCCGGACACGAACAATACACGCGCAATATGGTTACCGGTGCATCTACCGCCGATGCGGCAGTGGTGTTGATTGATCCGGTGCGTGCGCTGGATGAGCAGGGTAACGTGACATTGCTGGCGCAAACCCGCAGGCATAGCGCCTTGTTGCGTTTGCTTGGCATCCGCCATATCGTGGTCGCCGTTAACAAGATGGATCTGATCGGCTTTGATCAGCAGCGTTTCCAGAACATTTGTGACGCGTATGCGCAACTGGCTACGCAACTGGGTCTGGCCGATGTGCGCTATATTCCCGTGTCTGCGCTGGGCGGTGATAACGTGGTAACGGGCAGCGAACACATGCCCTGGTATCAGGGCCAGCCCCTGCTGTCGATTCTGGAGTCGCTTGAACTGGCTCAGCCCGGTGAGAATGATCCTGCCGCGCTGCGGTTTCCGGTGCAACTGGTTGTGCGCCAGGATGGCAGTCAGGCGGATGACTTTCGCGGTTATATGGGCAAAATCGCAGGTGGTCAGCTCTCTGTTGGCCAGGAAGTGCGGGTATTGCCGGGCAACCAGACCGGTATCGTCAAGGAAATCCTGGGGCCTGACGGTGAACTTTCCACTGCGGTCACGGGTGATGTGCTGACCATCAGCCTGGATCGGGATATTGATGTGTCGCGTGGCGATATTTTTGTTGCCGCAGAGGCACAGGTTGAAGCGAAACGGGATATTCAGGCTGATGTGTGCTGGTTTGATGCCGACCCGCTGGAGCTGAAACGCAAGTATCTGTTGCGTCATACCTTTGCCAGCATCCCGGTCAGGATTAACCGGATCAACAAAGTACTGGACGTAAAAACACTGCTGAACGAAACCAGTAGTGATCAATTGCGCCTGAATGATATTGGTGAAGTTCAGCTCACGTTGCAGAAACCACTGGTGAGTGACAGCTATGAGCAGAACGCGGTTACCGGTTCCTTTATTCTGATTGATGAGGTAAGTAATAATACCGTTGCCGCTGGTATTATTAAGGCGGCTGCGTAATCGGTGGTATTCTTTTGTCGCGATGAGCGGCGCCTGCACGGCTTATGAATGATGCATCCAGCTAATGGATGCATCGACATGTTACCGGTGGGGCCCGGCTGAAAAGGATGCATCGACATGCTACCAGTGGGGCCGGGCTGAAAATCCGGTAACAGGCAGATCTATGTCACCTGTCGCACCATCCGAGCAGGGAAGTTGGTTTTATTTGAGCAGCACCTTCAGGCCTTGAGCTGCAAAGCCAGGCCTGGAAGGTGCTTTTTTTGCGGGTGTGCGTCGGCTGCTTAAGCCGCAGCCGATGTATTGTTGCGGGTGAAGACGGCCATTTTGCGGGGTTTGACATAAACCGTGTCGCCAGGATTCAGCCCAAGCAACCGGTAGCGTTCGCGCGTCATCACCACTTCAATCGGGTCGGGTGAGCCTGTACGCGCCAGTTCCAGCCGTACAACCGGGCCAATGGCATGCACATGCTCGATGGTTCCGCGGTCCAGGGCATTGCTGGCGTCCTGTGTAAGTTCAATGTCGTGTGGGCGGATATAGGCAGTCACCTCGTCATCGCTGCTTCCATGAATATTGCCTGGAGCCAGGGGCTGTACATAATCACCGCGGGTGAACTGCTCATCCTGGATGCGACCGTGAAACAGGTTAACGTCGCCCAGAAACTGGGTCACAAACGCACTGGCAGGATGTTCATAGATTTCATCGGGCGTGCCCACTTGCTCTATCTGCCCATGATTCATGACAACAACGCGATCGGACACTTCCAGCGCCTCTTCCTGATCATGGGTCACGAAAATACTGGTCAGATGGATCTCGTCATGCAATTGCCGGAGCCAGCGGCGCAAATCCTTGCGTACCCGGGCGTCCAGCGCACCAAAGGGTTCGTCCAGCAACAGCACTTGCGGTTCGACGGCCAGCGAGCGAGCCAGTGCGATCCGCTGTCGCTGTCCACCGGATAACTGGCTGGGATAGGCGTCGGCCAGCCAGTCCAGCTGCACCATTTTCAGCAGGCGATGTACCTTATCGTGGATTTGCGCTTTCGATGGCCGGACGCGTCGTGGCTTGACGTTCAGGCCGAAAGCAATGTTATCGAATACGGTCATGTGGCGGAAAAGCGCGTAATGCTGAAAAACAAAACCGATACCGCGCTCGGTCACATGCTTGTTGGTGGCATCGGTGCCTTCAAACAGCAACTGGCCTGAATCGGGCTGCTCCAGTCCGGCCACGATTTTGAGCAGTGTGGTTTTGCCGCAGCCCGAGGGGCCGAGCAGCGCCAATAATTCTCCGCTCTGGATCTGCAGGCTGATGTCGGCCAGTGCAGTAAAGTCACCGAATGTTTTTGTGACATGACGAACTTCAATGCTCACAATAAATTCCTTGTTCTGTGTACGGCCGCAATGGCCGTTGCATGTTGAGTAACCAGGTAGCAATGGGGTGGGTTGATACCCTCTGCGTTTGCTGCCTTATGTTGCACTGATAGCGTTCGCAGTGCTGATCTTGCTTTGTGCAACAGTCTGCGCCAGACTACCGCTGCGCCGTTGCGATTGTTGATGCGCACGGTGCTGGCGCCACTCAATAATCGATTTAAGAATCAATGTCACGATGGCCAGCATGGCCAGTACAGACGCACATACAAATGCACCCGCAATATTGAATTCGTTATACAGAATCTCTACGTGCAGGGGAATGGTGTTGGTTATACCGCGTATATGCCCGGAAATCACACTGACTGCACCAAACTCACCCATGGCCCGGGCATTGGTCAGGATCACGCCATACAGCAGGCCCCATTTGATGTTCGGCAGGGTAACGTGCCAGAACGTCTGCAGGGTACCAGCGCCCAGTACCAGGGCGGCCTGTTCTTCGTCTGCGCCCTGAGCCTGCATCAGTGGAATGAGTTCACGCGCCACGAATGGGAAAGTAACGAAGGTGGTGGCCAGCACAATGCCAGGCACGGCAAAAATGATTTTCAGATCATGCGCGTCCAGCCACACGCCCAGTGCGGTCTGGTTGCCAAACAGCAATAGATACATCAGGCCGGCAACAACCGGCGAGACCGAGAAGGGCAGATCGATCAGGGTGATCAGAAAGCTTTTGCCGCGAAAATTGAAGCGGGCGATGGCCCAGGCCGCCGCCACACCGAAAACCACATTCAGGGGGACGGCAATGGCGGCGGTGAGCAGCGTCAGGGAAATGGCTGAGAGGGCATCCGATTCGCTCAATGTGTCTACGTAAAATGCCCAGCCCCGGCTGAATGCTTCGGTAAACACCAGGAACATGGGCAGGGCGATAAACAGCAGAATGAATACAAGTGCAATAGCCGTCAGCAGAAAACGGATCCAGGGTTTTTCAGTTCGGCGAAAAGGGGTGTTCATCGTGCTGCCTTCAGTTCATGCCACTGCGTTTATTATTCCAGCGCTGTATCAGATTGATCAGCAGCAGGACCAGAAAGGAAATCATCAGCATCAGTACCGCCAGCGCGGTAGCACCGATGTAGTCTGATTGTTCCAGCTTGGCGGTAATCAGCAGCGGTGTGATTTCCGACACCATGGGAATGTTGCCCGCGATAAAAATCACCGAGCCGTACTCGCCGGCAGCCCGGGCAAACGCCATGGCGGCGCCGGTGAGCAGGGCAGGAGCAATGGCCGGAAAGATGACCTTGGCAAATATTTGCCAGCGATTGGCGCCAAGACACGTAGCCGCGTCTTCCAGTTCCACCTCCAGATCCTCCAGTACCGGCTGGATGGTGCGAACGATAAAAGGCAGACTGATAAAAATCAGTGCTATGACGATACCGTTAGGCGTATAGGCGATCCGCATGTTCAGCGGGGCGAACAGGGCACCGATCGGGCCGGTGGGCTCAAACAGGCTACCCAGCAAGCCGTTGGGCGCATACAGGGTGGTCAGTGCAATCCCGGCAACTGCAGTGGGCAGTGCAAACGGCAAATCGATAAAGGCATCGACGATTTTTTTTCCGGGGAAGTCGTATCGGACCAATACCCAGGCGGTGATCAGACCGAAGACGACATTGATCAACACGGCGATCAGTGACGCGCCGAAGGTCACATACAGCGAGCGAATCACCCGATCGTCGAGAATGGTTTTCAAAAAGCCGTCGATGCCCGCCTGGGCCGCCCAGCCAAACAGGACGGCGAACGGAATCAGTACGACCAGACTGAGCCAGAAAAGCGTAATGCCCAGCGTGACTCCAAAGCCGGGCAGAACCGAATATTGTTTTTTAAGCAGTGTCATTACGGTACGTCAATAGAAAATACCATTATTTCTTCAGGTAAATCTGATCAAAAATCGCGCCGTCGGCAAAATGTTTCTTGTTGACGTCATCCCAGCCGCCCAGATCGGCAATCGAGACCGTTTTAAGTGGCGGGAACAGCTTGGCTGCCTCGTCTGCCAGGCTTTTATCGGTGGGACGGTAGAAATTTTTGATCGCGATGCGCTGTGCTTCCGGCGTATACAGGAAATTCAGATACGCAGTAGCCACGTCACGGGTACCACGCTTATCGACCACTTTGTCGACAACGGCCACCGGAGGTTCAGCCAATACCGACAGAGATGGCACGACAATATCAAACTGGCCCTTGCCTAGTTCCTTTTGCGATAAAAAGGCTTCGTTTTCCCAGGCCAGCAGCACGTCGCCAATCTGGCGCTGTACGAAAGTCAGGGTTGAGCCGCGCGCACCCGAGTCCAGTACCGGCACATGGCCATACAGGTCTTTCAGATATTGTTTTGCCGATTCCTCGGAGCCGCCCGGCTGGGCTTTGGCCCAGGCATACGCGGCCAGATAGTTCCAGCGGGCGCCACCCGAGGTTTTGGGGTTTGGGGTGATGACCTGGACGTCTGGCTTGATCAGGTCGCTCCAGTCGTGGATGCCTTTGGGGTTACCCTTGCGGACCAGAAATACAATGGTCGAGGTGAAGGGCGTACTATTGTGTGGAAATTTGGTTTCCCAGTCTGCGTTGATCCGCTTGCTCTTGCGGGCGATATTATTGATGTCGATGGCCAGGGCAAGGGTAACGACATCGGCATCCAGACCGTTGTCAACCGAACGTGCCTGCGAGCCGGAGCCGCCATGCGATTGTTTGATGGTCAGCGTATCGCCGGTTTTGTCTTTCCATTGCTTGGCAAAAATGCCATCAATTTCCTGATACAGTTCGCGGGTAGGGTCGTAGGACACGTTAAGCAGGGTGACGTCCTTGGCATGTGCCGCAGACAGAACCGTAGTGAGCGAAAGCGCGGCGATTGAAATGCTGCGAAAAAGGGTAGAAAGTGAAGTCATGTGCGGCCTGTATCTGTCAAAATTGGAAGGGAACAATTTATTGCAAGTGGGTTCAGTGTAGAGAACCCGGGCGCCAGCACGAACGATTAAATTCTGATAATGATATGCAAATGAACAATATAAAAGGCGGTTGGGTAAAACTGAGGATATATACCCGGGCCGGCAAGATCGGCTCCATGCGTGGTTTTATTTCGTTTGTGATGGAAAAAACGGAATAAAAAAACCAAGCCCGCAATGGCGGGCTTGGAAGATAGAGTTATAAGTTTATAAACTGCTGTGCTATTGTCAGTGTTGCACGGCAATGGCGTCGCGCCATATGGATGTTACACATCCAGCAACTCTTCGGGGTCTTTCTCTCGATGCTGTTCAACGCTGACCTGGCCAATTCGCCGACCATCCAGTGCCACGACCTTGAACACGGTTTTTATATGGCCCTGTTCCAGTTCGAATACGTCGCCGGGTTCGGCCAGCCGGTCAAACTGTCGCAGCAGATAGCCGGCAAGCGTGGCCGTTTCTTCGTTGTCGTCGTATAGGCCGTCTATGTTCAGAATTTGTTCCAGATGACGCAGATCGGCTGCGCCGTCGATCATCCAGCGACCCTCGCCCAGCTCCACGATATCGGGTGTTTCATCCTCGTCGGGAAATTCACCGGCGATGGCTTCGAAAACGTCCATCGGAGTGACCAGACCTTCAATGGCGCCGAATTCGTCGCTGATGACGACCAGCTGGCCGCGGCTTTCCTTGAGTGTCTGGATCAGCGTCAGGATGTTGATGGATTCGGGCACCACCAGTGGTTTGCGCAGCTTTTTGACATTAATCCGGCCGTCGGTGAGAATATCGGCAACCAGGTCGCGAGCCCGGCCCACCCCGATAATTTCATCCAGCGCTCCGCGGCAGATCGGAAAGAAAGTATGCGGCGTGTTGATGATTTCGTCGCGGATTTTGTCGATGTCGTCTTCGATATTGATCCATGAAATATCCGCACGCGGCGTCATGATCGAATGAATGCTGCGGTCGGCAAGCGTAAGGACGCCGCTCACCATATAGCGCTCTTCATCTTCAAAAACCACTGGAAGTTCGGCCTCCTGGCTGGGGTTTTCCAGATGCGCTTCGTCGGGGGGGCGTTTACCCAGCATGCGCAGAATCCCCTCGGCGGTGCGTTCTCGCATGGGGCGGGTCGCCTCGGTGCGTTTGAGGCTGTGGCGTGCGATCTGGTTGAAGATTTCGATCATGACCGAAAAGCCGATGGCCGCATACAGATAGCCTTTGGGTACTTTGAAGCCGAAGCCCTCGGCCAGTAGCGAAAAGCCGATCATGAGCAGAAAGCCCAGACACAGTACGACCACTGTTGGATGCTGGTTGACGAAATTGGTGAGCGGTTTGGAGGCAACCAGCATAACCCCCATGGCGATAATGACGGCGGCAAACATGACCGGCAGATGATCGACCATACCGACAGCGGTGATAATGGAGTCCAGCGAAAAGATGGCATCCAGGACAATAATCTGGGTCACAATCACGCCGAAGCTGGCATAAACGCGCGGTCCGGTAGACGCTTTGGTCTTGCCTTCAAGCCGTTCATGCAGTTCGAGCGTTCCTTTGAACAGCAGAAAAAAACCACCGGCAATCAGGATCAGATCCCGGCCCGAGAACGATAGCGCGTATATGGAAAACAGCGGTTCCGTCAGTTTGATCAGCCAGGACATGACCGACAGCAACATGAGCCGCATGATCAGGGCCAGGGCTAGTCCGGTAATGCGAGCTTTGTCACGCTGCTTTGGGGGGAGTTTGTCTACGAGAATGGCAATAAAGACAAGGTTGTCTATGCCCAGCACCAACTCCAGAACAATCAGTGTAATCAAGCCTACCCATATGTTTGGGTCAAGCAACAGCTCCATTAAGGACTCCAGTTATTGAGATCATCAAATAGTAGCAGATAAATCCATTGGTTTTCAGAGCCTTGCGGGCGCAATAATTATTACATTTATGCACGCCCCAATTGACAGCATCCCCGCCAGTTAAGGTAAAGTGACTCTTTTTTGCAGCGTGCCGCGCCCGATGGCGAGTTACGCCGCGTAGTAATCAGGATTCAGGAGTGTGAATGGACTGGGGTCAGGAATTAAGAAATAGTGCCTTCTGGCTTATACAGGCCTATGTGATTTCATTTGCGGCCATCGTGGTGGCGGGCTGGCTGCTGACGCGCTATACCCACTGGGGGCGACAGTTCTGGAAGCTGGCTGGCGACTATTTCAATCCGCGGCGCTCGGTACGCCCCATTGTCATGTTCAGCGTTATTCTGCTGCTCAGCCTGTCGGGCGTGCGCGTCAGTGTGCTGTTTTCCAACTGGTACAACAGCATGTATACGGCGCTGCAAAAGCTGGATGAAACCAATTTCTGGATACAGATGGGTGTTTTTACCATTCTGGCCGGTATTCATATTGTCCGCTCCCTGGTCACGTTCTACCTGCAGCAGGCCTTTACGATCAACTGGCGTGAATCGCTTAACGACGTCTTTCTGGGCAAATGGCTGTCGCGCACCAGCTATTACCGTTCCCATTACCTCAGTACTCCGGCAGATAACCCGGACCAGCGGATTCAGCAGGATATCAGCAGCTTTGTCACGGTGTCGCTGGACCTGTGCCTGGGTGTGGTCAGTTCTCTGGTCTCTGCGGTTGCATTTACCATTATCTTGTGGACGCTGTCCGGCGACCTTACGCTGGCAGGGGTCACCATTCCGCGCGGCATGGTGTTTGCCCTGTTTATTTATATTCTGATTGCCACGGTGTTTGCATTCCGCATTGGCCGGCCCCTGATTCTGCTGAATTTTCTTGACGAAAAGTTCAACGCTGACTACCGGTATTCGCTGGTACGCGTGCGGGAGTATGCCGAAAGCATCGCTTTCTACCGAGGCGAGAAAATTGAAATGGGCAAACTGATGAGCCGTTTCCGGCAAATTATCAGCAATGTCTGGGCGATTGTGCATCGGAGCGTTAAATTTCAGGGGTTCAACTTCTTTGTCTCGCAGACAGCCGTTATTTTTCCCTTTATTATTCAGGCGCCGCGGTTTTTCTCCGAGCAGATCACGCTGGGCGCCATGACGCAGAGCGCGCAGGCGTTTGGCACCCTGCATGACAACCTGTCGTTCTTCCGCAATGCGTACGATACGTTTGCGGGCTACCGCGCCACATTGAATCGTCTGCACGGCTTTCTTACCAATATTGAAAACGCCGACGCCTTGCCCCTGCCCGACGTTCGCCAGGATGGCGACAAAGTTCTGCTGGAGAATGTGAGTATTCGCACGCCACTGGGTCAGGAGCTCGTTAACGACGTGTCCCTGAACGTGGAAAAAGGCCAGTCCTGGCTGCTGCAGGGGCCTTCGGGTTCGGGTAAAACAACGATTCTGCGAGCAGTTGCCGGCCTGTGGCCGTATTCCAGTGGCACGATCGTACGGCCCGAAGACGACATTTTATTCCTGTCGCAAAAACCGTATGTTCCCGAGGGCTCACTGCTTGAGGCGCTTTATTATCCGCATGCCGTGCCGGCAGACGGCCTGGAAAAAGGGCGACAGGCCCTGCTGGATGTACATCTGGCCCACCTGCAGCCACGTATAGAGGAAACCGTCAGCTGGTCACATACCTTGTCGCTGGGTGAACAGCAGCGGGTCGCCTTTGCCCGCCTGCTGCTGGCAAATCCATCGGCCGCGTTCATCGATGAGGCTACCTCGGCCATGGACGAAGGCCTGGAAGACGCCATGTATCGCCTGATACATCAGCGCCTGCCCGATTTGAAACTGATCAGTGTCGGCCACCGCAGTACGCTGATCCCGCAACATTCGCATTTATTGCATCTGAATGGTGACGGAACCTGGTATTCGCGGCCCATCGATACGCCGCCGGCACCGGTTTCAGCCTGATTGACGGAGTGATCATGGAACCTACACAGGCAGATACGTCACCGAATGCGAACCAGGCGGGTGCGACGCAGTTACGGGTCGACAGCTGGGAAGCGCTCAGGGAAGATGCAACGATCGTGCGATACGAAGTATTTGTGATTGAGCAAAAGGTGCCGC
This sequence comes from Advenella mimigardefordensis DPN7, assembly GCF_000521505.1. Lineage (GTDB taxonomy): Bacteria > Pseudomonadota > Gammaproteobacteria > Burkholderiales > Burkholderiaceae_B > Advenella > Advenella mimigardefordensis. Next base: position 1,780,590 of record NZ_CP003915.1, read on the forward strand.
CGGAGCTGGAAATGGACGAGATGGATGGAGTATGCATTCATGCCGTCGCCTATGACGCGCAGCACAAGCCGATCGCGACCGGCCGGCTGCTGCCTGACGGTCATATCGGCCGGATGGCCGTGCGCAAGCGCGCCAGAGGCACGGGCATTGGCGGGCTGGTGTTGCAGCGGCTGATTCAGGCTGCGCGCACGCGTGGCGATACCGAGGTTGTGCTGAGCGCTCAGGTGCATGCCCTGGGGTTTTATGCGCGTTATGGGTTTGTGGCCGAAGGCGAGGTTTATATGGATGCCGGTATTGCCCACCGCACGATGAGTCTGTCGCTGGTCTGAGCGGATTATTTTGCTGGCGCAGCAAGTGCCGGTTGCCTTGCCTGAACGGGGGCAGGGTACCGGCAAGCTTCTCTCAGGCACCCAGCATGGGTGTAAACCATGACCAGGGGCTGTGCCTGATGGCAGCGCCCATGATATACGCGAAGGTCAGCACGGCCAGTGTCGCGAATATGGCTTTTTGCCCGGCGGTACGCGCACGCTTGATTGCCATGGTACCCAGGACGATATACAGCACCAGCCCGATCAGCTTGGCCACAATGAATGTCTGCATGCCGATGAAAGACAGCAGGTACAGGCCACAGGCCAGCAGTAGCGTATCAATGACGTGCGGGGCGATGCGTACAAAGGGGCGTGCAAGCAGGCTGGATCCTGAGATCGACCACCCGGCGCGTAAAATAAAAAAGAGCAGACTCAAAACGGCGAGGGTCATGTGAGTATGTTTGACCATCAAATACCCGGACATATGGCAGCTTCCTGTTAAATACCTGAATTGCAGCAGATAATTGAAGTAATAGGTTGGCACTGAAGGACATCTTGTGCCCGCCAGGCGTTCCCGTAAATAGTGCTGCGCTCATTTTACCTTGTATGGGTACAATTTCCGGTATAGTTGCAGCGCTGGCCTGTTCGTATTCTATCCCGTCAGGCGGGCATGACAGAACAGGGGTAGCAGGTGTTGAACATGGAAGTAGAGCTGGGCTGGAACGTATTTCTCATTCTGTTTTTTGTGGCCATGCTGGCCGGTTTTGTAGATGCACTGGCCGGTGGCGGCGGGCTGATTGTGATTCCGGTCATGATGCTGATGGGGTTTCCGGTGCTCAATGTGCTGGCAACCAATAAACTGCAGGGTAGCATTGGCACGCTTACCTCGTCGCTCACCATGATGCGTCGTGGCGTGATTCAATTTCGTGAGTTGCGCGTGCCCGCACTCATGTCCTTTGTCGGTGCCTGCCTGGGCACGGTGCTGATCCAGCTGATCGACCCGAGCGTACTGGATTTTCTGATCCCGCTGGTTCTGCTGGCCATTGGCTTGTATTTTCTGCTTACCCCTTCTGCCGGGCAGACTGAAAGGGCGGCGCGTATCAGCGCCAAACCATTTGAGTTTGGCGTGGTGCCGGCGATTGGTTTTTATGATGGTTTCTTCGGTCCGGGCACCGGTTCTTTCTTTTCTCTGGCCAATATCACGCTGCGCGGTATGCATATTGTCAAAGCCTCGGGCGCGGCGCGGTTGTTCAACTTCGCCAGCAATGTCGCCTCGGTCGCCGTGTTTGTTGTGGGCGGACAGGTGTTGTGGCTGGTTGGCGCCGTGATGATCTGCGGCCAGATTATCGGCTCGGTATCAGGCTCGGTCATGGCTGTTAAGCATGGTTCGCGACTGATCCGGCCGCTGATTGTGGTGGTTTGTTTTGCCATGGTCATTCGTTTTCTGTTGCAGCGTTTCTGGGCCTGATGCGGCTGAGTCCGGAAACGCAGTGATGCTTTTGTCTTATCGTCCGGCGCTCTGTATTTGTACAATGATGGCAGATTAATGTAATAGAATGGTGATAACCTGAAGCCCGGAGTCCCGCGCGGGCCGGTGTGCAACTCATCCAATTTTAAAGAAATTACGCATGGCAACGAGAAAAAAATCAGCTAATACCCAGCAGTCGTCGCTGCCGCTGCATGAACCTGGTCAAGCCTACGATCCCGATGTCCCTTCCCGGGAAAATATTCTCAGCCTGCTGCGCGGCGCCGATAAACCGCAGTCTCTGCAGCAGCTGATCAATCATTTCAATCTCACCCGGCAGGGTGGTGTAGACGGGCTGGAAAAACGCCTGGCCGCCATGCTGCGCGATGGTCAGCTGGATAATACGCCGCAGGGCTGGCAGATTACGACAAAGCCCAAGGATTATGTGATCGGGCGTGTGCAGGGGCATCGTGATGGTTTTGGCTTTCTGATTCCGGAAGATGGCGGTCAGGATCTGTTTCTGTCGCCGCGGGAAATGCTGAAGGTATTGCATGGCGACCGGGTACAGGTTAAGCCCACCGGAGAATATCGCGGCAAGCCCGAAGGCACGATTGTTGAAGTGCTGGAACGCAGTACTAACCGGCTGGTAGGGCGGCTGCTGCAGGAGCAGGGCATATACGTGGTGGCGCCCGAAGACCAGCGTATCAAGCACGATATTCTGGTGCCGGCGTCGGATCTGGGCGGCGCTCAGCACGGGCAGGTGGTCACGGTTGAAATCGTGCAACAGCCCACCCGTCATACGCAGCCGCTGGGGCGCATTATCGAAGTGCTTGGTGAGATAGATGACCCGGGCATGGAAATTGAAATTGCGGTGCGCAAATTCGATGTGCCTGTGGGGTTTTCCGAGGCAACGCTGGCACAGGCCGATGCCCTGCCCGAAACCGTGGTACAGCGGGATCTGAGCGGTCGTGTTGATCTGCGTGACGTGCCTTTTATTACCATTGACGGCGAAGACGCCCGTGACTTTGACGATGCCGTGTACTGCGAGCCGGTTAATATCGGTACCGAACAGCGGCGGCGCAAGGGATGGCGCCTGCTGGTCGCCATTGCCGACGTCAGTCATTATGTGCGTCCGGAAGACGCGATTGACACCGATGCGCTGGCGCGTGGCACCAGCGTGTATTTTCCGCGGCGGGTGATTCCCATGCTGCCCGAGAAACTGTCCAACGGACTGTGCTCACTCAACCCGCAAGTTGACCGCCTGGTGCTGGTATGCGATATGGTGATTCCTGCTACCGGCGCCAAAGCAGGCACGGTGACAGCCTACCAGTTCTATAACGCGGTGATTCATTCGCATGAGCGTACCACCTATACCCAGATCTGGACGGCCCTGCAGCAAATTGACGGACCTACTGCGCGTGCTCTGAAGCATGTGCTGCCGCATATCCAGGACCTGTACACGCTCTATCAATTGCTGGATGGCACGCGCAAGAAGCGCGGTGCAATGGATTTTGACACGATCGAAACCAAAATTATCAGCAATGAACTGGGCAAGATAGAGCAGATTGTTCCGCATGTACGGAATGATGCACACAAACTCATTGAAGAATGCATGCTCGCCGCCAACACCTGCGCGGCTGAATTCGTCAAGGCCAACAAGCGCCTGAGCCTGTATCGTGTTCATGAAGGCCCGACACCGGAAAAACTGAAAAACCTGCGCGAGTACCTGCGCACGCTCGGCCTGTCTCTGGCCGGGGGCGATGAGCCCAGCGGCAAGGATTACGCTGCGCTGCTTGATTCGGCACGGGCACGTCCGGATTTCCAGATCATCCAGACCATGGCCTTGCGCTCCATGCAGCAGGCGATCTATAGTCCCGATGATTCAGGCCACTTCGGCCTGGCCTATCCCAGCTATACGCATTTCACATCGCCCATCCGGCGCTATCCGGATTTGCTGACCCACCGTGTCATCAAGGCCATTCTGGCCAAGCGCGCTTATGTTCCCGAAACGGCGGGCGTAGCCTGGGTCGAAGGTGAGTCGCGCCAGCAGCATGAACACGCTTTGTGGGAGAAACTGGGGGTTGTACTGTCGGCCTACGAACGTCGTGCCGACGATGCCTCACGTGATGTCGAAGCCTGGCTCAAATGCTGGTTCGTACGCGAGCATGTGGGTGAAGTCTTCAGCGGCAAGGTCACCGGTGTGACCTCTTTTGGCCTGTTCATTACGCTCGATACGCTTTATGTTGAAGGGCTGGTGCATGTGTCAGAGCTTGGAACCGATTACTTCCAGTTCAATGAAAGTCTCAATGAGTTGCGCGGTGAGCGCACGGGCAAGAAATATCGTCTGACCGACAGTGTGCAGGTGCAGGTCACGCGCGTGGACCTGGAGGCGCGACGCATTGAGTTTGCCCTGGTCAAAGGCATCACCTATGATTCGCTGCGCAAGCAGGCGCAGCGCCAGGATGCGCCGCCGCGCCCACCCAAACGGGCCGCCAAGCCCAAACCGGCAGGCATCAAAAGCCGCGGGCAGCAGGCCCTGGAACGCCGGGCAACGGCAATAAAAGCCGGCAAAAAGGCTGCACAGTCGGCCGGCAAGAAAGCATCCCGCCGCCGCTGATCCATTACGAATCAGCGAGCAGGCCGTCAGAAGCCCGATGCGTGTATCCTCAGGATCAGCGTATCGGGTGGTAAATATATTGAGTTCAGGAACCTATTATGTCTAGCCGTCAGATCCTGGCAGGATTTCATGCCGTGACTGCAAGAATGCGTCACGCATCAGATTCCATCCGGGAAATTTATATTGAAGCCTCGCGCAGTGACAAGCGCATGCAAAGCCTGGTTGACCTGGCCAAACAACATGAAATCAAGGTGATTCCCGTTGCCCCGGACCGGCTCGACGGGTTGGCCAGGGGCGTGCGTCATCAGGGCGTGGTGGCAGTGGCCGATCCCAAGCAATTGGCCGTCACGGTTGACGATGTTCTTGATGTCATTACCGAACCGGCCCATCTGCTGATTCTGGATGGCGTGACCGACCCGCATAATCTGGGTGCCTGCCTACGGACTGCGGACGCGGCGGGCGTACACGCCGTGATTGCCCCCAAGGATCGTGCGGTGGGTCTGAACGCAACGGTGCAGCGGGTTGCCTGCGGCGCGGCCGATACGGTGCCCTATATCATGGTGACCAATCTGGCCAGAACCATGCGCGCGTTGAAGGAGCGGGATATCTGGCTGATTGGTACCGATGATGAGGCCACCAGCGATATGCATGAAGTGGATGCGAAAGCTGCGGTGGCCTGGGTGATGGGCGCCGAAGGCGAGGGCCTCAGAAGGCTGACGCGGGAAACCTGCGATCAGCTGGTCCGCATTCCGATGCTGGGATCGGTCGAAAGCCTGAACGTAAGCGTAGCCAGTGCGGTCTGTATGTTTGAAACAGTTCGTCAGAGAAAGTAATTTTTATCAGAGATGCATATGAAGGAAAAACAGCTGACCACAACAGTGCTGCACGCCGACCGGCGTGACCGCATAGAACATGGTGCCATCCACAAGCCCATCCATGTCTCGACCGAATACGCCTATGATGATGCGCGTGAACTGGCCGCCGTATTTCAGGGCAAGCCAGGCTATACCTATGCCCGACAGGGCACGCCGACTACGGCAGCGCTGGAAAATAAAATCTCCTTGCTGGAGCAGGGTAAGGGAACCGTTACCTTTGCGACGGGCATGGCGGCGCTCAGCGCCATCTTTCTGACGTTGCTGCGCAAGGGTGATCACCTCATCTCAAGTAGTTACATTTTCGGCAACACCAATAGTTTGCTGGGTACGCTGACACAGTTTGGCATCGATATCACGTTTGTGGATCCGTCCGATGCTGCCGCGGTCAGTGCGGCTATCCGGCCGGAAACCCGTATGGTGTTTGTCGAAACGATTGCCAATCCGGGAACCCAGATTGCAGACCTGGAGCAGATCGGCTTACTGTGTCGTGAGCGTCAGCTGGTCTATGTGGTGGACAACACACTGACGTCACCGTGTCTGCTCAAAGGCCGCGATGTGCATGCATCCCTGGTCATGAATTCCCTTTCAAAATATATTTGCGGTCATGGCAATGCGCTGGGCGGATCTGTTACCAACACCGGCCTGTATGACTGGTCGACCTATGCAAATATCTACGACGATTATAAAAAAGGCAGCCCGGATAGCTGGGGGCTGACTCAGATCAAAAAGAAAGGGCTGCGCGATATGGGTGGCACTCTGTCTGCAGAGGCCGGACACAAAATCGCTGTTGGCGCCGAAACGCTTGCCCTGCGTATGAATCAGGCGTGCTCCAACGCCTTTGCACTGGCCCGCTTTCTTGAATCTCATCCAGGGATTGCCAGCGTGCGTTATCCCGGGCTTGCCGGGCATCCGCAACATGAGCTGGCCACGAGGCTGTTTGGCGGCCGTTACGGCGCGCTGCTCGGCGTTGAATTGATTGATGGTATTGACTGTTTTGATTTTCTTAATACGCTGGACGTTGTTATACTTGCGACGCATTTGGGGGATTCACGAACCCTTGCGCTGCCGGTGGCACATACCATTTACTATGAAATGGGTGCGCAGCGGCGGGCGCAAATGGGGATCGGCGATAACCTGCTGCGTATCTCCGTTGGCATTGAAGATGAAGCGGATCTGATCAATGATTTTGCTCAGGCGCTTGATCGCTGCATGGGGAAATAGATCAGGCAAAATCTGATTTTCGCACCGGTCCGGGGTGTATGAAAAAAAACACAATATTTTGTTTTTGATTGAAATTTGTTAAAAAGCTAATAAATATGCGGCTGTTGCTTGGTTTTTTTCTTGACAGCCATTGATTTAGAGGCGATTATATTCCGGATGAATTAACCATCATAATTTTTTTACTTGGGGTTGTCTGAATGAACAAAACAGAACTCGTTGAATACATCGCTACCAAAGCAGATATCTCTAAAGCTGCTGCTGGCCGCTCTCTTGACGCTGTGATCGCTGCTGTTAAACAACAGCTGAAAAAAGGCGGTACGGTGACACTGGTTGGTTTCGGTACATTTGCCGTTTCTACACGCGCTGCTCGTACTGGTCGTAACCCACGCACTGGTGAAGCTATCAAAATCAAGAAAGCCAAGGTGCCTAAATTCCGTCCTGGTAAAGCTCTGAAAGACGCTGTTAACTAATTCATCGTCGAGAGCGAGTCGCCGCTGTTTAAGACAGCAGGTTGATCTCAAATACAAAAAGCCGGTTGCTTGAAAAAGCAGTCGGCTTTTTGTATGGTACGCCCAGCATGGGCGTACTCCTGCGGGTGCGAGTCCCGCCGCGAGTTGGTCACAACGAGCGAAGTGAAGCGCAACTGCGTGAGGGTGACCGAGCGTGGGAAGGAAGCGTGAAGCGTAAATCGCGAGCCGATGGACAAGAACTGCATAGAAGGCGCTGCCAAGCAGGGCGAGCGGGCCATAAACCGCAAAGCTCTCGTGACCAAGGCGAAGTGGCGTAGATGCAGCGGTTGTGCGATGAAGGAGTGCGTTCTTATCTGGGGAAGCCTCGCCTTGATCCTGAAAGGGTAACGGTGTCGAACCGGAGCGAGGACTCAGCAGAGGTCATAGTAGTCGTGGTAGCCGAATCGGGGAGGTTCGGAGTCGAAGCGACGAAGGACCGAACGAGAAGGAGTATTACTCGACATGTCGATACAACTTGTAGTGCCTCAGATGACTGCCCCAGCGGAGCGGACGGGTGTAGTTGGCGGTGAAGCCGCCGGTGATCCTGTCAGCGAGGAAACAAGGAGTCCGCGATATGGCAATGAGGATACGGGGTCAGCGCTGCTGCAAGCGGCGCTGACAAGAGAGAACCTGCAAGCCGCGTTCAAGCGGGTGCGAGCCAATAAAGGAGCAGCCGGGGTGGATGGTCTGGACATTGATCAGACTGCCCACCACCTGGTGAGCGCCTGGCCTGCCATCCGGGAGGCGTTGCTGACAGGTAAGTACCGGCCCAGCCCGGTACGACGGGTAATGATACCCAAGCCTGACGGTAGCCAGCGCGAGCTGGGTATTCCGACGGTAACGGATCGCCTGATCCAGCAAGCACTACTGCAAGTGCTGCAACCCATCCTTGACCCCACCTTCAGCGAACACAGCTACGGCTTCAGACCGGGCAGGCGGGCGCATGATGCGGTGCTTGCCGCTCAGTCGTATGTGCAGTCCGGCCGCCGTATCGTGGTGGACGTGGATCTGGAGAAGTTCTTCGACCGGGTCAACCACGACATCCTGATTAATCGCTTACAGAAACGCATTGCTGATGCCGGCGTGATCCGGCTGATCCGTGCGTATCTGAATAGCGGCATTATGGATAGCGGTGTGGTGATCGAGCGGCACGAGGGCACGCCGCAAGGCGGACCGCTCTCGCCGTTGCTGGCCAACGTGATGCTCGATGAGGTGGACAAGGAGCTGGAACGCAGGGGTCATTGCTTCGTTCGCTACGCTGACGATTGCAACGTCTACGTTCGCAGTCGCCGTGCCGGTGAACGGGTAATGAACCTGCTGCGACAGTTATACGCTAGACTACGCCTGAAGGTCAATGAAACCAAAAGCGCGGTTGCCAGTGTATTTACGGGTCGCAAATTCCTGGGTTACAGCTTCTGGATGGCCCCCAAGGGCGTGGTCAAGCGCCGAGTGGCGACCAAGGCCGTGATGGCGTTCAAGCAACGCGTGCGACAATTGACGCGCCGCTTGGGCGGACGCAGTATGCAGGATGTGGTGGACAGGTTGCGTGCCTACATGCTGGGTTGGAAGGGCTACTTCCGGCTGGCGCAATCCCAAAAACTCTGGCAAACACTGGAGGAATGGATACGTCACCGGTTACGGGCAATCCAGCTCAAACAGTGGAAACGCGGTAAAACGATGTTCCGTGAGCTACGCACTCTAGGTGCTAGTGTGACAGTAGCACACCGCGTGGCGGCCAACAGCCGTCGCTGGTGGCGCAACAGTGGCAAGCTGCTCAATAGTGTGCTGACGATCGCGTGGTTCGATAACCTGGGTCTGCCTCGTCTCTCATGACCTCAACTTCTCGAACCGCCCGGTGCGGACCCGCATGCCGGGTGGTGTGGCAGGGGTGCAGTCTGATGACTGCCCCCTATGCCGATGGCGCTGTTGAACTGGTATGAGCTGGTATGGAGCTCGCCGAGATCGATCTGCATTATGTTGTTTGAAATACTGTTTTGTTTGTCTGACGCCAGCGTGCACCTTATGGGAGCGCATCGGTGTTGTTCAGAAAACGATTGTTTACAAATAAAGGCCTTTATTATTTTCTGCAGACTCAAGTATTATCTTGACTGGCCTTAAGTGGTTGTGTTGCCACGAATTGCTTCGGTCACTATCCAACTTCTATAAACATTTAATTGGGGAACATGATGGCTGCAGGAAGTCTGTTGGCGTTGCTGGATGATATTGCAACTGTGTTGGATGACGTGGCGCTCATGAGCAAGACCGCCATTAAGGGATCGGCTGCGACGTTCGATGATGTTGCCGTGCTGGGCAAGACAGCCATGAAAAAAACATCGGGTGTGCTGGGTGATGACCTGGCGCTGAACGCGCAGCAGGTTACGGGCGTGAATCCCGATAGGGAGCTGCCGGTGGTGTGGGCGGTGGCCAAAGGGTCGCTGCTCAATAAGGTGATTCTGGTGCCGGCCGCCTTGCTGATCAGCTATTTTATTCCGTGGCTGATTCTGCCGCTGCTGATGCTCGGGGGGGCCTTCCTGTCATTCGAGGGCGCAGAGAAGGTGATTCATACCTTCTTTCACAAGGGCGAGACAAAGCCTGCAAAGCAGGGCGTGCCGATAGACGAAAGGGCAAAAATCAGCGGCGCGATTCGTACCGACTTTATTCTCTCTGCAGAAATTATCGTCATTGCGCTGGGTGTGGTGTCCAGTGAACCGATTCTTACCCAGGTCATTATTCTGAGCGTCATTGCGCTACTGATTACGATCTTTGTCTATGGACTGGTTGCCGGCATTGTCAAACTGGACGATCTGGGATTGTATTTGCTGCGGCAGCAGAGCAATATGGCTAAAACGATCGGAAGGGGTATTCTCTGGCTGGCGCCGTATTTAATGAAGTTGTTGTCTATCGTTGGTACTATCGCGATGTTTCTGGTTGGCGGCAGCATCATTTTGCATGGTATTCCAGGCGCTGAACACTGGTTCGAGTCGATACTGCCAGGACATGGCGCCGGCCTGCTGGATGCCGTTCTTACTTTAATCGCGCACTTTGTGGTTGGTCTGGTGGTGGGGCTGGTGATTGTTGCGGTTATGTCACTTTTTCACAAAAAAGAACAGGAAGCGTAAAAAGTACTTGCGTCCTCTGACAAACCTCTCTATAATTTAATGCTTAGTTGATCGACGGGTGCTTAGCTCAGTTGGTAGAGCGGCGCCCTTACAAGGCGTAGGTCACAGGTTCGACCCCTGTAGCACCCACCAATCCGAAGATCAATAATCAATCAAGGGCTCACGAGTTTATCGTCAGCTCTTTTTTGTTTTTTGGCTACTGCTTTTGCCGCTTTGGGTTTGTTGTTTGGATTTGGGCTCTACGCCATAAACAGGAGATGGGTACTCACCAAACCAAACTCCGTTAATCACGCCATTCGGCTCTACGCCATAAACGGGGGATGGGCATTCACCAAATTCTGTTAATCACTCCATTCCAACCGCATTGTGCCAGTACTCGCAAGCGGTAATTCTCAACATTCCTTGATCCAAACGCACTGCAAAAGCGCCGCATGCCTGCGCCTGTCGTTCACTTGTGACGTCAGGGCTTGCGGCGTGCTCAAACTCTTAGACCTGATCGAACCAGCTTTTGAGCAGTTGCACTGACTCGGCATCACCGCTTTGTGTATCGGGTCCCTGAATGTCCAGGATGGCATCCTGATCCACCGCGAACGACTGGTTGGCTATTTCCTCGGCACGGACCATAAAGGCATCCCGGGCGGTGCCGGGTTTGGCGACAGCGTCCAGAAATGTGTTGAGCGATTCGCGGCCATGTTCATTCAGCTTGTACATACGTCAATCCTTCAGATAGATGCAATAAGGTATATGCAGTCTACCATCAACAGGGATTGGATCAGCCCGCTGTTACGTTCTTTTGCAGGATGCTAAGCAGCGAGGCGGCGACGTTTTTCAGATCGTGGCTGCGTGGTGCAACTTCCAGCTCGAAACGTTCGGCTTTGCGCAGATGACGGCGCAACTGTTGCAAAAATTCGATATCAAATATGTAGGCAGCAGAGCCCGGGCTGTATTGCACGGCGCAATCCTGAGGATTGACATAGCAGTTGCCGGTGGGGTCGATATGCGAGGCCTGGGTGCTATCCACAATGATTTTGACTGCGTTGCCAGCAGTGGCAGCGACCGTGGATGGGGAAGACGATGGAGATGGGGCAGAAATACTCATTGAGCGCTCCTGTTTAGCTGGTTTGACCGGATGTCGGGGCAGCAAGTTGGATTAAATTCCCCCATACAGATCTTCTGTCTGACGATCTGTAACGGATTTATATTATTGCAGCCGTATCCGGCTGTCAACCCGTTCGGCCGCCATCGTTAAAATTACCAGCGTAGAAATGCCGGGATGATAAAGGCGTACCGACAGGATAAGATAGAGGCTGTCGGGTTCATCACTGTCGGGTTCATCACTGTCGGGTTTATCACCGTCGGGTTTATCACCGTCGGCTATTCCGTTGTCGGATTCTCCACATATCCGGCTGCTGGCTCCGGGCCTCTGCTGAATCCATTTACCGTAGGCGTGGTGCCAGGGCATTCGCCGTGGCCACGCCGTTTTTTGCATTGTTGTCCTTCATGAAATTCATCCATACCTCCGACTGGCACCTGGGTCGTTCACTGTGCAATCATCCCTTGCTGGATGACCAGGCGCATATTCTGCAGCAAATTGCAGACTATGCGAAGCAGCATCAGGCCGACGCATTGGTGATCGCCGGCGATGTCTATGATCGCGCGGTGCCGCCTGCTGCTGCGGTGCGGCTGCTGAATGATTTTCTGAACCGCATGCATAGCCTGGCTATTCCGGTTGTGATCATTCCCGGGAATCACGACAGCGCTGACCGGCTGGGTTTTGCCGCAACGCCGCTGAACGCATCCGGTGTGCATATCATTGCCGATTATGAGCAAATGCTGCAGCCGGTGGTGGTCAGTACACAAGCGGGGCCACTTTATTTTCACGGCATTCCCTATACGGATCCGGTACAGGTGCGCGTATATGCGGGGGAGCCCATCGACAGCTATGAACAGGCGCATCGGTATCTGCTTGAACGCATCGCCCGAAATACAGAAGCGCCGGGCGTTCACGTGTTGATCAGCCACTGCTTTCTGGCCGGAAGCCAGGAGAGCGAGTCCGAACGTCCGCTGGCCGTAGGTGGCGCAGATCAGGTGCCTGCTGCCTTATTCGACGGCTTTGCCTACGTGGCGCTGGGACACCTTCACGGTCCTCAGGCGGTCCGCCAGGGACGCATCCGTTATAGCGGCTCACCGCTCAAGTACAGCTTTTCGGAAGAAAAGCACAATAAAGGCGTGCTGCTGGTTGATTTCGACCAGAACGGCGTTGCCGCAGCGACGGCGCTGCCCCTGCATCCCCTGCATGATGTGCGCAGCATCGAAGGCAGGCTGGATGAACTGCTTCTTGCCGCGCAGACCGATGCACACAGCGAAGACTATTTGCTTGTCAGGCTGACCGATGATCACGCGATTCTGGATCCGATGGGAAAACTGCGGGCAGTCTATCCGAATGTGCTGCAAATGGAAAAACCCCAGCTTTACCGGGACGAGGCTCAGCCACTCATGTCTGCTGCCAGATTGCGTCGTGATGAATTTTCATTGTTTAGTGATTTTTTTGAACAGGTCAGCGGTCAGCCCATGACGCCGGCACAACGCACTGCCATGCAGGATGTCGTTAGTCAAGTGTTGAAAAGGGAAGCGTAAATGGTTCCCTTATATTTGCATTTGCAGGCCTTCGGACCTTTTGCGGTTGAACAAAAGCTTGATTTCACCCAGTTGGGTTCCAACCCGCTGTTTCTGATCAATGGCCCCACCGGCGCCGGTAAAAGCACCTTGCTCGACGCCATTTGTTTTGCTTTGTATGGTGAGACCACGGGAGATGAGAAAGACCCGCGTTCGCTGCGTTCGGATCTGGCCGATCCGGCAACGGTAGCGCGCGTCGTCTTCGGCTTCCGACTTGGCGGCAAAGTCTATGAAATCCAGCGTCAGCCTGCACAGCCCGTTCCCAAAACCCGCGGCAGTGGCCTGCGGGAGATCGGTACCGAAGGCGCCATGCTTGATCTGACTGATGGCACCCCAAAGGTGCTGGTTGCCAAAAAGGCCGGGCAGATTACCGATTATGTCGAGCAGCTCACCGGCTTGAAAGCCGAGCAGTTTCGCAAGGTCATGGTATTGCCGCAAGGCAAGTTCCGCGAACTGCTGCTGGAAACGTCACTCAAGCGCGAAGCCCTGTTTGCGCAATTGTTTCAGACCGACATTTTCCGGCAGATCGAGCTGCAATTGCAGGAGCGGGCCAAAGATATCCGGGCACGGCGCGACGCCAATGAGCTGCAGATCGCCGGCTTGCTTGAGCAGGCCGATATTGAAGAGGAAAAGCAGCTTGCCGCCACGCTTGCCGAATTGGCCGAGGCGGAAACCGCCGCAAAAATCCGCCGTACCGATACGGCTCAATTGCATATGCGTGCGCAGCGTAAGGTGGAAGAGGCCCGGCGGATCCGCGCACAGTTTGAACAGCGTGACGCCCTGACCGCACAATTGGCCCGGCTGGAGCAGCGTCAGGCGGCCGTTGCTGAACAGGAAGCTGCGTTACGCCAGGCCCGCGCGGCTGCGCAGTTGCGACAGTGGTATGATGCAGCGGCGCAGACTGGTCAGCGCCTCACGCAAACACAGGCACGGCTGGATGACAGCCAGTTGCAGCTTGAGACGTTCTCGCAGCAATTGGTGCGGGAAAAGGCAGATCAGGCAACGCAGGCTATGGCATACGAGCAAACCACCGCGCTCAATGTGGAGCGCAGCCGCTTGCAGGCGCTGGTTCCCAAAGCACATGAATTGGAGCGTCAGCAGCAGCGACTGCAGACGCTGAATGCAGCGCACACTCAGGCGCGCGTTGCGCTTCAGGCCAGGACCCAAGAGCAGCAGGCCAGACAAGCGCGTATGGCCGGTATAAAGTCTGATCACGCCGCTTTGCACGCAATGGTGGCGGCATTGCCCGACCAGAGCATGGCAGTGGCGCGCAATAAGCTGCGCCTGGATGAACGACTGGCCTGTGATGCGCTGGCCGGGCGCTTGCAGGCGTTGCGCGCTGAACAGGCGACAGCGGCGAACCAGCAGGTGCATATGCAGGATGCCTTGCACTCGGCTCAGCGGGAACAGGATCGCCTGGAACTGGCCTGGCATCAGAATCAGGCCAGTCTGCTGGCCGCCCGATTGCAGCAGGGGCTGCCGTGTCCGGTATGCGGCAGCGAGTCGCATCCGGCGCCGGCGTCGTCGGACGGGCAACAGATCAGTGATCAGATGCTGCGTCAGGCCAGGCAAGGGGTACAGGCCGCAGCGCAGCGCCTGGCGACGCATGACGCGCAGATAATGCAACTGGCGCGCCGCTGTGATGAGCAGCAGATCGAACTGGATCAGCGTCGGCAGGCGCTGGGAGAGGACGCGCATGCAGACCTGACGCAATTGCAAACCCGGTTTGCCGAGCAGGAGCAGCAACTGCAGGCGAGCCAGCGTGCGCGCCAGCAATTGGATGAGGGGCTGCGTCTGTTGGCGACCCTGGAGCAGGCGCAGCATACGCAGGAACAGGCTCTGGCGGAGCTTCGAACGCAATTGCAGACATTGAGCGTAGAGCAAGGCAGCCAGGAAGCGATTTTGCAGATGCTTGAGCAGGAACTGCCGGAGCACTGCCGTTCCGATGCGCAGCTGCGTGTGCAGGTAGACGGATTAACGCGACAGATAGACGACCTCACCAACGCATGGCGCCGGGCCGAGAACACGGTGCGGCAGCGGCAGGATCAGATTCTGGGCTTGCAGTCTACGATCGCTGCGCTGCGCGAGCAGTTGGAACAGGACAGACAGCTTCATGTCGCAGCGATGGATAAATACGAACAGACCTTGCAACAGAGTGAATTTGCGGACACGGATAGCTGGCAGGCCGCTCAAAAGGATGAGGCGCAGTGTACGGCATTGCAAACTGCCATTGCCGACCATTACGAAGCGCTGCATCAGACCCGGGGGCGATATGCCGAACTGGAGCAGGTGCTCCATAGTCTGGCCCAGCCTGACCCGGAGCAGTGTTTGCAAGAGCAGCAGGAGGCCGCCCTGCTGGCTCAGCAGGCTGAGCAGGCCTGGCAGCACATCCGCGACCGCCTGCTGGCGCTTACGACCCTGCAGGCGCGTCTGGTAAAAATCCGGGCCAGCAGTGCGGTGCTGGATGAGGAATATGCGGTATACGGCACGCTGAGTGATGTTGCTTCGGGACGCCAGGGCAGCAAAGTCAGTCTGCAGCGGTTCGTACTGAGCGTGTTACTGGACGATGTGCTGATCGGAGCCTCGCAGCGTCTGCGTAAAATGAGTCGGGGGCGGTATCAGTTGATCCGCCGTGAACAGGCGGGGCGTGGCGCCTCGGGCCTGGATCTGGATGTTATGGATGAATACACCGGGCAGCAGCGCGCGGTGGCGACCCTGTCCGGTGGTGAATCGTTCATGGCCGCCCTGGCGCTGGCGCTGGGCTTGTCCGACGTGGTACAGGCGTATGCCGGCGGTATTCGCCTTGACACCCTGTTCATTGACGAGGGATTCGGCAGCCTGGATGCCGAGTCGCTGGAGCAGGCCATACGCACACTTATCGATTTGCAGGCCGGCGGCAGGACCATCGGTATTATTTCTCATGTGAGTGAGCTGCGTGAACAAATGTCCTTGCGCGTGGACGTGATCCCGCACGTGTCGGGCAGTCAGATTCGCGTGCATGCCCCCGGTATTGCAGATGGGGAATTGTTGCAGAGCAACTGATCGGTGGCTGCGGCGGCCACGACGCAGGCGGTATTCTGCAATCACTCTGGTTCTGTGTCCCTATGCGGCGCACGCCCAGTTGGGTCGTTGAAGTGGCGGGGCAACTGTCCGCTCACTTGCGCGGGTGCACAAAAAAATCGCAGGCAGGCCAGAGAAATTGAGTAGAATGATGGTCTGCTTTCAATTTAAGTAATTGAAATTTCAGCTTTTTGTCAGATAATTGAATATAGTGGACCGTTAAACTACAGGCAAAATCAATATGCGAATTTTAGTAATCGAAGACGACAATATTCTGGGTTCAGCTCTGCAGGAGTTTCTGCGCGAACAGGGATATGCTGTCGATTGGGTCTCCAACGGGAGCCAGGTCTTTGGCGCGGTGTCTGGGCAGGTGTACCAACTGCTTATTCTTGATCTGAATTTGCCGGATATGAACGGACTGGAAGTGCTCAAGCAATTACGTGCTCAGGGACATCAGGAACCCACGCTGATTCTCACCGCCCGCGATGATGTAGAAGACCGCGTTGCAGGGTTGGACGCTGGCGCAGATGATTACGTGACCAAGCCGTTTGAACTGTCTGAGTTGGCTGCCCGGGTTCGTAGCTTTGCGCGACGCCAGTCCGGCCAGTCCAGTCCCGTCATCGAAGTCGGGCCGTTGCAGTTCGATACAGTGGGCCGTGAAGTCCGTGTTCATGGCGAGCGGCTCAATCTGTCGGTACGTGAACTGTCGGTGCTTGAAATGCTGATGGCTCGTCCGGGTAGGGTGGTAACCAAACGACAGATTGTCAATTCCCTGTCGGCCTGGGATGCCGACTTTAGCGAGAATGCGGTCGAGGTGTATGTCTATCGTCTGCGCAAGCGCCTGGAGGGTACCGGTACGTCAATTCAGACCGTGCGCGGGTTTGGTTATCTACTTGAAATTGATGATGCGGCGGCCCCTACGGCCTGAGAAAAGATTGAACCTGTCGGAGTGATGCTCTAGAATCAGCGGCAGGACAGCCTATTCTCTTATTTCATGACCAATCCTCAAAACGGCAGTGCCCGGCGCGGTAGCTCTTTTCTTCAGAAAGGTTCTCTGTTTCGCCATCTGATCATCCGCCTCATTCCGGCGCTGCTGGTTCTCATTATTCTTGATTTCAGTGCAACCCTGCTGATTATGCAGGATGCGCTTGACTGGGTGGTCAAGGATATCTTCATTGTTATTATTGTGGGGCAGCTACTGCTGGTTGTGCTGTTTGCCTGGCTGGTTTTCTATGGTGTGCGCTCGGGGCTGCACTCGGTTAATATGCTGGCCCGCGAGATTTCCCAGCGCTCGGAAGAAGATCTGCAGCCCATTGAGTTGCATAATGTGCCCACCGAGCTGCTGCCTCTGCTGGATCGCCTGAACGATTTGTTGGGTAAACTGGATGAATCTCTGGTGGCCCAGCGTCGCTTTATCGGTCATGCTGCGCACCAGTTTCGTACACCGCTGGCCGGCCTGCGGCTCGAATCCGAGCTCATGCTGGCGCGTAGCTTGCCCGATGATGTGAGAGAACGGGCCGAGAGAATCAAAACCATCAGTAATCGCCTTATCCATCTGGGACAACAGTTACTGGTACTGGCCAGGGCTGATCCGGGGATTCGTCCTCAGGACGTTTTTACAAAAATAAATTTATGCGAGTGGGTGCAGAACGCCGGACTGGAATGGGTGCCCAGGACGCGGCAGCATGGCGTTGACCTTTTTCTGGACGCCCCCGACACTCCGGTGTGGATAGACGGGGATGTATTGCTGCTGGAAGAGCTGCTGGGCAATCTGATTGACAACGCCCTTAAGTACGCTCAGGGAGCCAGCAACATTACACTGACCGTAGGATCCAATCCGCCGTCGCTCACGGTGCGTGATAATGGTTGCGGCATTGATCCGGACGATGCGGCACAAATTTTCGATGCATTTTATCGTTCGCCCAAGGCGGGTGCCACGGGTACCGGTCTGGGGCTGACCATCGTGCGTGAAATTACACGCGCCCATGGTGCCTGGTGGAGCCTGCTGAGTCGACCGCAAATTCAGGGCACGCAGATTACCGTGATTTTTCCCGGGCCACGTATCGGTACCCGTCTTACCCGTTCAAAGGTAGATCAATAATGCAGCAGGATTCAAAGAAGTCTCCGGGCGCAGGCATGCTGCTTGGCGCACTGGGCGTGGTTTATGGTGATATCGGCACCAGCCCGCTGTACACCATTCAGGCCAGCCTGAATGGTGCCGGCGTTGGCGCAGGACAGGATGCGGTACTGGGGATCCTGTCTATCCTGTTCTGGCTGGTCATGATCGTTGTCTCGGTCAAGTATGTCATTCTTGTGTTGCGTGCCGACAATAAGGGCGAGGGCGGGGTGCTGGCGCTGATGGAACTGGCGATCCGCAATATCAAACCCCGATATCGACCTATCCTGCTGGTGCTTGGTATATTCGGTGCCTGCCTGTTCTACGGCGACAGTGTTATCACGCCGGCCATTTCAGTCCTATCAGCGCTGGAGGGAATCAGTGTTATTTCAGATCGCTTTGATCAATGGATTCTGCCGCTGTCGGTCGTCATTATGATTGGCCTGTTCCTGATCCAGTCGCACGGCACCGGGCTGGTCGGTCGTCTATTCGGCCCGATCATGTTTATCTGGTTTCTCTCACTGGGCCTGCTGGGTATCTGGAATATTATCGACAATCCGGTGGTGCTGCTGGCACTCGAACCGATCTATGCCTTGCGCTTTATCATGCACGACCCGATACACAGTTTTTTGCTGCTTGGCTATGTTGTGCTGGCGCTCACGGGGGCTGAAGCGCTTTATGCCGATATGGGTCATTTCGGGCGGCCGGCAATCAGTCGGGCCTGGTTCTGGTTTGTGCTGCCCGCCTTGCTGCTGTGTTATTTCGGTCAGGGTGCCATGGTGATTCAGAACCCGGCCGCTGCGAAGAATCCGTTTTTCATGTCCGTGCCGGTCTGGGGGCAAATTCCCATGGTTATTCTGGCCACCATGGCAACGGTTATTGCCTCGCAGGCGGTTATTTCAGGCGCGTTTTCGGTCACGCGCCAGGCCGTGCAGATCGGTTTGTGGCCGCGCATGGACATACGTCATACCTCGAGCGAAGAGGAAGGACAGATTTACATGCCACGGGTTAACGGGCTGCTGTTTGTTGCCGTGATCGTGCTTGTGCTGGTATTCCAGAGCTCCGAGAAACTGGCTCACGCCTACGGCTTTGCGGTGACGGGTACGATGCTTACCACGTCCATTCTCGCCTTCAGCGTGATGCCGGGCATGTATAAGGGGTTTCGCCGGGTCCTTATCTATGCGCTGCTTTGCCTTTTTCTGATTATTGACGTGCTGCTGTTTTCCGCCAATGCGATCAAAATTGAAGAGGGCGGCTGGTTACCATTGATTATTGCGCTGGGGCTGTTTACATTGATGATGACCTGGCGCAAGGGACGGGAAAGGCTGGAGCGGATTGATATTGACGAGGCCCAGCAGCTCAAGCCATTTCTGAATATGCTGTTGCACGATACTGTGCCCCGTGTTCCCGGTACGGCCGTGTTCATGCATTCAAACCCGCAGCGTGTGCCATCAGCCCTTTTGCATAATCTGAAGCACAACAAAGTGTTGCATCAGCAGCTGGTCTTTTTGTCTGTGAAAAGCACTGATGTGCCTTTTGTTTCACAGGAAGACCGATTCGTGATTTCCGAGGTGAACACCAATGCCTGGCAGGTCACGGCAACTTATGGGTTCAAGCAGGAGCCCAATGTACCGGAATTGCTTGAGCAGGTTCATGCCGCGCACCCGCAGATTGATCTGTCGCCGATGGTGGTGTCGTATTTCATGTCGCGCCAGACGATTATGGTGTCAAACCGCGCACCACTCATCAAGCGCTACCGGCGCAGGCTGTTCGCCTTTATGTCCCGCAATGCCGCGCGTAGCACGCGCTTTTATAAGATACCGCCTAACCGGGTTATCGAAATGGGCATACAGGTGGAACTCTAGCCTGGCATATTCGGCGCTCACCCTTGACGCATACCAGGATGATTTCGGTAAACGTGAGTGAAGGCCACGGCTACACTTAGCGGCAAATACCTCGCTATGCCTGGCCAACACCGCAGCCATAAAGCAAAACCGCCGGCAATGCCGGCGGCTTGTGGCTTTCCGAAGCGCAGCCGCTTATTTACGACCGGCTGTGGTTTCAATGCGCATACGCAGCGCATTCAGTTTGATGAAGCCACCTGCATCTGCCTGATTGTACGCACCACCATCATCGTCAAATGTGGCGATGGTTTTGTCAAACAGCGTGTCTTTGGAATCACGGGCGACGGTATAGACGTTGCCTTTGTACAGTTTCAGGCGGACCCAGCCGTTAACGGACTGTTGTGAGTGATCAATCAGCACCTGCAACGCTTTGCGTTCAGGAGACCACCAGTAGCCGTTGTAGACCAAAGCCGCATAGCGGGGCATCAGATCGTCTTTCAGGTGAGCCACTTCACGATCAAGCGTGATGGACTCAATGGCGCGATGGCCACGCAGCATGATGGTGCCGCCCGGGGTTTCGTAGCAGCCGCGGGACTTCATGCCCACATAGCGGTTTTCGACAAGGTCAAGACGGCCGATGCCGTGCTTGCCGCCGAGTTCGTTCAGTTTGGTCAGCACCTGGGCTGGCGTGAGTTTCTCGCCATTGATGCTGACGATGTCGCCACGTTCGTATTCCAGATCCACGTATTCCGGTGTATCGGGCGCCTGCTCGGGAGAGACGGTCCAGCGCCACATGCTTTCTTCTGCTTCGGCCTTGGGATCTTCCAGATGGCGGCCTTCAAAGCTGATGTGCAGCAGATTGGCGTCCATGGAATAGGGTGCGCCCCCATTCTTGTGCTTCATATCAATTTCAATGCCGGCTTTTTCCGCATAGGACAGCAGTTTTTCGCGTGACAGCAGATCCCACTCGCGCCATGGTGCAATGACCTTGATCGCGGGGTTCAGAGCGTAATAGCCCAGTTCGAAACGAACCTGGTCGTTGCCTTTGCCGGTGGCACCGTGAGAGACGGCATCAGCCCCCACTTGCTGGGCAATTTCAATCTGACGCTTGGCGATCAGCGGACGGGCGATAGAGGTACCCAGCAGATATTCGCCTTCGTAGACGGCGTTGGCGCGAAACATGGGGAAAACGAAATCACGTACGAACTCTTCGCGCAAATCGTCAATGAAAATGTTCTCGGGCTTGATACCGAATTTTTCAGCCTTGCGTCGTGCGGGCTCGAGTTCTTCGCCCTGTCCGATATCGGCGGTAAATGTAATAACTTCACACTGGTAAGTGTCTTGTAGCCATTTCAGAATGACTGAGGTATCAAGACCGCCGGAGTAGGCGAGAACAACTTTTTTGACTTCGCTCATTAGGAACTCGTATATTTAGCAGGTTGTGAGAAATAGCGCGATTGTCTGGTTAAGGCGGGCTATCGGCGTTCCGGTAGCGCGTGCCGCTGCTGCATCAGGGGGGTGCCGGCCATATTGCCGTACAACCGTTGCTGCAGCACGCGTTCAGATGCGACGCATAGACGGTATTTTAGCGCGTTTCAGGATCGCTGACAGTCTCAGGCTTGTGCGTCGGGCAATCGTCCAAGCAGCAGGAACTCCATCAGGGCCTTTTGCGCATGCAGGCGGTTTTCCGCTTCGTCCCAGACAACGCTTTGCGGACCGTCAATCACCTCGCCGGTGACTTCTTCGCCGCGATGTGCGGGCAGGCAGTGCATAAACAGTGCATCTGATTCTGCGGCCTGCATGACCTGGCTGTTGACCTGCCAGTTTTTGAATGCGCGCTTGCGTTTTTCGTTTTCCTCTTCGTAACCCATGCTGGTCCACACATCGGTGGTGACCAGGCTGGCACCGCGGCATGCTTCGGTCGGGTCGTCAAACTGTTCCAGTACATCGCCGGAGACTCCAGCGATACGGTCTGCTTCCAGGCGATAGCCCTTTGGCGCAGAGACATGCATTTTGAATCCAAGCAATTGCGCTGCCTGAATCCAGGTGTAGGCCATATTGTTGGCATCGCCAATCCAGGCAACCGTTTTTCCCTTGATGGCGCCGCGATGCTCCATGTAAGTGAGGATATCGGCAAGGATCTGGCATGGATGATATTCGTTGGTCAGGCCGTTAATAACCGGTACCCGTGAGTGGGCGGCAAAGCGTTCAATACGCGTTTGTTCAAAGGTACGAATCATGACAATGTCGACCATCCGCGAGATCACTCTTGCGGTATCTTCTATGGGCTCGGAACGACCCAGTTGCGAATCGGTGGTTGTCAGGTGAATCACCGAACCGCCCATTTGGTACATGCCGGCTTCGAACGATACGCGGGTACGGGTGCTGGCTTTTTCAAAAACCATCGCCAGCGTACGATCGTGCAGCGGCATATGTGGCTCGTATCGTTTGAATTTGCTTTTGATGATCAGCGCGCGATTGAGCACGTAGAGGAGTTCATCAGAGGTAAAGTCTTTGATCTGCAGGAAATGCCGCATCGGGCCGGTCGATTGCAAGTTTGTCATGGCAGAATGATTCAGTCGCTAACGTAAACAAATAAACAGTAAAAACAAACGGAACAAGGTTTTACACAGAACAATAAAAAATAAAATACGACTCCCGGCAGCTCCTGTGAGAGAGACACCAGGCGTTTGTCCTGAGAGGGAATGGGCGGGTTCGGGCGACGGGGTATATCTGTGGTTTCTTTCATATAACCCGTCAAATTGCCGGTGCCGCCAGACGCTATCATATACAATTCTGTCTTTAGTATATCTTTGTTCTCTGGCGGTTTTTATCGCAGGAGACTTTTTCTTGAAGATAATTGAAGTGCAACAGTTAATTATCCACGGGGTTACCGAAGAAGGCCAGCGCTTTCGCCCAAGCGACTGGGCGGAAAGGCTCGCCGGCGTGATGTCGCACTTTCGCCCAGGCGGCAATGTTGGGCCGGGAAATCACATCACCTATTCGCCTTATGTGGTACCTAATAATATTGATGGCGTCAAATGCGTGATTGTGGACTTTCGCCTGCGTGAACTTGAGCCGCTGGCGTGGAAATTTGTCGCTGATTTTGCCAAAGACAATAAGCTCAAAACATCTGAGCGAACACTCTGAATCATTTTTCCCGAACGTCCTGTTCATTTATTCCAGCCTCTATTTATTCCAGCCTCGCCTGATCTGTCCCTGCGCTCTGATTGAGTGATGTCAATAGGGGGGGGCGCGGGGTGATTGTGCGTGTCCGATTGATTGCGTGTTGCCATAGGAAATGGTGGGCAATGAATTGAGGGCAATGGTGGGTAATGGCCGGGTAGGAGAGGTAGGAGAGGTAGTGTGGCTGGTTTCTTCAGGCGCAGCTAATCGTCGCGAAGGCCGTGGGGCGGAAAACGCGACTTGTTCCGAGCGAATCAGGAGCGAATGAGCTCGGACAGCTCAGCTCAATGGCGAAGGGAAGACCCGGGGATTGTGGGTTTGGTGTGGTGTTTCAGGGACCAGGGATGGTGTTTCAATGAAACCCGACAAAGCATAAAGCGCGGCTTAAAGCCACGCTTTATGATTACCATTGACGCAAACCGTTAAGCTTGCCGGTACTTGGGGAGCGTTGCGTATTTCGCGCGCTATCGCCTACTTGCCCCGGCAAGGTACTGCCAGTGATGCAAATCAGGCGCTGATGGCGCGGATAGCAGCAGACAGGCGGCTTTTATGACGGGCAGCTTTGTTTTTGTGGATGATTTTTTTGTCGGCTACGCGATCGATAACGCTGGTTGCTTTAGCAAACACTTCGTTTGCAGCAGCCTGGTCGCCGGCAGCAATTGCCTGACGTACGCGTTTAACTGACGTGCGCAGCAGTGAGCGCAGGCTGGAATTGTGTTTGTTACGAGCAACGGATTGACGTGCACGTTTGCGTGCTTGTGCAGTATTGGCCATGGTAGTTCTTTAATTAAGTTAATTCAGCAAAGTCTGGTAGTTTAGCATATTCATAGGGTTATGCAAGAAATCTGTGCAAAAACACTGGTTTACATCGAAATTTTGCTTATATTGTGCGCTCAGGACAACAGCAAGCCCGCATTGTCGGCCGCCAATACACTAGGCCGCAACGCGACAGGCATGGGGTATGTTAGCGCCGGCGAGTGAAATCGGCCGGGCGAAATCCCACTATAAACAGTGCTGCAAAGTAAACCAGCCCGCAGGAAACCAGCAGGGTAATCAATGTCAGCAGGCGTGACAGGGTGAAGTTCAGGTGCGGGGGCAGCAGCTGCGCTAGCAGGCCATTGATCCAGGCGTTGATGGTGCCTGGTGTGAGGGCTGTCCAGCTCATATAGTGCTGCAAAAACAGGATCCATAAGGCCAGAATAATCACGGCAGGCGTCAGCCGCAGGAAAAAAGCCAGCCATCCTGCATGAGGCTGGTAAATGTTCTTGCGGCGCAGTCCCACCAGCAGGCATAGTGCGTTTGCTGTCGCCCCCAGCCCGATGGATAGCGCCAGGCCGGCGTGGTGGATAAGCGGAACGAAAATCACATTCATGATTTGCGTAAAAATAAGTACGCCAATGGCGATTTTTACCGGTGTACGAATATCCTGTTTGGCGTAGAAGCCAGGCGCCAGAATCTTGACGGCAAGAATGCCGATCAGTCCGACTGCGTAGGCCATGACAGACAGGCGGGTCTGCTGTACATCGGCGGCACTGAATGCCCCATAATTGAACAGGGTGGCCACCAGGGCGTCCGATGCCAGCGCCAGCCCAAGGGCAGCAGGTACGCCGAGCAGCAGCACCAGTTTCAGGCCCCAGTCGAGCAGGTGGCTATAGGCTTGCGTGTCCTGTTTGCTGTGCGCCGCCGACAGGCTGGGCAACAGAACCGTCCCCAGAGCAACGCCCAGCAGTGCTGTGGGAAACTCCATCAGCCGGTCTGCAAATGATAGCCAGGTGACGCTACCGGCGGGCAGCCAGGTCGCAATATTGGTATTAATCAGAATGGATATCTGGGCGACCGACACGCCCAGTGTTGCCGGCCCCATCTGGCGGATAATCCTGCGCACCAGCGGATCGGCCCAGGCGTTTTTAATATTGAATGACAGTCTGGGCGTTAGTCCCAGTTTTGCCAGGGCGGCCCACTGCACAAGCAGTTGCGCGACACCGCCAAGCATGACGCCCACCGCCAGGGCATAAACAGGTGTGCCAAACAGGCCGGTGAACAACAGACAGGCCGCAATCATCGACAGATTGAGCAGAATCGGCGTGAACGCGGGGATGGCAAACCGGCTCCACGTATTGAGTACGGCCGAAGCAAACGCCACCAGCGACATGCATAGAATATACGGGAACATCACCCGCGTCATCCACACCGCCGATTCGAATGCTGTATCAGAGGATGAGTGGGACATCCCGGTGGCCATGGCGGTGACAACCCATGGCGCGGCAATAATGCCCAGCACGGTGATCAGCATCAGTGCATAAAGCAGCACGATAAATACATGATCCAGCAGCACCTTGACCTTGTCCTGGCCGTGCCGGTTGCGTGCTTCGCCAAGTATGGGTACGAATGCCTGGGAGAATGCACCTTCTGCGAACAGGCGGCGCAGCAGGTTGGGAATGCGGAATGCCACCCAGAACGCGTCGGTCAGCGGGCTGGCGCCGAAGGTTCGGGCGACCAGGATATCGCGGGCCAGGCCCGAAATGCGCGAAAGCAGGGTAAGGCCGCTGATGGTGGCGGCAGACCGTAAAAGACTCATGAGGTGTCGGAAAAAAAACAAGGCACGTGAATATTACGCTTTTGGCGAACTCACGTGCCTGTGATCGGGATGACAGTAAAAATTATTTTGGCGTAAGCCGGATGGCGCCGTCAAGCCGAATGGTCTCGCCGTTGATCATTTCGTTGGTGATAATGCTATAGACCAGTTTGGCGTAGTCCTGTGGCGTTCCCAGGCGTGATGGGAAGGGGATATTTGCTGCCAGCGAATCCTGTACTTCCTGGGGCATGCCGAAAATCATGGGCGTGCCGAAAATACCGGGAGCGATGGTGTTGCAGCGGATGCCCGAACGAGCCAGGTCGCGCGCAACCGGTAAGGTCATACCAACCACACCGGCTTTAGAGGCCGAATAGGCGGCCTGGCCGATCTGCCCTTCATAGGCGGCGACTGAGGCCGTATTGATAATGACGCCACGTTCTCCGGTGGATTCCGGCTCGTTGTTGTTCATGGCGGTGGCCGCCATGCGCAACATATTGAAGGAACCGATCAGATTGACTGCGATGACTTTCTGGAAAAGATCCAGGGGATGGGCCCCGGTTTTACTGACGGTGCGTGAAGCAGGTGCGATGCCGGCGCAGTTGACCAGGCCGACCAGTTTGCCGGCCGCCGTGGCCGCGTTGACGACCGTATTGGCGTCTTCTTCGCGGGTCACGTCGCAGTGCACGTATTGCTGCTTCAGCTCAGCGGCAAGTTGCTGGCCCGGTTCGTCCTGAACATCGGCGATGATAACCTTCGCACCCTGTTCAACCAGCATTCTTGCGGTGCCGGCGCCCAGGCCGGAGGCACCACCGGTAACGATAAAAACCTTATCCCTGATTTCCATGTCTTGTCCTCGCGATATTAGGATTGGCTCAGCGCTT
Organism: Advenella mimigardefordensis DPN7; assembly: GCF_000521505.1. Taxonomy (GTDB): domain Bacteria; phylum Pseudomonadota; class Gammaproteobacteria; order Burkholderiales; family Burkholderiaceae_B; genus Advenella; species Advenella mimigardefordensis. The sequence goes on from NZ_CP003915.1 coordinate 1,807,042, forward strand.
CTTCAATGCGGCGGGTAATTTCTTCTACCTTGCCAACGCCTGAGATGTGCACGTATTGCGGCGCTTTGCTGTCGTTCTCTGCAGCCCAGTCGGAGTAGTACTTGACCAGTGGTCGTGTCTGATTGCGATAGACTTCCAGGCGTTTTCTGACGGTTTCTTCCTGATCGTCGTCACGCTGCACCAGCGTTTCGCCGGTGAGGTCGTCTTTGCCGTCCACTTTGGGCGGGTTGAATCGCAAATGATAGGTGCGTCCGCTGGCTGGGTGTACGCGACGTCCGCTCATGCGCTCAATAATGTCTTCTTCGGGCACATCGATTTCAATCACGTAATCGAGGCCGATATCGGCATTCTTCAATGCATCAGCTTGTGGAATCGTGCGTGGGAAGCCATCAAACAGATAGCCTTTTTTACAGTCATCTTCAAGCAGGCGGTCTTTGACCAGCCGGATAATAATGTCGTCGGACACGAGTCCGCCATTATCCATCACTTTTTTCGCTTCCAGGCCGACAGGAGTCTGGGCTTTGACCGCTGCACGCAACATGTCGCCGGTGGAAATTTGTGGAATGCCATATTTCCGCGTGATAAAAGTTGCCTGAGTGCCTTTGCCTGCGCCTGGTGGCCCTAACAAAATGAGACGCATGGATCCCTCCTGAGTGTTGTTATGTGTTACTGACGGAATGCTATTTTATATGATGCATTGCAAAATTAAGCCGAGTTACGGTAAAAATCGCGAACTCGTTCGAGATCTTCCTGTGTATCGACGCCTGGCATGGGGGCGCTGGCGGTAACCAGCACGTGGATACGGAACCCATGCTCCAGTGCCCTGAGCTGTTCGAGCGACTCGAAGGTTTCCAGGGCCCCCTGACTGAGGGACGGAAAAATTTTCAGGAACCCGCTACGATAAGCGTATAACCCAATATGATGCAATGCGGGAAAACCTGTAGGAAAAGCGGATGGCTCACCTGCGGAACGGGCTGCGTTCGAGGCGAAATGGTTGCGTGCCCATGGAATGGGCGCGCGCGAAAAATAAAGTGCATATTGCTCGGACGAGCACACCACCTTGACAATATTGGGGTTGAAAAAATCCTGCTGGTCGGCCAGCGGATAGGCGCAGGTTGAAATGGCGGCCGCGCTGTGGGCCTGCAGATCTTCGGCGGTGCGATTGATGATATCCGGCTCGATCATGGGCTCGTCGCCCTGAACGTTAACAATGACCTGATCGTCCGGCAGCGCCAGCCGGGTGGCGACTTCGGCCAGCCTGTCGGTTCCCGAGGGATGGTCTGCGCGGGTGAGCAGTGGCGTATAGCCATGCTGGCTTACTACATCTGCAATATGTGAATCATCTGTAGCGATATAAACCTGGCTGGCTGCAGAGCGCGAGGCCTGCCGGGCGGTACGCACCACCATGGGCAGTCCGCCGATATCGGCCAGCATTTTCCCGGGCAGCCGGGTAGAGGCGGCGCGCGCCGGCACAATAACAATAAAGCCGCTCATCTTAGTGTATGCTACCGGGTGTGGCTGAACCGGCTGCGTCGCTTTCCGCTGTTTTGCCGCTCACCGGCCTGGCTGCCGTTGGGGCGCCGGGGTTTTGGCTGAGCGATCGTGCCTCTTCCTGCAACATGATGGGGATACCGTTTCTGATGGGGTAGGCTAGTTTGTCGTACTGGCAGACCAGTTCCTGCTCATTCTGGTCATGACGCAGGGGACTGTTGCACAGCGGGCAGACGAGGAGCTTGAGAAAATGCGTGTCCATATTCGTGTGGTGTAATCGGTTGAATGGATCAGTATACCGGTAATGATTTGAGTTGTTCGGCGATTCGGTCAAAAAAAGCTGCATCGGAAAACCGAGGCGCCACCTCCATGCTCCACAGGCGCTCGTCCTGCATGGCTTTGCATTTGGCTGCATCCTTGGCGGTCATCAGCACGATATCGGCGTCAATGGCCCGAAGTTCGTCTTCCGAAAAGGCATGGTGATCGGGGAAGGCAATGGTTTGTTGCGCAGTAATGCCCGCGTGCGACACTGTGCTGAAAAAGCGTGGAGGATGTCCGATGCCGGCAATGGCGGCAATACGCTGTCCCTGGTGCGCTGTCGCCCATTGTTCCGGCGGCATACTCTGGCCGGAGCGCAAATGCACCATCCGGGTCGGAAGCAACTGCATGAGCACGCGTCGCGGCTTGTTGTGTTCGTCAACGCCGCTCCTGGCTGGTGGCGATTCGGTGGCTGGCCCTGTTGTTGCTGGTGCTTCGGCAGGCGTATTGATGACCAGATAGTCGACCGAGTCCAGTCTTGTGGCGGGTTCTCGCAGGGGGCCGGCCGGGAGCAGGCGGCCGTTGCCGATGCCGCGGCTGTCCTGCACGGCAATCTCGATATCGCGCCCGAGCGCCAGATGCTGCAGGCCGTCGTCGGCAATGATGACGGTGGTGTCCGGATATTGTTGCAGCAGGCAGCGCGCTGCTCGTGTTCGGTCCGGATGGATGGCGACCGGCGCGGCGCGTGCCAGCATAGCGGGCTCGTCGCCCAGGTAGGCTGCATCGATTTGCTCGCCGTAGCCATGGCGCGCTTCATGACCAACCTTCACGCCATAGCCGCGGCTGATCACGCCTGGCTGCCAGCCACGTTGTCGCAATGCAGCGAGCAGGCTCAATACAAATGGCGTTTTACCGGTACCGCCAACGAAAATGTTGCCGACCACGATCACCGGAACCGGCAGGCGACTGGCTTGTTTCAAACCACGTTTATAGCGCAGCTTGCGGATGGTAACGGCCAGGCGAGTGATCCATGATAGCGGCAGCAGCAGGTCGGACAGGCGTCCGCCGCTTTGCCATTGGCGCAGCAGGGTATCGGTCAGGGTAGAATGTCTTTTCTTTACCATGGTCTGGTTGATGGCTGGGATCCGGTAAAATCGGAAACGGCCAGTGTACTTGTTTCTGATATCGGAAAACGGGCATGCAGGGCAACGCCGGTTATTCATGTTCAGCGCGACGCTTTGTTAACGGCCGGTGCAGGACATGTCGAACATTATCGCATCAAATCGGCGTGGCGCTTCAGGAGCGTGATGGCCTACGCACGGATCGCTAAGCGTCGATTGCCGTGATGATGAGACTGCGTTTGTTGATGGTTCTGACTGGGTTGGCGACATCATGCAATGCACAAAATCAGCATGGCGCAGAAAGGTCGGAATGGGTAAATGTAACTACTCACATTTTCTGTGGATAATTCTGTGAATAAGATGCTGTAATGGCGTATCTACACAAGTGCTGGGCTTGTTTGCTTAATCCTTGTGCAATTTAAATGAAATATTTATTTTTGTTTAAAATCAATGAGATACGAGATATTTCTCACAAATCAAATCAGGAAGCCATTGTAATACGCCGAAAAAAAGCCCAGGCTCTTGATTTTTAAATTTTGTGGACAGTTTGGAATTGGAATTTTGGAAAAACAGGAAAATGACACCGCCTTGTCAAGCGAAAAAATGTTATCGGTTGCTCAGCTGAACCGGCGCGTTGGCCGGCTGCTTGAGGAGGGCGTGCCCACGCTGTGGGTCACGGGTGAGGTCTCCAATTTTGTACGAGCCTCGTCCGGACACTGGTATTTCACGTTGAAAGACGAGCGCGCATCTGTGCGTGCGGTCATGTTCCGCGGCAAAACGACACAGCTTGATTTTGTTCCTGCCTCGGGGGACCGGATTGACGTAAGGGCCCGGGTGACGCTTTATGAGCCTCGCGGTGATTATCAGTTGCAGGTGGAGTCGCTGCGTCGGGCAGGACAGGGCAATCTGTATGAACAGTTTCTGGCGATTCGTGCCCGTCTGCAGGAAGAAGGGTTGCTTGATGCCTCTCGCAAGCGCTCCCTGCCGGCATTTGCACGTCGTATCGGCGTGATTACCTCGCTCGGCGCCGCCGCCCTGCAGGACGTACTCAGTGCGCTCACCCGTCGGGCGCCGCATGTAAGCATTGTGATTTATCCGACCGCAGTGCAGGGCAGAGATGCCGCTACCGAAATCATGAGTGCGCTGGCGCAGGCGCAAATGCGCAACGAAGTGGATGTCCTGCTACTGGTCCGTGGTGGCGGTAGTATGGAAGATTTGTGGAGTTTCAATGATGAAGCGCTGGCTCGGCTGATCGCAGCAAGCCGGATTCCGCTGGTTTCCGGTGTGGGGCACGAAACCGATTTTACGATCGCCGACTTTGTTGCCGATCTGCGTGCGCCAACGCCCACAGCAGCGGCTGAGCTGGTTTGCCGGCCCCGCCAGGACATCTTAAATGAGATTGCCGGTTTGACAGACCGGCTGTCACGGCATCAGCAGCGGATGCTGGAGCATTACAGCCTGCGGCTGGATCGCCTGACGGGGCGGCTGGTATCGCCGGCGCAGAAGATTCGTGCCGACAGGGTGCGGGTTGTGCATGCGATCAGGCAGTTGGATGCGGGTGTGCGAACCGGCCTGACGTATAAAAGGAACCGGGTCGCCCTCCTGAATCAGGCGCTGGAACATAGTGCGCCGCAGGTGGCGCATGCCAGAAACCGGGTTGCCACCCTGCTGACGCGTCTGGATCGTGCTGCAGATCGCATCATCAGCCAGCAGCAGCGACGCTTCGAGCGCACGCATACGCAATTTACCGCCATCAATCCGCGAGCCGTGCTGGGGCGCGGCTATGCGATCGTTTATGATGAGGCCGGACGCGTACAGCGCGACCCCGCTGCACTGCAGGATGGCCAGACCCTGAAGGTGGAATTGGAGAAAGGTACGCAGCAAGTCAGGGTCATTCCCAATCGCAGCTAGAATTTAAGGTATCATCAGAGAACCTTTTTCACTTTGACAAGGAGATCTACATGGCACACAGCTTACCTCCACTTCCCTATGAAATGGATGCTCTTGCTCCCACAATTTCTAAAGAAACGCTCGAATATCACTATGGCAAACATCATAAAGCCTATGTTGATAAGCTGAACGAACTGATCCCTGGTACAGAATTTGAAAACGCCAGCCTGGAAGACATCGTAAAAAAATCTGATGGCGTGATGTTCAATCAGGCTGCGCAGATCTGGAACCACACTTTTTACTGGAACAGCCTGACGCCAGGTGGCAGCGAGCCAGCCGGTGCTCTGCTCGAAGGCATCAATAAAAAATGGGGTAGTGTTGACAAGTTCAAGGAAGAGTTCAACAAATCTGCTGCCGGTAACTTCGGATCAGGCTGGACATGGCTGGTGAAAAAAGCCGACGGCTCACTGGACATCGTCAATACCAGCAATGCCAAAACACCGCTAACGACAGACGACGTTCCACTGCTGACCTGTGATGTCTGGGAACACGCTTATTACATTGACTATCGTAATGCGCGTCCTAAATATCTGGAATCATTCTGGAAACTGGCTAACTGGGATTTTGCCAGCAAAAACCTGGGCTGATAACGCCAGGCAGGGATTCGTCCCCGCATGAAAAAAACCGCCAGTGCATGTGCTGACTGGCGGTTTCTTTTTGGGCTGCGGCGTTGAGTTCGTTAACGCATACATTGCTCGACAATGGTCACAATATTGGCCTTCTGTGCCTTGTGCGACCCGCAGGGTAACGCGCGATCCGGCATTGGCGTCCAGCGACCGCGGGGTGACGCTTATTTTTGCCTTGGGTTCCTCCGGTCCGGGTATGCCGCCAAAAAAATAGAAGGCATCGGACTCTCTCAAATGGGCGGCGGGATAGGGGCCCTTCCAGCCATTGAGAATGCAGTTGGCCAGTTGTCTGGGCTCAACATCGGAGTTTCGCTCAATGGCCGGTTTTTGGTATTCGGGCAGGGTAATGCCTGAACATCCTGCAAGCAAGCTGATGCAGCTTCCCAGCAGGGCGATCCTGATTCCTTTCATAAATAACCTTTACTGTAGTATTTCCCGCAAGCCGTCTCTTGCGGCGGGCAGGGTGTCCGGTATGACTGCCTTGATATTATCACCGACACGGACGCCGTGGCTACGAAACCAGTTCCGGTTCATTTCCAGCGCATAGCGGGCGGCTGCGCCGGAGCAGTGCGGGATCTCGGTGAGAGGCTGCATTTCATCCATGGACACAATGGTACCGTTCTTGTCTATGAAAGCAATGGCCAGGGGAATGGGGGTGTTTTTCATCCAGAAACAGCGGGACTGGTCGTCGCGGAACGCAAAAATCATACCGTGATCAGGTGACATCGTTTTGCGATACATGAGCCCCTGGGCACGCAAATCTTCAGTGTCGGCCACTTCAGCGGTGAGCATCTTGTTGTTGATTTGCAATGAGATGGTCGCGGACGAAGCGATGTCGTTGGCAGGAGCGGACACAGGAACGCGGGCTGCAGCAACCCTTGGGGCCGTGGATAGGCCTGTGAGGATGAAGCAGCCCGCGATAAGCGCTAACCGCAAGAACCTTGATGCGGGCAGGGATATAGGCATAGTCTGTAATTATACAGGCTATGCTGCCATTATATTAAGTGCCTGTTGACCTTTTGGACCCTGTGCAATTTCGAAAGTAACGCGCTGACCTTCTTTTAGCGTCTTGAATCCATTCATCTGGATGGAGGAAAAGTGGGCAAAAAGGTCTTCGCCGCCGCCATCGGGTGTGATGAAACCGAACCCTTTGGCATCGTTAAACCATTTTACGGTCCCGGTCTGTTTGTTACCGCCTTCTTCCGGGACTGATGTTTCTGTTGTTTCTGACATTCTTACAGCCTCTGCTCAAGATTTTACCAACCCATGGCAGACGATTGGTGATGCATCATCTGCCGAAAAAATACTGAAACAGTTTTGTGGATACTATTTTTCAGTATAAATAAATGATGCGGATTAAAATTATGTGAGTCAATAGTGGAAATTACCGATAATTCTGGGGTTCATAAACAACAGCACTTGAAATATCGTATACAGTATCAATATAAAGACTTTCTCAAGCAGGTTCGGTATGGCTCAGCAGTCAGGCATTGTCACTGAAGCGCAAAAGGCAAAATTGGCGCCCCCACCCATGTATCAGGTGTTACTGCTAAACGACGATTACACCCCGATGGACTTCGTGGTTTCGGTTTTGCAAAAGATTTTTTCGAAATCCGAAGAAGAAGCCACGGTGATCATGTTAAAAGTACATCATGATGGTAAGGGAGTGTGTGGCGTGTATACCCGTGATATTGCTGCCACCAAGGTGGCAACGGTTGCGCAGTACGCGCGTTCCCATCAGCACCCATTGCAGTGCGTGATGGAACCCGTGGATTTGTAATAATCCTGGTATTCCCAGGGCAGTTGTTTAGACGGAGGAAATTGTGATTTCTCAAGAACTCGAAGTGACACTTCATATGGCATTTGTGGATGCACGTTCGGCACGCCACGAATTTATTACCGTCGAACACCTGTTGCTGGTACTGCTGGACAATACGGCCGCCAGGGAAGTACTGACGGCCTGCGATGCTGATATCGAACAATTGCGCAGCAAACTGCGTGCGTTTATTGACGCCAATACACCAATAGTGGGCGGCTCCGAAGACGTCGATACGCAGCCTACGCTTGGTTTTCAGCGCGTCATCCAGCGCGCCATTATGCATGTTTCCTCCAATGGCAACACGAAAAGCCCGGCCACGGGCGCCAATGTGCTGGTTGCCATTTTTAGTGAGAAAGACTCTCACGCCGTGTTCTATCTGCAGGAGCAGAATGTCACGCGCCTGGACGTCGTCAACTACATTTCCCACGGTATCACCAAGTCAGCGGCGCCATCGCCCGACGAAAGTGCAGCCCCTTCAGAGCCGCAAGCCGGTGAGGCTGAAGAGAACAAGTCGCCGCTTGCGCTGTATGCCTCTGATCTGAACGGGCTGGCCAAGGCCGGAAAAATTGATCCGCTGATCGGACGGGACAGTGAAATCGAACGTGTGGTGCAAATCCTGTGCCGCCGTCGCAAGAACAATCCCTTGCTGGTGGGCGAGGCGGGCGTGGGCAAAACCGCGATCGCCGAAGGTCTTGCATTGCGCATTACAACGGGCAATGTGCCTGATATTCTCGCCAAGGCCCGCGTTTATGCCCTGGACATGGGTGCACTGCTGGCTGGCACGAAATATCGCGGTGACTTCGAGCAGCGTCTGAAAGCCGTGCTCAAGCAGCTGGCCAGCCAGCCCGATGCCGTGTTGTTCATCGACGAAATTCATACCTTGATCGGCGCCGGTTCTGCCTCGGGCGGTACCATGGACGCCTCCAATCTGCTGAAACCGGCGCTGTCTTCCGGCGCGCTGCGTTGCATGGGGGCCACCACCTACAAGGAATATCGCGGTATTTTCGAGAAAGATCATGCACTGTCACGTCGTTTCCAGAAAATCGACGTCAGCGAGCCGACGGTTGAGCAGACGATTCTTATCCTGCGCGGCCTCAAATCCAAATTCGAAGAACACCATCACGTTCGCTATTCGGCAGCCGCCATTACAGCAGCAGCTGAGCTGTCCGCCAAACACATCAACGACCGTCATTTGCCGGACAAAGCCATCGACGTGCTGGACGAAAGTGGTGCGGCTCAGCGGTTGCTGCCCAAGTCGCGGCAGAAAAAAGTGATTGGCAAGGCCGAGATTGAAAACGTCGTATCCAAAATGGCGCGGATTCCGCCGCAATCGGTCAGCACCGATGATCGTAACAAGCTGGCCACGCTGGATCGTGATCTGAAAACGGTGGTGTTTGGTCAGGATGCGGCCATTACGGCGCTGGCGTCTGCCATCAAAATGTCGCGTTCGGGCTTGGGCAAACCGGATAAACCGATAGGTTCGTTCCTGTTTTCCGGCCCTACAGGCGTGGGCAAGACCGAAGTGGCCAAACAGCTGGCCTTCATTCTTGGCGTCGAGCTCATTCGCTTTGATATGTCCGAGTACATGGAGCGTCACGCGGTGTCACGCCTGATTGGCGCGCCTCCGGGGTATGTCGGTTTTGATCAGGGTGGTTTGCTGACCGAAGCGGTCAACAAACAGCCGCACAGCGTCTTGCTGCTGGACGAAATCGAGAAGGCGCATCCGGATATTTTCAATATCCTGCTGCAGGTCATGGATCATGGTGCACTGACCGATAACAACGGCCGCAAGTCCGATTTCCGTAACGTTGTGATCATCATGACCACCAATGCCGGGGCAGAGTTGCTGAATCGTCGCTCCATCGGTTTTGCTGACAGCCGTCAGAGCGGCGATGAAATGGCAGAAATTAAACGCATGTTCTCGCCGGAGTTTCGTAACCGGCTGGATGCCATCATCCCGTTTGCGTCCTTGTCCGAAGACATTATCATGCGCGTGGTGGACAAATTCCTGATCGAGCTGGAGCATCAGTTGCAGGCCAAACGGGTGGAGGCAACGTTCACCGATGCGCTGCGTAAGCATCTGGCCAAAAAAGGATTTGATCCGCTGATGGGGGCACGCCCCATGCAACGGCTGATTCAGGACGTGATCCGCCGAGCCCTGGCAGATGAACTCTTGTTTGGCCGACTGGCAAATGGCGGTTCGGTTTACGTCGATATCGATGATCAGGACGAAGTTACGCTCACTTTCAATGATTCCGATCCGAAGGAACAAAAGGATTCAGAGGAAGAAGCACTGGTCTCCTGAGTATGACGGGCAATTACATCGCCTGCCATCATTGCGGGCAACTGCATGAACGAAGCGCGCTGGTCTCGGGCCAGCGCGCTTCTTGCGTTCGTTGCGGCACAATCCTGTGGTCGCAGGGGGTGCTCAACAGCTCGGCCTGGCTGGCGCTGGTCCTGACTTCGCTGATTGCCTTCATTATTGCCAATGTGATGCCGGTGGGCACCATCTCGGCGGTCGGCCTCAAAAGCAGTTCAACCTTTCTGGACGCCGTCGCCGCTACCTGGCGTGCCGGCTATCCCAGCGTTGCCATTATGTGTTTTGCCACCGGTTTCCTGATGCCGCTGCTGGACATTCTGATTCTGGCCTGGCTGCTGGCGTTTTCGCGCAAGGGCCAGCGCGCACCTGGGCTTAATCAGTTAAGCCGCTGGCTGCATGTGGTGCGTCCGTGGGCGATGGTCCCGGTCTTTATGTTGGGAGCCCTGGTCGCCATCGTGAAACTGGCCGATATGGCCTCCCTGACGCCCGGCGCCGGCCTGTGGGCCTATGCGGGGCTCACGTTTCTGCTGACCGGCCTGAGTAAGCTCAATTCGGAACGCATCTGGCTGTTGGCCGAACAGGATGGTGCCGTAAAGAATTTACCGGTGACCATCGACCAGGCGCACGTGCCCCTGGACTGCGAAATATGCGGCCAGGTCACGATGAGCGCAGATTCGGAAGGGCATTGCCAGCGCTGCCATCATCATGTGCATTTTCGCAAACCGGCGCACAGAACGCGCACGCTTGCCATCCTTCTGACCGCTATTATTCTGTACTTTCCGGCCAATCTCTATCCGGTGATGGTCAACACCACCGTGCTGGGTGGTACGTCTTCTCATACCATATTGGGCGGGATACTGGAATTGTGGAATCTGGGTTCCTGGGATCTGGCGCTGATTGTCTTTATTGCCAGCTTTGTTGTGCCGCTCACAAAAATTGTCATTCTGGGCATTTTGATCGGCCGTTCGGCGCACGGTAGTCGTGATACGATGATGCGATACACCCGAATGTATCAAACAGTAGAGTTGATCGGTCAATGGTCCATGCTGGATGTCTTTGTGGTCATCCTGCTTACGTCGCTGGTGAGCTTCGGTCCGCTCATGTCGGTCACGCCGGCGATCGGCGCGGCAGCCTTTGGCATGGTAGTGGTGGTGACCATGATTGCGACCATGAATTTCGATATACGCAAGGGCTGGGATGAAGTGGACGACGATATCGAACAGCCGGGCTATCAGCCGGCAGCCACTGCGCCAACGTTTTCATAGCCGTTGTAATACCAGAACAGTCAGGAACGGACTCACGTTATTTCTATAGAATGCATAGTTTACTGAACCAGTTGTCGGCAGGAGCATTAGATGTCTGAAAAAGATCTGCCATCATCGGACGCCCCCGAAAACCAATCGGGCAGCGGAGCGACGCCGGCTGACCGCCAGGCGCCTGCAGGCGGGCGCGCCGCTGATGATGCGGCAAAAGGGCAGAGCGCTGCCGCACAGAACAATGCGCAGGCAGGCAATCAGGGCAGGTCGCCCAATCAGCCCAACCCGATCATCGCCAAAACGCCGGTCATTACGCAAAAGAAGAACAAGAATGTGTCATGGATCTGGCTGGTGCCTCTCATTGCGGCAATCATCGGACTGTCACTATTGGTACGAGGCTATATGCAGCAGGGGCCGATTGCCACCGTGACCTTTAAGACGGCAGAAGGCCTGGAAATTGACAAAACGCAGGTGCGCTACAAAGATGTTGTGGTGGGCACCGTGACTGATATATCGCTCACCGATGACCATAACTCGGTTCTGGTGAAAATCGCATTCAAGCAGAATGCCGAGTTTCTGTTGCGTGAGGGCGCCCGGTTCTGGGTTGTCAGGCCGCGCCTGGCAGCCAGCGGTGTCTCCGGCTTGGGAACACTGGTTTCCGGTGCCTATATTGGTGTGGATATCGATGATTCATCTAAGGCCGAGATCAAATCCAGCAGCGAATTCGTCGGGCTGGAAAAGCCGCCTGAACTGGTCAGCGGCCGTCCCGGCAAGCGCTTTACCATTACCGCCCCCAGTCTGAATTCCCTGGATTTGGGTTCGCCGGTCCTGTACCGCCGTCTGGAAGTAGGGCAGGTGATCAATTACACGCTTAGCAAAGATGGCAATGGTGTCGAGGTCCAGATTTTTGTTGACGCGCCCTATGACCGGTTTGTGACCAAAGACAGCCGTTTCTGGAACGCCAGTGGTGTTGACCTGTCCCTGAACGCCGGCGGCCTCAATCTGAAAACCCAGTCCCTGGTGTCCGTGCTGGCTGGTGGTATTTCTTTCGGTCAGCTGCCCCGTCAGGATGGTGATGCAAAGCCTGAGCCCGAGCCGGCGCCGGACGGGACGCGCTTTGCACTAAGTCCGACCGAAGACAAGGCGCTGGCCAAACCCGATGGGCTTGCCTTTCCGATACGCATGAAATTTGACAAGTCCGTGCGGGGATTGCAGACCGGCTCGGCCATCGATTTCAAGGGTATTCTGCTGGGAGAGGTCAGGAACATCTCCATGGAATTTGATATGGCTACCAAAAAAACCACGGTGATTGTCGATGGTGTGATCTATGAAAATCGCCTGGGCGCAGCCATACCGGAAGCACAGCAGATGGATAAACATGGCGAAGTGCAGCATGATGTCGCGCTCAAGGAATTTGTCAGTAGCGGTATACAGGCGCAATTGCGTTTTGCCAATATCTTTACCGGCCAGCTGTATGTGGCGCTGGACTATTTCCCTGAGATAGCCAAAAAGCCGGCGGTGCCTGATGTGAGCAAGCTGCCAGTGGAAGTCACTACCGTGCCGGGTAGCTTTGATGAATTGCAGCAGCAACTGAATGTCATTGTTGAAAAGCTGAAAAATCTGCCGATCGATTCGATTGGTCATTCGCTTGATGAAACCCTGCAAAGCATTTCCAAACTGGCCCGCACCCTGGACACCACCATGGTGCCGGCGCTCACAACCACGGTACAAAAAGCGGGTCGGTCACTGGATGGCGTCAATAAAACCATGGGAAGTGTCCGTGGTGTGGTGTCAGACGAAAGTCCGGTCATGCTGCAGCTCAATGGCATGATCAAGGAACTGTCGCGGGCGGCCAAATCTATTCGCAGCCTGGGCGACTATCTACAGGCCGAACCCAGTTCACTGATCCGGGGTCGTTCGCAAGACAATATCCCGTTCAAGGAAAGTCAATGATAACGCGTAGTTTGTCCGCCCTTTTGCGACCTTTGGCGCTGGTCGCCGTTACTGCCACGCTTAGTGCCTGCGCTTCTGCCCCCACGCAGTATTACACGCTGGCCGCCAGCGATCCGGCCAACGTGCAGGGCACGGCGCGCTATGGCGTCAATCTGCATGACGTGACCATTCCCGATGTCGTGTATAAACCGCAATTGATGGTTCGCAGTTCAACGGATTCGTCGGCGGTGGCGCCGCTTAACGGTTCCCGCTGGGCGGGTTCGCTACAGGATGAAATCCAGAAAACGCTATCGGCAAACCTGGTGAGTCGTCTCGGGGCCATCAATGTGCAAGGCCTGGCAGGCAGCGAACAAAAGCTGCCGGTTTGGCTGATACAGACTACTTTTCATCGCTTTGATATGATCCTGAACAAAGCCGCTGTGATTGACGTCACCTGGCGCATCAATCCGGTCCGCATGGGTACCCAATCGGCTCGCGTTTGCCAGACCAGGATTCAGGTTCAGGCTGGCAGTGGTGTCGACTCCCTCGTGCAGAGCCAGTCGCAGGCGCTGGCCCTGTTGTCCGATGTGATCGCTGGTGCGATCGATGGCCGTACACAGGTACGCGCAAACGATGGCGCACAGATCCAGTCACTGGGATGTCATTCGGGTTAGAATGCGACCACTTCCTGCGTTGCCAGCCGGGGACCTTGTGGTCCGGCAGCAGCGACGACGCAGGATACATTGTTTTTCCAGAGGTTTATTCATGAAATTGAAAACGTCCGTCTTTGCCGGCATACTTGCCGCAACACTCACTCCACTGGCCTTTGCCGACGTAACCGTGGGCATCACGCTTTCCAGTACCGGCCCGGCAGCGGCCATTGGCATTCAGTCGCGTAACGCGATTGATTTGTGGCCCAAAACGCTGGGTGGTGAACCGGCCAAATATATCGTGCTGGACGACGGTACTGATGTGAGTAAAGCAGTGCGCAACGCGCGCAAGCTGACCTCGGAAGACAAAATCGATGTGCTGGTAGGCCCCAATACCACTGCGGCGGCACTGGCGATTCTGGATGTTCTCAAGGAAACCCAGACGCCTATGGTCGCATTGGCCGCTTCAGCAGCCATTGTGACGCCGCCGGACGATCCGGGCCGCCACTGGGCCTTCAAGATGCCGCAGAATGATAGCCTGATGGCCCAGGTACTGGTGGAAGATATGGTTCGCAAGGGCTTCAAGAAAATTGCCTTTATCGGCTATGCCGATTCCTATGGTGAAAACTGGTGGAAAGAGTTTTCGAATCTGGCGGCCGGAAAAATTGATGTGGTCGCCCGCGAGTCCTATCAGCGGACCGATCCATCGGTCACCGGACAGGTGCTCAAGCTGATGGCAGCCAAACCCGATGCCGTTCTGATCGCCGGTTCAGGCACACCGGCCGTGTTACCTGGAAAAACGCTCAAGCAACGCGGCTATAAAGGGGTGATCTATCAGACTCATGGCATTGGAACGCTGGAATTTTTGCAGGTGGGCGGCAAAGATGTAGAGGGCACTTTATTCCCTACCGGTCCGGGGGTGGTTGCCAAAGGACTGCCGGACAGCAATCCGGTAAAGAAAGTGGCCAGCGAATTTACAGAGAAATATGAGGCTAAATACGGCGCCAATTCAGCCACTCAGTTTGCCGGCGATGCCTGGGGGGCGTATATGGTGCTGGATAATGCGGTGAAGCAGGCGCTGCAGCAAAAAGCGCAGCCCGGTACGCCGCAGTTTCGCAGTGCCTTGCGCGATGCGATTGAGTCCACCAAAGAACTCATTGTACCCAATGGTGTATTGAATATTTCAGCCAAGGATCATCAGGGCTTTGATGATCGCGCCCGTGTTATGGGAAAAATTGAAGATGGCCGCTTCCAGTACGCTGCAGAAAAATAATGCAGGCAATGACGCAATGCCAGAGCGCGGTGCGCGTGTGACAAGGTAAACGGGCGGCAAGCAGGACTGCATCGTTCTATCAGAAAGGATGCAGTCCTTTTTTCATGCCGACAATAATGGCTGGCATGCCGGTATTCATTTTCCGGCAGATCAGCCATCTGTTTCTTGATTACTGCGCTGTGGCACCAGAGATCCTGACGATCTCTTTGTATTTTGCCATTTCAGTTTTGACCTTCGCGGCAAATTCCTCGGGCGACGATGGTTTGGTATCCGAGCCCATGGTCAGCAATTGTTTTTTTACGGCCTCGTCATCCATCGCCTTGGCAAATGCATCGTGCAACGTATTCACAACCGCTGCCGGTGTGCCACCGGTGGCAAAAATACCGAACCACGTGCTGATATCGAAATCCTTGATACCCGATGCTTCCATGGTTGGTACATCTTTCATGATGTCCGACGTGGCTTTGGTGGTGAGCGCCAGGGCACGAACCTTGCCGTCATTGACCATCGGCAGGGCAGAGGCCAGGTTATCGAACATGAACTGAGTCTGGTCGGACAGCAAAGACAGCTTGGCGGGGCTGGCACCCTGATAGGGAACGTGTACCGCATCAATACCGGTGCGCTGCTTGAGCAGTTCGCCGGCGAGATGGCCCGCGCTGCCATTACCACCCGATGCATAATTGAGTTTGCCCGGGTTGTTTTTGGCGTATTCCAGCAGGGAGGCGACATCTTTGATGTTATGTTTGTCCGAGAAGGCGGTGCTAACTACCAATACGTTGGGCACTTCAGACACCAGCAAGACGGGCTCGAAATCCTTCACCGGATCGAAATTCAGGCCTTTGTAGAGCCACGGATTGATGGCGTGCGTGGCAACCGCACCCATAACGATGGAATAGCCATCGGGTTTGGCACGGGCTACCATGGCCGCACCGATATTGCCGCCGGCCCCCGGTTTGTTTTCCACAATAATGGTTTGTTTCAGTGTCTTGCCTGCATGTTCGGCCAGCAGACGCGCTACGCCATCAAGCGGGCCTCCGGGAGAATACGGTACTACAAAGGTAATGGGCTTGGTCGGATACGATTTTTCCTGAGCCATAACCGGTTGCAGCAGCGTAACGCCCATCAGGGCGGCCAGTGCGCTTTTTAACAGCGTTCGTTTAGTTTGATTCATTTGTTTTCCTGGAAAATAAGGGGCGGTATCGTAAAGCTATCTACGCCAGCGCAGTTCCGGCGACGGACGGCTGGCGTCCGTGTCGGGCGATGCGCTGGATAGGCGTCACGGCGCCCGCCAATGCTGCAGCCGGATCAGTGGCTGCCAGTACTGCCAAAACCACCGGTGCCGCGTTCGCTTTGTGTAAATTCTTCGACGACGTTGAACTCGACCTGCATGACGGGTACAACAACCAGTTGCGCGACGCGCTCCATGGGTTTTAACACAAAAGGCGTCTGGCTGCGGTTCCAGAGCGATACCATCAGGGGGCCCTGATAATCGGCATCGATCAAACCAACCAGATTGCCCAGCACAATGCCGCTTTTATGTCCGAGACCGGAGCGTGGCAGAATCATCGCTGCATAGCGAGGATCCTGCACGTAAATGGAAATGCCGGTGGGTACCAGCAGCGAGGCGCCAGGCGCCAGCGTTTGCTCCTGATCGACGCAGGCACGCAAATCCAGCCCGGCCGAACCGCTAGTGGCATAGGCAGGTAGCTGGTCGCGCATGCGCTCATCTAAAATTTTGACATCAAGTTTCATGTTTGCTTCTTGGTATTGACTGAAGTGGGAAATCGTTTGGCGGCATTGCGGATCCGCCTGAAAATAATAAATAGAATCACCAGAATGAAGATCAGCGGCCCGCCCACGCCGTCCGCGTTCGGGTTGACACTTCTGGCCACGATGAACATCGCCATGATGATCAATCCTAGCACCACGAGACTGGGAAAGGACTTGCCCTGCCGTTTTGCGGGTGCCGCCGGACGCGTGTCGAATCCTGCATGTTGCTTGCCGCTGGCTGGCACGGGAAAGCTGGTATCTGCCTGATTGTCGGTTACGGCCGCCGCGCGGGCAGCATTGCGTTGCGTACCGGCTTGCGCCGCCTTGCGATTATTGCGCGCTGTGGCATCAACCAACTGCGAGGGGAAGCCCGAAGAAAAATCCGGGTTCACCGCCTGTTCTTTCATATCAAAATGGCGGCTCAGTTCTTCTACGTAACTGGCAAAGTCGCCATTTCTGGGTTCCTTGTAGTCCATATTCATGGTTGCGCTCCATTGGCTGTCATTGCGTGGATAGCTGCATTTTCTTGCGCTGGTCTCACTGCTTTTTCTGCGGCGGGCGCGCCGCCCGTCGGCGTCTTGAAACGATAACGACAATGCATATCACTGCCAGCAGGGCCAGGATGGCGGCGCTGCCCGTGACGCCCAGTGCGTCGGCACCGCGCACACCCAGATACCCCGGCAGCAGCAGCCAGGGGAACCAGATCACGCCGGACAATACATTGGCCAGCTGAAACCGCCCCTGTGGCATCTTCATTATGCCAGCCATGCCCGGGATAAGCGAGCGGAATGCGCCCATGAAGCGACCGGCAAAGACGGCAAGAAAGCCATAGCGATAAAACAGCAGACGGGTGCGTGCCACCGAGCGTCGGCGCTTGCGCAGGATGCCGCTCTTAAGCAGGGCGGGGCCGTAGGCCCTGCCAATCCAGTGAGAAACGGCATCGCCCAGGATGGCGCCCGCTACTCCCCAAAGCAGGATGCCGGTAAACTCAAGCGTATCGTTGGCAATCAATACGCCGGTGAGCGGCAGAATGATCGTTGCCGGCACAAATAGCCCGACAATCAACAGCGACTCTCCGAAAGAGACCAGGCCGATAATCGGCCCCGCCCACTGTTGATGCACGGAGATGAATGCAAGAATCTGATCAATATAGGGTTGCATCGGCGATCCGGATGACGCAGTCTGGAGCGGCGATTAAAGGTTTCCGGACGCGCCTGGCCTGACGGTGCGATTGGCGATTTCTGCGACAAGCCGCCGGGCGGCATCCAGTTTATCCAGCACAGGTAGGGGATGGCTGCCCTGATCGTCGAACAGCACCATGCGAGACTGATCCGATTCCATGGTTTCCTGGGCCAGATTACCAACCAGTAATGGAATTTTCTTGCGCTGGCGCTTGGCTTCGGCATACTCGTGCAGGTTTTCCGTTTCAGCGGCAAAACCCACACACCATGGACCGTTGGCTAGCGCAGCTACTTCGGCCAGAATATCCGGATTTTCGGTCAGCGCCAGATCCAGGCCGCCTTGGGTACCGGTTTTTTTTACTTTCTGTGTTTGGGTATTGCTAACGCGCCAGTCTGCCACGGCGGCAACAGAGATAAATATATCCTGCTCCGGTGCCAGTTGCATCACATGCGCATGCATTTGCCGGGCCGTTTTTACATTGATGCGCTCAACGCCATAGGGCGCATCCAGCGCCGTTGGTCCCGAAACCAGCGTTACACGTGCGCCGGCTTCCCAGGCGGCACGAGCGATCGCGTAACCCATTTTGCCTGAAGAGCGGTTGCTGATAAAGCGCACCGGATCAATATCTTCCTGCGTAGGGCCGGCGGTAACCAGAATGTTTTTGCCGGCCAGCGCCTTGCCCTGAAAAAAAGCCTGCGTTTCATAGACGATCTGTTCGGGTTCCAGCATACGGCCATCGCCCACTTCGCCGCAGGCCTGTGAGCCGCTGGCCGGTCCCCATAGCCTGACCCCGTCATTGCGTAGTTGTTCTGCATTGCGCTGGGTTGCCGGATGGCCCCACATTTCCCGGTTCATGGCCGGTACCACCACCAGCGGACAAAGTCCGCGCGCCAGGCATACCGTGGCCAGCAGGTCGTCTGCCAGACCATGGGCCAGTTTGGCCATGAAATCGGCACTGGCCGGTACGATCAGAATCAGATCGGCCTGGCGACTCAGATTAATGTGCGCCATGCTGTTTTCCATCCGGTCGTCCAGCGTCTCGGTGTATACCGGATTGCCGGACAGTGCCTGGAATGTGGTGGGCGTGACAAACTGGGTCGCTGCGTGCGTCATGGCAACGGTGACGATTGCACCGTGATCCTGCAGCCGGCGTACCAGTTCGGCGGCCTTATAGCAGGCAATGCCGCCGGTGACGCCGATCAGGATACGCTTGCCGGAAAGCGGACTCATGTCTGTTGCTCCCTTTTGTTGCGCAGATAACGCAGCAGTTCATCCAGGACCAGGAGAACGGCCCCGATGGTTATAAACGTGTCGGCCAGATTGAAGGCCGGGAAATAGGCATCGTTCCAGTAAAACAACAGAAAATCGATCACGTGTCCGTAGACCGTTCTGTCTATGACGTTGCCCAGTGCACCGGCCAGTATCAGCGCCAGCGCCAGGCAGAACAGCCGCTGCTCGCGGTGTTTGCGCAGCAAAAACAGAATGAAGGCCGAAGCGGCCAGACCCAGCAGCAGGAAAAACCAGCGCTGCCAGCCAGTGCCCTCTGCCAGCATGCTGAAGGCGGCACCCTGATTGTAGATCAAAATGAAATCGAAGACCGGCAGCACATTCACGCGCTGCAGATACTCGAAATGCTGTTCAAAATACTGTTTGCTGATCTGGTCTACACCGATCAGCACCAGTGCCAGCGCAATCCACATCATATACGGTACAACGCGTACCGCCGGCTGTTCTGCCTTATGCATAGTGCCGGTCCTCGCCACCATGATGCAGATTGTCATCACAGCGCGAGCAGATATCCGGATGGCCGGCAATGGTGCCCACTTCCTCGCGGTAGTGCCAGCAGCGTTCACATTTGCGATGTTCGGACGGCGTGATGGTGAAATTAACGCCTTCACCCGGTACGCCGGCATGCACGGTGGCACGTGACACGATAAAGACAAAACGCAGGTCATCGTTCAGGCTTTGCAGGTATTCCAGATCCAGCCCGTCAGCAAAAATGTCAACCTCGGCCTGCAGCGCCGAACCAATCCGGCCGGCACTGCGCACATCTTCCAGCTGCTTGTTCAGCTCGGCGCGAATCTGCAGAATGCGCTGCCATTTTTTGCTCAGTGCTGCGTGATCGGCAACCTCGGGCAGGGTGTGGAATACTTCGGTGAAGATCGTCACGGTGTTGGCACTGTCGGTGTTCTTCAGCGTGGATTTCTGCAGTTCCTGCCAGGCCTCTTCGGCAGTAAACGACAAGACCGGCGCCAGCAATTTGGTCAGACTTAGCGTGATGTGCAGCAGGGCTGTTTGGGCTGAGCGCCGGGCCAGGCTGTTACGTTCGGTGACGTACAGGCGATCCTTGAGGGTATCCAGATAGAACGAACCCAGGTCTTCGGAGCAGAAAATCTGCAGACGCGCCATAGCCGGATGGAAATTGAAGTCGTCATAATAGGCGGTCACTTCTTTTTGCATATCCTGCGTGAGCGCCAGCGCATACTGATCAACCTCGAACAGCTTGCCGGGTTCCACCATATCGGTTGCGGCGTCAAAGTCATTCAGATTGCCCAGCAGGAACGTCAGGGTATTGCGGATACGGCGGTAGCCTTCAACAACACGCTTGAGAATCTGGTCGGAAATAGACAGTTCGCCCGAATAGTCGGTAGAAGCGGTCCACAA
The DNA here is from genome assembly GCF_000521505.1 of Advenella mimigardefordensis DPN7. Classification (GTDB taxonomy): domain Bacteria; phylum Pseudomonadota; class Gammaproteobacteria; order Burkholderiales; family Burkholderiaceae_B; genus Advenella; species Advenella mimigardefordensis. Next base: position 1,827,354 of record NZ_CP003915.1, read on the forward strand.
CCTGATGATTTCAGCGCCCAGAGAGTCAGACACCTTCTGCGGCGCAATCACGTTGCCCATTGATTTGCTCATCTTGCGTCCCTGACCGTCAACAACGAAGCCATGGGTCAGCAGATTGCGGTAGGGCGGCTCGCCAAACAGCATGGATGAGGTCAGCAGAGACGAGTGGAACCAACCACGGTGCTGATCAGACCCTTCCAGGTACAGGTCAGCCGGCCAGCGCAGGGTATCGGAATGGGAGCCTGTAGTGGCGTTATCTTTACCACCCAGGACCGTGAAATGCGTGGTGCCCGAGTCGAACCAGACATCCAGCGTGTCGCGGTTTTTCTCGTAATGGACAGCGTCGTCGCCCAGCAGTTCTGCCGGATCCAGCGCCTGCCATGCTTCAATGCCCTGTTTTTCCACGCGCTGCGCGACCTGTTCCAGCAGCTCGATCGTACGCGGATGCAGCTCGCCGGTTTCCTTGTGCACGAAAAACGCCATGGGCACACCCCACTGGCGCTGGCGTGACAGGGTCCAGTCCGGCCGGTTGGCGATCATGGCATGCAGGCGGGCACGGCCCCAGGCTGGATAAAAGCCGGTGGCATCAATGCCTGCCAGTGCTTTCTCGCGCAATGTCGCGCTGCCGTCATTGGGCTGGCGATCCATGCCGGCAAACCACTGGCTGGTCGCACGATAAATGATAGGCGTTTTATGACGCCAGCAATGCATATAACTGTGGCTATGATTTTCCACGTGCAGCAAGGTGCCGGCGTCCTGCATTGCCTTGACGATGTCCGGGTTCGCTTCCCAAATGGTTTTGCCGCCGAACAGGGGCAGGGAAGGCACATATTTGCCATCGCCCATGACCGGGCTGAGAATGTCTGTATCCGGCATGCCATTGGCCTTGCAGGACTGGAAGTCTTCTACACCATAGGCGGGGGCAGAGTGCACAATGCCGGTACCGGCATCAACCGTGACATAGTCTCCCAGATAGACCGGAGACAGACGGTCATAGCCCGTGTCAACCGCTGCCAGCGGATGGCGGAACGCAATATGGTCCAGCGCCTGTCCGTTACATTCAGCGATAACGGTACCCTGCAGTTGCCAGTGTTCCAGGCAAGGCTGTACGCGATCTTTGGCCAGCAGCAGCAACGGGCCGGTAGGCAGCGGTTCGTTCAGGCGCACCAGAGCATAGACCACTTCAGGGTGTACGTTCAGGGCCTGGTTGGATGGAATGGTCCAGGGCGTGGTGGTCCAGATAACGACGGCACCATCTTCTACGCTATCGACACCAAAAGCGGCTGCCAGTTTTTCTTTCTGGGCAAAGGGGAAGGCCACATCGATGGCCGGATCCTTGCGGTCCGCATATTCCACTTCGGCTTCTGCCAGGGCAGAGCCGCAGTCAAAGCACCAGTTCACTGGCTTCAGGCCACGGAACACGTAGCCTTTTTCCATGATGCGTGCCAGTGCCCGCAGCTCGTTGGCTTCATTGCCGTAGTTCATGGTCAGGTACGGGTTTTCCCAGTCGCCCAGTACGCCCAGCCGCTTGAAGTCTGCCCGCTGGCGGTCAATTTGCTCCAGGGCATAGGCGCGTGCCTTTGCCTGAACCTCTGCGACCGGCAGGTTCTTGCCGTATTTTTTTTCAATCTGAATTTCGATGGGCATACCGTGGCAGTCCCAGCCAGGCACGTAAGGCGCATCAAAGCCTGCCATGGTACGGCTTTTGAGAATAATGTCCTTCAGAACCTTGTTGACCGCGTGGCCAATATGAATATCGCCGTTCGCATACGGGGGCCCGTCGTGTAGAATGTAGGTTGGGCGACCGGCGCAGGCTTGACGGATCGCCTGATACACATTCTTTTCTTCCCATTCACGAACCCAGCCGGGTTCGCGCTTGGGCAGGTTTCCCCGCATCGGAAAGGGGGTTTCAGGCAAATTCAGGGTGTTCTTATAATCCATGGACAGCAAAGTAGTTGCGAGCAACGTCCGCGTCGTGGCGGATAGCGTCAGTCAGAGTTTGTAAATCGGGGAATTTTTCTTCGTCCCGCACGGCGTGCAAAAAGCTTATTGTAATAAGTTTACCGTATGCGGCTACGTTTTTATCGAGAATATGTACTTCCAGCAGGACTTGTCCGTCCTCTTCGACTGTCGGGCGCACACCAAGACTGGCAATCCCTGCCAGCGGCTCGTCGGTTAGTCCATTAACCCGCACCACATAGATACCCGAGCGCAAGGCGCAGCGCGGCATAACCCGGACATTGAGGGTTGGAAAGCCGATGGTTCGACCCAGCTTGCGCCCATGCACCACATGACCGCTGATTTGATACGGGTGGCCAAGAAATTCGCCGGCCCGTTCAATATCGGCATAGGCCAGTGCATGTCGCAGTTCGGAACTGGAATAGCGAATACCGCTGGAGTCCAGTACATCGCGCAGCGTCTCCACTTCAAAGCCGAAACGGGCACCGGCTTCGCGCAGCAGGGCAATATCGCCCCGGCGCTTGCTGCCGAAACGGAAGTCTTGGCCCACATACAGCCACTTGACCGCCAGTTGCCGCACCAGGATATCCTCGATGAACTGCTCGGGCGTTTGCTGGGCAAAGGCCTGGTCAAAGCGCCGGATATGAATATGCCGGATGCCACAACAGGACAGGGCGCGGACTTTGTCGCGCAGCGTTGAAACGCGCGTGGGCGCCAGTTCAGGCCGTTGCTCGCGCAGGGCGAAGTATTCACGAGGATGGGGCACGAATGTCATCACTGATGGCACCAGCCCCTTGCTGCTTGCCGTTTGCACGACATGCGAGAGCAATTGCTGGTGACCCAGATGCACACCATCGAAATTACCAATGGTAAGGGCGCTGCCGGTTTGGGCAGCCGAGGCAAATGCCTGACGGGAGATTTGGAGAGGATTTTTCACGCCATACAGTTTACAATTTTATACTTGTAAGCATTACGGAAGTGTTCAGTTGAAACCAACAAATCCTGCGGTAACCCGGATCGTCATTCTTATTTCCGGGCGTGGCTCCAATATGAAAGCCCTGGCGCATGCCGCAAGCCAAATGAGTAACGTCAATATCAGCGCCGTCATTTCGCATCGTGCCAACAGCGAAGGATTGGCATGGGCGCGGGCTCAGGGTCTGCAAACTGAACAACTGGTGTATGATGCGGCAGGCGGGCAAACCCGCGCCCAATATGATCAGGCGCTGGCCGACTGCATTGATCGCTATCAGCCCGACCTGGTGCTGCTTGCGGGGTTCATGCGCATTTTAAGCGATGTGTTTGTGCAACATTACACCGGCCGGCTCATTAATATTCATCCATCACTGCTGCCGCTCTTTCCCGGATTGCATACTCACCAGCAGGCGCTGGATGCCGGCGTACGGGTTCATGGCTGTAGCGTACACTATGTCATTCCTGCACTGGATCAGGGGCCCATTATTGCGCAGGCAGTCGTTCCCGTGATGGCAGATGACACCGCCCAGATCCTGGGCGACCGGGTATTGAGCATGGAGCATAAGCTCTATCCTCAGGTCATGCGCTGGCTGGTGCAGAAAGCAGTCTTTCTGGATGAGCAGGGCAAAGTAGGCTTTACACAAAAACTGCCATTACAGCAGTTTTACACAGACACGGAATATGTCGGTTGATATCGTGCGATTATCGGCGCCCAGCCCTTCCCGATAGTCGGCACAGCGCGTGCGAATACCGGTAGATCGATGTTTTAATGTCGACACCGGATATTTCACTCTTGATATACCTCATTTGACATATCGTTCAATCAGGCAAAAATGATGACAATTGAATCCGCTAGAAAAGATACAGGACGCCGTTCTGTCAGACCCGATTTCACCCGTCGCTCGCCGCGTGCGTCGCAGTCCGGTGCGCGCGAGCGCGGCATTTACACGATACGCCTGGGGCAAATTCGCGACGTGCTCAATGAAGTGCTCAAATGGAAACATCCGGCCGATGCCGTGCTGTCTGCCTGGTTCCGGGCCAACAAATCACTGGGCGGGCGCGACCGCAATGAAGTGGCCGAGTCCGTCTTTGACGTCTTGCGCCATTTGCGCCGATACCGGCAATACGCTGAAAGCGGTACCGGGCCAGCGCTGGAACGACTGGCGATTCTGGGGCTGGCGTCGGTGGTAGGTAAAGACGCGATTGCCGGTCAGCTTTCTGAAGAAGAAAAAACCTGGCTGATGCGCATGGACACCATAGACCCAACTTCGCTGGCCCCGGAAATCCGCAGTAGTCTGCCGGACTGGCTATATGAGCATATGCGTCAGCTGGACCAGTACGAAAGCCTGGCAGCTGCGCTCAATACCAAGGCGCCGCTGGATCTGCGCGTCAACCCCTTCAAGACCGACCGCGATACGGTTCTGACACAATTGCAGGATAGCCCGGTGGCCGGCTTCGATCCACAGCCAACGCCGTATTCTCCATGGGGTATCCGACTGAATGGCAAGCCCGCCATTTCCCGCTGGGCGCTATTTGAAAACGGTTCGCTGGAAGTGCAGGATGAAGGCAGCCAGTTGCTGGCATTGCTGGTGGGGCCAAAACGTACCGATATGGTGATTGATTTTTGCGCCGGCGCTGGCGGTAAAACCCTGCTGCTGGGGGCATTGATGCGTTCGGCCGGTCGCCTGTACGCCTTTGATGTATCGGCGGCGCGCCTGGCTAAAGCCAAACCCCGTATTGCCCGCAGCGGTTTATCCAATGTGACGCCCATTGCCATCTCGAACGAAAATGATACGAGGGTGAAGCGACTGGCGGGCAAGGCCGATAAAGTGCTGGTAGATGCCCCGTGTACCGGGGTTGGCACCTTGCGGCGCAATCCTGATCTGAAATGGCGCCAGTCTCCGGCCAGCGTGCAGGAACTGACTGAATTGCAGGCGCGCATTCTGAAAAGTGCGGCCCGCTGCGTTGCACCGGGTGGCCGGCTGGTGTACTCGACCTGCAGCCTGTTGCCGCAGGAAAACGAACAGCAGGTTGAGGCCTTCCTGGCGGCTCATCCGGAATTTACCTTGCTCAATGCCCAGGAAGTACTGGCCGACAAGTGCCCTGATCTTGCTATGACAACCCCTTATCTGAAGCTGCGTCCGGACGTTCACGGTACCGACGGTTTTTTTGCCGCGGTGCTGGAACGCAGCAAGTAATCGGTAAATGTACTGATTAGGGAACCCGTTGTTGCTAAAATGGTCTTAAAATAGAGAAATACATGGTTAAAACCGGTTAATTTCTCTATTGATGTGCACTTGTAACCTCGCGTAATACAATCAGCATGTAAACTGCATTGCAGCGCGAATACCGGGCTATATTTTAGATAACGGTAGCGGGTTCTGTGTCAGAATAATGACATTCTGCTCACGACTTGCTCAAAATCAAGAAAAAAGGCAATTAAATTTTTTCTTATTTAAATCATAGTGTTATAATTCCTGCGCGATTTGATATCGCTCAGCATCCTGCCCGAATTAGGGCACACTGCCCGCCGTCGCGGGCCAATGCCCGGTAATCAGGGGCATCTCAGGAGACCTTAAAGGGTATATGGATACAATTCTCGATTTTATTTCCGGTGGCTTGTTGCAACTTGGCTGGTGGCAAATCATTCTTGTCACGCTGGTGCTTACGCACATTACTATTGCGGCGGTTACGATTTATCTGCATCGTAGCCAGGCTCACCGGGGGCTGGATCTGCATCCGGCCGTTGCGCATTTCTTTCGCTTCTGGCTCTGGCTGACCACCGGAATGGTGACACGCGAGTGGGTGGCTATCCACCGCAAGCACCACGCCAAATGTGAACGTGAAGGCGATCCTCACTCTCCCATGATCTACGGTATTGACCGGGTCTTGTGGAAAGGGGCGGAACTGTATCGTGAAGAAGCGGCTAACGAAGAAACGCTCAAACGCTTCAGTCATGGTACGCCTAATGACTGGATGGAGCGCAATGTCTATTCCCGTCATACCACCTTAGGTATTTTCACAATGCTGACCATTGACCTGCTGTTGTTCGGCGCCATCGGTCTGACCGTATGGGCCGTGCAAATGGCATGGATTCCGTTCTGGGCTGCCGGTGTGGTCAACGGTCTGGGCCACTATATTGGTTACCGGAATTTTTCCAGTCCCGATACCAGTACCAATCTGTTTCCCATTGGTATTCTCATCGGTGGTGAAGAGCTGCACAACAATCACCATGCTTACGGCACATCAGCCAAATTTTCCAGCAAATGGTATGAGTTCGATATCGGTTGGGTTTATATCCGGATATTGCAGGCACTGCGTCTGGCTCAGGTCAAGAAGGTGGCGCCCAAACTGAAACTGGTTCGTGAAAAATCCGAATCTGTCACCGAGCAAACCCTGCAGGGCGTCATTACGCACCGCTATGAAATCATGGCCCGTTATGCCAGCATGCTGCGTCAGTCTGTCCAGTCAGAAATCAAGCGCCTGACACAGGCGGGTGCCAATGACCAGGAACGCGAACTATTGCAGAAAGTACAGTCACGCCTTGGCCAGGCCGATCTGGCGCTCAATCCTCAGGAAAAACAGGAACTCGACAGCATGCTGTCGCAAAACACCATGCTGGCCAAACTGGTTCATATGCGCGAAGAATTGTATCGGGTATGGACAAGCTCTACCGCCAGCAGTGAGCAATTGCTTGGCGATCTGCAACAATGGTGCCAGCATGCGCAGCAAAGTGGGATTCAGAGCCTTGAACAGTTTGCTCTCCGTCTGCGCCGCTATGCCGCATGATCGGGCAGTTAAATCCTGAGCAACTGGCGGCCGTCACCACCACCAGCAAGCATACGCTGGTTCTGGCTGGTGCCGGCAGCGGTAAAACCAAAGTACTCACCACCCGTATGGCCTGGCTGATCCAGAACGGAAAAGTCAGCCCCTACGGCGTGCTTGCGGTGACCTTTACCAATAAAGCCGCGCGTGAAATGCTCACGCGCCTGACGGCCATGTTGCCGGTAGACACCCGCGGCATGTGGGTCGGCACTTTTCATGGCCTGTGCAACCGGCTTTTGCGCGCACATTATCGCGATGCCGGATTGCCACAAAATTTCCAGATCCTGGATATCGCAGACCAACTGGCGGCCATCAAGCGCCTGATCAAGGCCAATGATATTGATGATGAAAAATTCCCGCCCAGGGATGTGCAGCGTTTCATCAATAATGCCAAGGAAAACGGCGAGCGACCCGAGCACGTTGAAGTGTGGGATGCGCATCGCAAGCATCTGGCAGAAATTTATCAGTTGTACCAGGAACAGTGTGAGCGCGAAGGGGTTGTGGATTTTGCCGAATTGCTGCTGCGCGCCTACGAGCTGCTGTCGCGCAATGCCCTGGTACGTGAGCACTATCAGCGGCGCTTTCGCTATATTCTGGTCGACGAGTTTCAGGACACCAATACCCTGCAATATAAATGGCTTTGCTTGCTGGCCGGCGGCGATGCGTCGCTGTTTGCGGTGGGTGATGATGACCAGTCCATCTATGCCTTTCGTGGTGCCAATGTGGGCAATATGTCCGCCTTTGAGCGCGACTACGCTGGCGACAATATTATCCGGCTGGAGCAGAATTACCGCTCCTTCGGCCACATTCTGGATGCGGCCAATGCCCTAATCGAGCACAACACCGAGAGACTTGGCAAAAACCTGTGGACCGACAGGGGCGAAGGCGAGTTGCTGCGGGTTGTGGAGCAGCCCACCGATCTGCTGGAAGCCCAGTGGGTGGTGGATGAAATTCGCGCGCAGATTAATGAAGGCCGTATGCGGAGCGAAATCGCGGTTCTATATCGCAGCAATGCGCAATCGCGACCAATCGAACATGCGCTGTTTTCCGCACATATCCCTTATAAAGTTTACGGCGGCCTGCGCTTTTTCGAGCGTCAGGAGATCAAGCACGTATTGGCTTATCTTCGGTTAGTGGCCAGCGGCGATGACGATACCTCGTTCATGCGGGTGGTGAATTTCCCTGCGCGAGGTATTGGCGCCAGGACGCTTGAAAATCTAAGCGATTCGGCTCGTCAGATCGGCTGCAACCTGATTCACGCGGTGGGGGCCGTGTCCGGCCGCAGCGCCAGTAAGCTGCTGGCCTTTGTCAAATTGATTGAAACGCTGCGCGAGGCGGCGCAAACCCTCACGCTTCCTGAACTGATCAAGCATGTTAATGATCTGTCGGGATTAACCACACACTACGAGGCTGAGCGCGAAGGGGCAGAGCGGCTGGAAAACCTGGGTGAGCTTATCAATGCCGCCACGGCGTTCTGTGCTGAAGAAAACCTCGAAGGTAAACCCGCCCTGGCGCTGGTAGAACGCTCGGTTGCGCCTGACGATCCTGATTCGCCTTTTGCTCAGGAACAAACCACTCCGCTGGCGCTGTTTCTGTCGCATGCCTCGCTGGAGGCCGGCGATAATCAGGCCCAGGCCGGTGAAGATGCGGTCCAGCTCATGACCATTCATGCGGCCAAAGGGCTGGAATTTGATTCGGTCTTTATCACCGGTGTGGAAGAAGGCCTGTTTCCTCATGAAAACAGCATGATGGCCGAAGACGGGCTGGAGGAAGAGCGACGTCTGATGTACGTAGCCATTACCCGCGCCAAGGAGCGACTGACCATCAGCCTGGCACATGCGCGCATGTTGCATGGGCAAACACGCTATTCAATGCGTTCGCGTTTCCTGGACGAATTGCCGGAAGATCACCTGAAATGGCTAACGCCGCGTGCACGTGAGCAGGCCGAGCCTTCCTGGGGGATGCGCTTGCATGTGGATGCGCATGCACGTCCTGCCACAGGAAGAATAGAACCGAGGGCACCGCGCAGCCTGAGTTCGGGCGTGAGTGTCAGCGGCAAACAGTACAAGATTGGCCAGGGTGTGCGTCACGCACGTTTTGGGGATGGAACCATCATCCGATTAAGCGGGCAGGGCGCAGATGCTCAGGCAGAGATCGTTTTCCGGGATGCGGGTGCCAAAACACTGGCCCTGGCCGTTGCTAAACTGGATATCATTGCTGCCTGATCATATCGTGGCAGGGTCAGTGAGTACTAAATCAAATAAGGGAATGGATATGAAAGCGATGATGTTTATGCTGGCTCTTTTTCTGGGCGCCGGTCTGCTCAGTGGCTGTGCCGGTCAGTCAGCCGATAGCGGACGCAGCAAAGTCCAGGTTTATGGCTCGGTAGACGGCGGCGTTGGCTATCAATCCAGAAGCATATCGCGTGATTGAGACAGTCTGAAGAAATGTTCGCCTGTATTGCCTGAAAATGTAGACAAAACGGGCGATACAGTGTTAGAATTCTTTTCTTTCCTGAAGGCGGTTAGCTCAGTTGGTTAGAGCGCTACGTTGACATCGTAGAGGTCGCTGGTTCGAATCCAGTACTGCCTACCACTTAAATTTAATTCAATAATAATCTGAGTAAGTGGTTTATCAAATAGTTTTTAAAACGCGCTACCCCGTATATACGATGCGGGGTTTTTTGCATTCCGGCCAGGCGCGTCTCTGCTTTACTCCTTTGGCTTCCTGTAACGGATGATCGTGCCCGGAGCGGATTCAGTGTCCGCCCCAAGCAGCCAGTCAAAGGCAAGCGGCCACAGCGAGTCACTGAAGCGGCTGTGAAAGAATGCGAAATGGCCGATTTCTTTATGCCCGATGTCGGCGGGTGATATCCGCAGGTGGCGTCGCTCGCATCCGCTGTAATAGTCAAGTACCCGATCCAGTGCGGCTGGCGTGCCAAAGGGATCATCACTTACGCCCAGTGCCAGTATGGGGGCCGTTACTTGCTGCAAGCGAGCGGGCAACTCGCTTTCTGCTGCCGTTTTGTCATGGGCGCCGTAACGGCGGCCGAGAGACTGTTCAAAGCGTGGCCCCATGCCCGACCAGTCCAGCGCCACGCCTCTGGGGGTGTCTTCCATCCAGCCCAGGCGGCTGGCCGGAACATATCCAAAGATCTTCGTCAGGAGTGGCATGGCAATATGCCATTGCAGGAACATGCGGGTGCGTGACCCGCTCGCATAGTCGCGCCAGTAGGCATATTGCGCGCCCATCGTGAAAATACGCTGGATCAAATGTGCGGATGGTGCCAGGCCGATCAGAAATCCACCGATAGAATGGCCTGCGACATAAAGCGGCGAGCTGCAATAGTGGGAGTGAACATACTGAAGGACTGCTTCAAAATCTGTCTGGCCCCAATCAAGCCATCCTGCAGGCAGGTCGCGCAATGACCCATGTTTTGAATCGCCGATGCCGCGATAGTCATAGGTCACGACTGTGCAGCCACGGTTGCGCAGGGCATGGGCAAAGCGGTGGTAATAGCGACTTCGAACCGATGTGGCGCTGTTGATAACAACCACCGGGCTGTGCGCGGAGATCTGGGCCGGTTGCCAAACGTTCGCGTGCAGCCGGTATCCGTCGGCGGTGGTAATCTGGACTGCCTGAGGCATGGTGACGGTCCTTCGGCTCAACCGCTAATGGCGACATTCACAATGGTGGCCTGAATCAATGCCACTGCTTTGCCGACGGTGCCATCGTCGTCCAGCCTGCGTACTTCTCCTGTGCACACCGTCAGCAGTTTGCCTGCGTTCTGTACTTTGCCAATGGCCACAAAGGCCGGGCCAAGCGCCGGGCGCAGCAAATTGATTTTGAACTCGGCCGTCACCACTTCATAGCCCTCCGGGGCCATGGTCAGGGCGGCATAACCGCAGGCAACATCGACAATACTGGTAACGGCACCCGCATGCAGATAGCCGTGCTGCTGCGACAAATGCGCTGAAAAAGGCAGGGTTATATGGACCTCTCCTGCCTGTACCAACGTTAATCGGGCGCCCAGAGTATCCATTAATCCCTGTTTGTTGAAGCTTGCTGTTATGCGTTCCTGCATGTTGTTATCCATGACTTGTCGTTAGTAAATGATTCATCAATCAAGACAGAATGTCTCCCGTTTCGATTATAGGAGAGGATTGGCTGGAACTTGCGATTGCGCGGGTGTGGATGAGTCGTTGTGATGGACGGGACGGGTCTGTGTGTTGGCGTACTGGTGCGCCCGAGATCGGGTGAGGGTATTTATCGGCGGGCCCGATATCAGTCAGGTACCGTTCCGGAAGGAGGCCTGTTTGGGGATGGAAGCGCTCTGCGGAAAAACGCTAAAGGAAAAACGCTAAAGGAAAAACGCTAAAGGAAAAACGCTAAAGGAGGAAAGCTAAAGGAGGAAAGCTAAAGGAGGAAAGCTAAAGGAGGAAAGCTAAAGGAGGAAAGCTAAAGGAGGAAAGCTAAAGGAGGAAAGCTAAAGGAGGAAAGCTAAAGGAGAAAAAGAGAGGGGTGCACAACCTACGCAGCGCTGGCGCGTGGTAGAAACCTGCAGGTGACAGCGACAGAAGGGTTACAGGCGTGTACAACCCTGCCTGACTAAGTATTTACAAGGCCGCTTATTTGCCAGCCTTGAAGGCGCGGATCAAATCGCGAACCTGAAGCATGTAACCCTTTGCTACGTTCCGGTTGCCGCTGGAGCGTGCCAGTTTATACTTGCTTACTGCCTTTCGGATCAGGCCGATATGGACCTGTTGGTATGCTGCGTTCATACACATCTCCACTTGAATGTATATTGATTTTACACTTTTATTACAAGTTGATGCATTCGGTGAAAACCACTATATGTTGCTTTATTTCCACAAGTCATTATGGGGAAACAGAAGTGTATATGCAGGGTAAAAAAGCCAGCTTCGGGAGCTGGCGAGTTCACCCAAAGCAGTGAGCTGACCCGATTAATGAGCTGGCTCGATTCTGGAAGAGGCAGCGAATGAGCCACCATTTAACAAGCCAAGTTTTCCCTTTCAGGCATGGTCGCCATGCGAACGGGTTCGGCGCATGAAAGGTCATGACTGATTTAGTCGCCAGGCGGGGTCAGTGAATCAGCAGCAGTGCCATTCTGCTCAGTGCGTAAAAACCCAGGCCGGCTGCGGCGATGCATAGAATATACGGCGGAGTACTGGCCCAGGGGTGCCGGCCCACAATAATGCGGCTGGTGAAACCGGCAAAAGACAGGCTGTACAGAATGCAGGCAATGTGCAGTACCGTTAGGTTTGACATTGAGAACCCCAGCATGAACAAGGCGGTGCCGATCATGAACGAGGGCAGCGCCACTGCAAAGCTGGCGGCGCGATACATGGCTGCGCCATCGACCTCCCATTCATGGTCCTGTGGCGTTGTTTTAGTATCAGCAGAATCGGTATCGTTTGTGGTCATGCTTGTAGCTTGGAGTAGCCAGGGCAATATGCCTTCCTACTGTGGCGCCAGAATATGTTGCATCAACGCGGTGACATAGGCCGGCAACTGGTCGCTGTCCCGAACGCACAGCACGAGATTGCGACAGGCCCAGGCGTCGGTCAGTTCAATCATATTCAATTTTAGCGCCCGACGGTGCCGTTTGGCAGCAGCCAGCGGCACAATGCCGATTCCGATTGCATTGCCTGCCATTCTGCAGACGGCATCGATGCTGCGTACCCGTACCCGATAATGCAGTTGACGGCCGGCCTGTCGGCTATGCGCTGCGATGTGTTCCTGCAGGGCGCTGCCGGCCACCAGACCGGCAAAATCCAGATGGCTGATCTGGGCAAGGCTGACGGGATTCGGGATGGCTTCTGCATATCCAGGGCCCGTAATCACAACCAATCGGTCTTCGGCCACCGGAAATGTCTGAAGGTCGTGCAGATCTGCTGAATCGGCAACCAGACCGATATCTGCCATGCCCTGGCGGATCAGATCGGTAATATCGGTACTGGTGCGCTCCTCAAGATCGATCGAAATATCGGGGTTGTGCTTCAGGAACGTTCCCAGTAATGCAGGCAGGTGTTCGTTGCAGGCGGAGGTATTGCCCAGCAGTCTGACATGTCCTTTGATGCCAGCACTGTACTGCCCCAGGTCACCGTGCATGCGTTCCATTTGCTGTACGACAACGCTGGCGTGATGTAGCAGTGTGCGCCCGGCAGGCGTGAGCTGCACCCCGCGATGACTGCGGTTCAGCAGAAGCACACCCAGCACGTCTTCCATTCCTTTGATACGCTCACTGGCTGATGCCGTGGTGATATGGCAGCGGCGTGCAGCCTCGGTAATTGTGCCCGATTCGTGCACGCTCAGGAATAGACGAAGGTCGGTCAGGTCAAAGCGCATGGTCTCAGTATAACAGTATGATTATGGAAATTCCTAAATCAGTAATCGATATTTCCTGATTTTCAGCGGTGTGCCAAGCTCCTACAATTGGGCTGTGTTGAGATTGTAGCGCCTTTGTCAGACTCAGTATTTTCGTCAATGATCAGGAATGTATTCAGCTGTACAAGTTAGCAGAATCTCAATTTAAGTTTAAGGTATTTCCTTAAACAAAGCCACTTTAGGATAAACCGGGTCTGAGCCTGGGCACACACGCTATAGGGTACAGAAACAATGGAATTTTTAACTAACTATCTGTCGCTCATCCATACCGACGAGCCCTTTTCATTCGGCGCGCTGGCGCTGGTAATTGCGGTTTTCATTCTGGCCGGCGCAGTCAAGGGTGTGGTGGGGCTGGGGCTGCCAACCATTTCCATGGCGTTGCTGGCGCTATTGATGTCGCCGGCGCAAGCGGCCGCATTGCTGGTCATCCCATCCTTGCTTACCAACGTCTGGCAAATGCGACCCTTTCAGGTGGTGCCGCAGCTCATGCGCAGTATTGGCTCAATGCAGATAGGGGTTCTAGTTGGTACGATTGCAGGAGCCTGGTTGCTGGGAGCGCCCTCCGGGCATACCGCAGGCGTGGCCCTGGGGGTGGCGCTGGTCGCTTATGCGTGCTGGGGGCTGAGCGGTCGGTCAATTGTCGTGCCACCCGCCATGCAAACCTGGATGGGCCCATTGGTCGGCTTTGCGACCGGGTTCGTGACCGCAGCTACCGGTGTTTTTGTTGTGCCGGCAGTACCTTATCTGCAGGCATTGCAACTGTCACGTGATCATCTGATTCAGGCGATGGGCGTTTCCTTTACGGTTTCAACCGTTGCGCTGGCGCTTGGGTTATGGCTGAACCACAGCTACTCTTCCGGCGCCGCCGGCATCTCGCTGCTGATGCTGGTGCCGGCATTGCTGGGAATGTCGCTGGGTCAATCCCTGAGGCAACGCCTGTCAGTGGCCCTGTTCAAAAAGGTTTTCTTTTGCAGTCTGATCGTACTGGGCATCTATCAGGTCGCCGCGGGCGCATGACAGGCACCGGTCGGTACGGTGGTTGTGTACGGTTTCCGCTATTGGCAAGCAAACGGCATATAATAGGCATAAACAATAAATTGATCGATGTCCTATTCACGTTTATCTGTATCAACAGAACGTCTTTATATGCCACTCAGATATACCCGAACACTGACCGATTCTGTTCGCACACAGAAAGCCGATAAACAGATTGGTACTTTGCTGGCCTTTGTGGCTGGCGCTATCAATGCCGGTGGATTTCTGGCCGTCCATCAATATACGTCGCATATGACCGGTATCGTGTCTACCATGGCCGACCAGCTGGTTCTGGGGGCCTATGATCTGGTGCTGGCGGGGGTGGCGGCACTGATTTGTTTTTTGTGCGGAAGTGTTTGCACCACCATGATGGTCAACTATGCCCGGGTGCATCGCCTGCGCAGCGAGTATGCCTTGCCGCTTTTGCTGGAAGCGGTATTGCTATTGTGTTTTGGCATGATGGGCGCATGGATCGCCCAGATGCACGGCCTGTTTGTGCCGATCACCGTCATGATTCTGTCGTTTCTTATGGGCCTGCAAAATGCATTGATCACCAAGCTATCGCGTTCTACTATTCGCACCACCCACGTGACCGGAATCGTCACCGATATCGGCATCGAACTGGGCAAGCTGTTTTACTGGAATCGGGGGCGCTTGCGGGATGACAGCCATTTTGTGATGGCCGATAGGGGCCGGTTGCGCTTGCACTGCGCGTTGCTGCTTGCCTTTTTTTCCGGCGGCACAATCGGAGCCTGGGGTTTCAATCATATTGGATATATCGCGACGGTGCCTCTGGCATGCCTGCTGGTGTTAATTTCCAGCATACCTGCTTTTGACGATATGCGCGCGTGGCTTACCAATAAGCGGCGCCCGGCAGACTAGGCGGACAGGGCTCAGGCCTGGGTCATGCTTACGCAATTGCAACAGGGAGCGCTGGCCTTCACCACGACAGGCCATAATGATGTATAAATACTGTATAAATTAACAGTATTTTATTTTTTCATGTCCAGCCAAACACTCAGCGCTCCTACGCCAGACCGACCCTTTGCTTTCGTCGATGTTGAAACGACCGGCGGATCGGCATCCACCGACAGCCTGACCGAAATAGCCATTGTGCGCTATGACGGGCACACCATCAGCACCTGGCAAAGCCTGATCAACCCGGAATGTCGCATCCCGGGCTATATAGAAAGCCTGACAGGGATCACGAACCAGATGGTGGCCAATGCCCCCACCTTTGCGCAACTGGCAGAGCAGATTCAGCAATTGCTTGCCGGACATATCCTGGTCGCCCACAACGCCCGCTTTGATTATGGGTTTATCAAAAATGCCTTCCGACGGGCGGGGCGCGATTACAAGGCAACGATGCTGTGTACCGTTAAGCTATCGCGCCGACTCTATCCGCAGCACCAGCGCCATGGGCTTGATTATCTGATTCAGCGGCATGGCCTGATCATGCAGGACAGGCACCGTGCCTATGACGATGCCTATGCATTGTTGCAATTCTGGCAATGCGTCTGCCGCGAGCATGATCATAAAATAATTGATGACGTCGTGCAGGGGCTGATCGCGCGACCCTCGTTGCCGCCACACATTGATTCGGCCGAGATCGATGCCTTGCCCAATAGTTTCGGCGTTTATATCTTTTATGGTGAGAACGAACTGCCGATCTACATTGGTAAGAGTAATCGACTGCGTCAGCGCGTCCTGTCCCATTTTGCCAGCGATCACACGGCACCCAAGGAAATGAAAATTTCCATGCAGATCCGGCGGATTGAACATATTCGCTGCGCCGGCGAAGTGGATGCACTGTTGACTGAATCGCACATGATCAAGGAACGCATGCCTACTCTGAATCGCCAGTTGCGCAGACAAAAAGAGGTATTTACCTGGCAACTGGCAGAGCAATCGCCTGGCTTATGGGTACCCGTGCTTTTGGGCGGCAACGATATTGCGATCGGGCAGGGGCGGCATTTATATGGCCTGTTTTCATCTGCGCGGGATGCCAAAGAGGCGCTGCTGGCTGTCGTTAAAAGTGAAAAATTGTGCAAGGCAACGCTTGGATTGGAGAAAGTACACAACGGCAGCCCATGTTTTGCACGGCAATTGAAGGCATGTACCGGCGCCTGCGTAGGGCAGGAGTCGCATATGGCGCATTCGGTCCGGCTCATGACCGCCTTGTCTGCGTTACGGCTACGGGACTGGCCCTTCGAAGGTGCCGCGTTGTTGCGCGAAGGTAATCTGGTACATGTGATTCACCATTGGTGTTATTTGGGAACAGCCAGAGATGAAGCAGCGTTGCAGGAGTTGCTGGCGGAGGGCAAGGGCGATTTTTCGCGGGATACCTATCGGATACTGGTGAAGCATCGTGACAAACTGATCGATGCCGGGGCTGCCAGCCTGGCGCTGGAGTAATACGCTGGAATAATACGCTGGAGTAATAGCAAGTTGCTGTGGTGATGTTAGGCAGCATAGGTACTGCGCAGCAGGAAAATGCCTATACCTGTGCTGGGCGGTGTTCATTGCCGGGTCTGCATTCGCTTAGTGGCTGTTGAACAAAAGCACCGTATAATTTCGCCAACCGGCGCAATGGTGCGCAAGGGCTTATGGAATATACGCAGACAACGAGCACGGTGGCCACAGGCTGTCCATCGGGTTGCCGGCGTCAGGAGCAGGACATGGAAATTTGGGTGGATGCAGATGCGTGCCCGGTGGTGATAAAAAATATTCTGTTCAGGGCGGCCGTGCGCTGGAAGGTAAAAACGACTCTGGTGGCCAATCAGATGCTTAATGTTCCGTCATCCATCTATATTCAGTCACGTCAGGTACCGCGGGGCTTCGATGTGGCCGATGCCTATATCAGCCAGCATGCCAGCCCCGGCGATTTGGTGATCACCGCGGATATTCCGCTGGCTGCCGAGGTGCTGGAAAAGGGCGTTCAGGCCCTGAACCCGCGCGGAGAACTGTATTGCACAGACACCATTCGCGAGCGGCTGGCCGTGCGCGATTTGATGGAAACATTGCGCAGCGCCGGCATTGAAACCGGCGGGCCCAAAGCATTTGATCAGGCAGACACCCGTGCGTTTGCCGGACAGCTGGACAAATTGCTGGCGCGTTACGCCAAAGCGTGATTGGTAGCTTTTGTGGTGTTGCCGGTCAGCAGGTACTGAATGGTGTCGTACACACTGCGAATCTGCTGGCCAAACGGTAGCGGATCCTTGCCCCGGAAAAATAGCCCCTTGCGCACATCGCCGTTGAAGGCGTCTGTCAGGCGCTGGTCGATGCAGAACTGGCCAATTTTTGAGATGCCGTCGCGCAGTCCGCATACCTGCAGACAATTCATGCTTTGCACGCAGCGGCGTGGATCGGCCTTGGCCGACGCCTGGAGTTTTTGCTCATTGCGCAGGTATTTCTGCAGATAGGGCGTCATTACCGCTCTTGCGGGCAGCCCGGCAACGGACATGAATTCAACAATATCTTCGTCGCGGGCCCCGGCCAGCACCTGCTTGAAGTTTTCATGCGCATCGCCCTCACGGGTAACGGCAAAGGCGGTGCCAACCTGTACGGCTGCTGCTCCCCACTGCCGCAGGGCGGTGCTGATCTTGCGCACATTGGCCATGCCGCCGGCCAGGATGAGTGGGATTTTTTCACTTTCCAGTCCCAGTTGTCGAAACACATTTGTCGTTTCTTCCAGGACCCGGGCAAAAGAAAAACGGCTGTCGCCCAGATCTTCAATCGTTGTGGCACCCAGGTGGCCGCCTGCATGATTAGGATGCTCAATCACGATAGCGTCGGGCAGGCGATTTTTTTTCATCCAGCGCTTGAGCACAATTTGTATGCCGCGCGATTCGGACAGAATCGGAATGAGGGCGACATCGGGATGATCGCGCGTCAGGTCTGGCAATTCCAGTGGCAAGCCGGCTCCCATGACAATCGCCTGCGCCCCGGATTCGCAGGCCTGCTTGACAAGCGCGGCGTAGTCGCTGACCGCTTTCATCACATTGACGGCAATCATGCCACGGCCATTGGCCAGTTTTAATGCTTTCTTTACTTCCCGATCCAGAGCGATCCGGTTAAGCCGGTCATAATGTTCCTGGCTGGCCAGCGCTTTGGACTGCTCCAGCAGATCGGGATGCAGGTGACGCAGGTCGATGCTGGCAATCGTGCCCAGCGCATTTTCCCGCGCGACGGCAGCGGACAAACTGCTGGCAGAAATACCCACCCCCATA
This sequence comes from Advenella mimigardefordensis DPN7, assembly GCF_000521505.1. Classification (GTDB taxonomy): domain Bacteria; phylum Pseudomonadota; class Gammaproteobacteria; order Burkholderiales; family Burkholderiaceae_B; genus Advenella; species Advenella mimigardefordensis. Next base: position 1,845,782 of record NZ_CP003915.1, read on the forward strand.
CCGCCTTGCACAATGGGCAGCAAGCTGTGATTTCTGATTCGTAGGGGTGAGAAGGAATGCATGCGGTTTACCTGGTTGGATTGAGCACAAGCACGCTGGCGACTCTCTGTGATATGGATGAGTAAGACGCGGTGCGTGCAAACATCTCATTGTGCGTGTTCTGCTCTTTGCTGCCGTTGACAAAAATCAATAACACTTGAAATAGACAGTACACACAGCATAGCCTGGCGCCATCAAGCCGTTCGTACCAGTCTGCAGCCCGGACCAGGTTCGTCATGCCGGAGAATGTTGAAAGAACGTTTTCTGACAACGATTATGGCAACGTAGCAAGGGTTGCGGAGCACGCCTGATCGCCCAAATAAGCCATTCTGAAACCAATAGAAACCAGGTGGGGGGCAGGATGGAAACCCGGCGAAATGCGAGTCATATTTGGTAATAGCAATCGCACCTGCAGGCCATTACTATCGAATCGTGGTTTGAATACCCATGGTTCCGGCACCAAAATCGTATGCCGTTAAGAAAGGAGTATAACTATGGTCTCCATCAAAAAACTGCTTGCTATTGTTCTTGCTTCCCTGTCTCTGGGGGCAGCAACGTCTGCACTGGCACACGAACGCTCATACGAGCGAGGATACAGCAGCCACCCGTATGTAATGCAGGTTGACCATCGCCATTATGGGCCTCGTCATTATCACAGACATCATCCACGTTACCGCCACCATGGCTGGCGCAATAAACCCCATTATTACAGCGAGCATCGCCGATACGACCGTGGTCATCGCTGGGACCGCCGCTATGATTCACATCGTCGATATTATCGTTCGCGCGACGTATGGTAATATGTAAGTGCAGTCTTTATAAGTAAATCGTGAGTACAGGCAGTGCCCGATTGCAGTTGAATTACAGATCAGAATGCTCAACCGTCAATGCAGTACGGGCCTGCTGTTTGATTACCAATAATCAACAATTTCTCAGGAGAAGCCTATGTTGCACTATGCCGTCGTGTTTTTCATTATTGCCATCATCGCCGCTGTTCTGGGGTTTGGTGGTATTGCGGCGGGAGCCGCGTCCATCGCCAAGATCCTGTTCGTTGTCTTTATTGTACTGGCCATTTTATCGCTGGTTTTCGGCGGCAGATTCAAGTAGGGTGGTTTCGCAGGCCTGATGCGTTCCGCTCAGGCGTTATCCGCTCTGGTGGTCGTGTTCCGTTGCCAGAAAAGCAATGCTGCGGCAAGGAGCATGACTGCCCCGGTCATTACAAATACTGCTGTAAACCCTGCGTGGTTGGCCACCAGGCCACCTGCCAGCGGCCCTAACACCAGACCCGCGTATTGGGTGGACGTTGCGTACCCAAGCACACCACCGGCTGCATCGGCAGGCACGTTATGCCGGATCATTGCCGTCAGCGCCGGCATAATGCCGCAAAGTGTCATTCCCATCAGAAAACGCAAGGCGATAAATTGCCAGTCGGCCTGGGACAGCCCCTGCAACAAAAGCAGAACCGCTGTTGCGACAAAACTTGCCATCAGCAATTTCAGATGACCGTGTGTGTCACCCCAGCGTCCGGCCCTTGAAGAAAACAACATGCTACCGAAGGCAGTGGCTGACATGGCAATGCCTGCCAGCAAGGGGATCTGATCGGTCAGCGTATCCAGCGACGCCAGATAAAGCGTAATGATGGGCTCGACTGACATGTTGGCAAACATCAGCAGGGTACCGGCCAGCAGCATCAGCAGCACCAGATTACGTTGCTTGCCCGATTTCCAGAAAGAATAGGGCGTGGCGTTTATGGGCGCCGCCTCGCGTGGCTTGTGGGTCTCGCGGATCATGAACGCTGTGCAGAAAAAAGCAATCAGAATGATGCCGCCAGCGACGAAAAAGGTGAGCCGGATCCCGAGCCAGGCCGGCACAATGCCGCCGACCAGCGGCCCCAGCAGGTTGCCAGCCAGCGTGCCGGAGGCCAGCATACCCACGGCCCAGCCGGTATGGGCACGGGGCGTCTGGGTTGCCACCAGAATAGTAGCTCCCGAAGCGTAGCCACCCAGCAGTCCGACCAGCAGTCTTAGCCAGAACAATTGCCAGACCGTTTGCGCGCAACCGATAAGGGCAATGCCGATAGCCATACCCAGGCTGGCGCGGATCAGAATGATTTTCCTGCCATAGCGATCGGCAAAGCGGCCCCATACAGGGGCCATCAGGCCCGCGGCCAGGAAAGTGATGCTGAAGATCCAGCCGGACCAGCTGACAACCGCATCGGGATCGGTCACACCCAGGTGCTGGATATAGACCGGTAGTATCGGCAGTATCAGCGTCATTGCCAGGATGGTGGTAAAGGAGCCGAAAAGACAGACGTATAGATTCTGTTTCCAGGCAATCTGCTGGACTTCATTTTCGCTGGCGCTTTGCGGGGTGGTCATAAACGGAACTTCGCTAGGGTGGGCAGCCTGCAAGAGACCGGCTGCCGGAAACTGTCTGATAGGGTGCGCATCGTCAGACACTCGTTGTGGGAGAGTGGCCTGTTCAGACGAAACACAAGAGTCTCACTGTAAACACAATTGCGATAATGTAGCTTAAAAATGCCTGAAAAACGTCTAAATAGGTGGGCAATTGACGTCTGCCTTATGCCAGGAGCCAGTTGATGTGTCTTATTTTTACGACGACACGGTAGATTGAAATGCAGCGACACAAAGGCAATCGCTTTTTCTTTTACAATCGCTTCACGCCGGCATCCCCATTTCTTAAGGCTGCAACCTTTCCTCTATATATCCGGTAAGCAGCTGATTCTCAAGGACATACTGCACAGATGAATGTGCCCCGATCGAACCTGTTCCAGGGATCGTTACTAAAGTGGAGCCTGATGGCTGCATTGCTGGTTGCCTCTGTGCTGGCACCGTCGGCGTATGCCGCGCCCGATCCGGGCGTTGCACTCTCATCTCCTGACACGCTAGCGATCGCACCCGTCGGTACTGTTGTCCGGTCCCTGCTGGCAGCGAACACCCTGACTGCCGAACCGCTCAGACCTTCAGGTGTCTCCGCCAGGCCGGTACCTCCGCTCAAATCGTCAGTCGCACCTGCTTCCGTGCCGCCGCTCGCGTCACGTGCTGCAGTTGCACCGGCAGACCGGAATAAATCACAGACGCAATGTCATGGCCGGCGTGACCAGATTTTCGTGGCGCATGAAGATGATGATCTGCTTTTCATGAACCCCGATATTCACGATACGATCCGGGCTGGCGGCTGCATTCAGGTCGTTTATCTGACGGCCGGCGAGCGGGGTGAAGGCGTAGGTTATATGTCCCAGCGCGAGAATGGCGTACGCGCCGCCTACGCGCTGATGGCCGGCGCAACGAATACCTGGGTGCAATCGCCGCTATTGCTTAACAAGGTGCAGATTGCCCAGTATTCCTTGTGGAAAAACCCAAGGGTCTCGCTGGTGTTCATGAGAATCAAGGATCCGTGGCTGGACAAGGGGTGGGGGGATCTGACGCCTTTATCCCGGCTGGAGATTCAACCAGACCAGATGGCTCAGGCGCTGGGCGAATATTTCGAAACCTACACGCGCGCCTCGCTGGTCAAGACGCTATCGGCTCTGATTCTGCGCTTTGAGCCAGGCAAGATCCGATTAATGGACGACAGTGTGGAAACGCCATACAACAAACTATGCTGGCGTTGCACCGGACATGATCATCCCGACCATATCGCTTCGGCCAGACTGGTTCGCGATGCGATGGCGGTCACAGCGGGCAATTATGAAGCGGTTTCCTATGTTGACTATCCTAATCAGGAACGACCACTGACCCTGACGCTACGCCAGAACTCAGATAAATCACGAGTCTTCAATTTATATGCCCAGTATGATTACCGCTATTGCAGCGTGCCCCTCAATTGTCGCGAACCGATGGGCCCGGCTGCACTCTGGGCAGAGCGCATGTATTATTCCAGTCAGTCGAATACGCCCGTGGTATCGCTGTTTACTGACGCGACAGGCGCTGGCCTGTTCACCCGTGGCGAATATAGTAACGCGGCGGTGTACTGGAATGATCGAAAGCAGACATGGACGGTGCTGGGCGGCCTGGTGTTTACCGGTATCAGACCGTTTTTGACGCCCTCGGGGCAACTGGCCGTCTTTGCCCGTGATGGGCAGGGGCAGCTATATTTCCGGCGCGCCCGGACGGCGACGCCTGTGAACGAAGCCGCCTGGTCTTCATGGTATCGACTGCCAGTTCTGCTGACCACGCAGCCGCAGGTCGTCACCGTTGGCAAGCAGGTAAGGGTAGTGGGGATGGGGGCCGATGGCTACTATTATTATCTGCGCTCCACCGATATGCAGACATGGAATAAAAGTCGGCTGCCCGTACTGAAAACGGCCAGCCAGACCTTCGCTCTGCTGCAGCACGGCACGCAGCTCTGGATGCTGGCACAAACGCTGAAAGGCGAGTTTTGGATCAGTGCCTATCATGAAAAAAACGGCTGGGGACCATGGAGTGTGGCCGCCGGCCCGGATAGCCAGGGTGGGTTGACTGCACTGGTTACCGATAGGAATACCTTGCTGGCCTACTACCGCAACCGGGCCGACGGGCACCTGTATCTGGCGCAGGGACGGCTGGAGATCGATACGCATCGTCCGCCGCTGAGCTGGACATCCGTCACTGAGCAGGGACCCGAGTTTCAGGCGGACCCCGCCGTATTGAAAACCCGGGCAGGCAGCATGGTGGTTGCAACCTTGAGTCGCACCGGGAAATCGATCTGGACCCGGATTGATGATGTCCCTGTGCGTATCCGAGGGCCTTTTGCATCGGCGCCGACCCTGGTCGAAACCGGCGATCACATCATGCTGTATGCACGCAAGGGCAGCGATAATCGCTGGATTCAGCAATATGCTGCCTTGCATCTGGATAACGATCAGTGGGTGGAAAGCGAGTCCATTATTGCGCCACCATTTTATGGCGGGCATACGTTTGACGGTTCTACCGATATTCCGGAACAGGAACAGGCGCAACCTCAACCGCCACCATCGGCGCAATTGCCGATAACGCGGCCAATGCAGCCAATGCTGCAACCACAGCAACCACAGCAACCGCCGCTAACCGAGCCGGCGCAGTCCCGGTGAGGCCGGGGAATCGCATTGCTGGCTTTGCGTGTACGATACGCGGGCTGCGTCGCGCAGTGGCGGCAATAGTTGGTACAATGCGGTTTTTCACCCAAGGATACGGCGCTTGGTGCCGCAGAAACACATGACTGAAGCCGCCCAGACGTGGACCGATGCCATCGGTGCCGAAAAGGAAAAGCCTTATTTCATATCGCTGCGCGAACGTGTACACCAGGCCCGGGCAACGGGGCAAACGATATATCCATCTGAACACGATACGTTCAGCGCCTTTCGTCTCACGCCCCTGGAGCAGGTCAAAGTCGTGATTCTGGGACAGGATCCCTATCATGGACCCGACCAGGCACACGGACTGGCATTTTCGGTCAAGCCGTCCGTGCGTATCCCGCCTTCGCTATTGAATATTTACAAAGAACTCAAAACCGACATTCCGGGATTCACCATGCCCAATCATGGCTATCTTGAAAAATGGGCGCAGCAGGGCGTACTCCTTCTGAATACGGTGCTGACGGTTCAGGCGGGCCAGGCGCATTCCCACGCGTCCTGGGGGTGGGAGACATTCACCGATCAGGTGATCCGAGCGCTTAACGACAAGCGGGAGCATCTGGTATTCATCCTGTGGGGCAATCATGCCAAAAAGAAAGGTGCGTTCATAGACAAAAAACGCCACCTGGTACTGACAGGTGTTCATCCCTCTCCGCTGTCGGCAAATCGTGGTTTTTTTGGCTGTCAGCATTTTTCAAAGGCCAATCATTACCTGCAGAACCATAATCTGAGCCCCATAGATTGGCAGGTTTAAGTAAAAATTGATCGAAATGATGGTCTTTTATTGACTTGTATCAAAATGTATTTTTGCTAATGCTCTCACAATAGCGCTTATTCTTAAGAGAGGGGGTAAGCCTATGGTTAGAGGCCGTCTATCTGTTTGTGAATTCCTGGCTCGCCTGCCCATGTTCGAGGGCCTGTCGCCAGCAGCAGTCAAGACAATCGCATTATCCGTCACGCACCGCTCATTTCACAAAGGCGCACTCATTCATGATGTGATTGAAAAAGGTGCAACCCGGCAGGGGTTCCATATTGTGGTCAATGGTGGCGTCAAGTTGTTGTTTGTCGCCCCCAATGGTGGTGAAAAAGTGGTACGTACGCTGGGGCCCGGCGACAGCTTCGGGGAAGAGAGCGTCTTTCTGGAGGATATGGAAAGTCTGGTGTCAGCGCAGGCAACCAGCAGCCTGTTTTTATTGCATATTTCAAAGGATAGCATGCTCGTCCTGCTTGAACGTGAGCCGGCCTTTGCAATGCGCATGCTCAGCAACATGAGCCGTCGGGTGTATGCCTTGCTGAAGGATATCGAATCCTATACGCTCAAATCCGCTACACAACGCGTGGTTGACTATTTCCTTGAACATGCAAAATTGCACGAGGGCGGGCAGTTTCGCTTCAATACCAATAAGGCACTTGTTGCGTCTCTGCTGAATATCACGCCGGAGCATTTTTCGCGTATCATGCGCGAATTGTGTGCGCGCAACCTTATCTCGGTAGAAGGCAGGGACGTTTACATCCCCGATCCGGCTCGTCTGCAAACTTACGAAACCGCAGACAGCGAATAAAGCGACGCGCCTGCGCAGCGGCGGTATGTCATTGTATGTGTGGACAGAGTAGTCTTCTGGCAGCCATTATCTGGCCGCAGAAGAGGGGGCTTCCGTTAGCAACGAGGTCTTAAACAGGTTCTTAAACAAGGACTCAAACATAGTCTTAAACATAGTCTTAAACATAGTCTTAAACATAGTCTTAAACATAGTCTTAAACATAGTCTTAAACATAGTCTTAAACATAGTCTTAAACATAGTCTTAAACATAGTCTTAAACATAGTCTTAAACAGTGTTTTAATCCGGCGTTTGAATCGTCGCTTATATTCTGAATCCTCACCTATTTTGTGAGCTCTTTCTGCTCGCCTTCCGGCAGCCCCAGTTCAAAAACATTCAGCGTCATTGAGATCAGCGTATAGTAGCCGGCAAGTCCGACCAGATCTACCACATTGTCCTGGCCCAGTGTATTGATCGCTTTGACGTAAAGCCATTCCGGAATCTGGTGGGTGCTCACCAGCGTGTGCACAAACTCATAAACGACCTGTTCATCTTCCTGTGCAAAGGGAATGGGATGATGGTCATTCATCAGCGCGTCTATGGTGTCCTGCGAAACGCCTGCCTTGAGTGCTATTGGTTTGTGCGCCCACCATTCAAATTCAGATTGCCATAACACCGCCATCGTCAGAATAGCCAGTTCAGACAGGCGGGGGCAAAGGCTTGAATCATATCGGCAATATTGACCCAACGCCTGCGCATGTTCAGCCAGACCGGGACGATTCAGCCAGATGGCCAGCGGCCCCCGTACCCGGCCACGTGGGCCTGCTGCAATAGCCGCATATACCTGCTTTTGATGGTCGTTCATGGTGGCCGGATCCGGCGCTGATAGACGGGTCATCGTATTCCTTACCTGATAATGTTGAACATGGTACGTTTGGTATTTTTGAAGTGCGGGCGTACCCGACTACTCCATTCAGTCCCCCGGACGGCCAGCCATTGCGGCGACCCAAATGTTTCCTGTGTCTGCAGCAAATAGAGTGCATGGTAGCGCGGCGCGCCGTCCTGGTTGTACAGGCGCATGGTTCTGACGGTACCGGGTACGGCGGCCAGGCCCGGCATATGTTCCTGTGTATACCAGTCATTGAAGTCTGCTTCGGCTGCAGCGTCAACGTCGGTTTCTACAACGTAATGGAAGGTGGCTGTTTTGCCCCAGGCCTGGCCTTGCAGATCCATTGTCTGCTGCAGCAGGTTTGTGTTTGCATCCGGATAGTGCTGGGCAATGGCGGCGGCAAGCGTACTGATCGAGTCGGTTTCCGTTGTGGTGCTGGCCTGCGCCGGAGCGACGGGGTGTTCCAGGAAATCGGCAAGATAAATATACGTTTCGGGCGCGTCTACGGCGTGACACAGGTGGACATGGCTATAATTTTCGCCCAGGATATTGTGCAGCAGTGCATCGCATTGCTCGCGACTCAGCCGGACGCCTGGAATACGGATCACAATGACAGTTGACATAATTATGCAGTTGCTCCGGTTGTCTGGTTATCATTAAATCGATAAAGCTGTTGAGGATTATCGACAAGGATTTTTTTGCGTAGCGCTGCATCCTCACAGACTGCGCCGAAAATATTCAGTAACTGGCCGTCATCAGGTACTTCGCCTGTGACGTTTGGATGCGGCCAGTCAGTTCCCCACAGGGTGCGATCGGGCATGATATCAATAATTGCTTTCATGAATGCGTGACCTGCCGTATAGGGCGCTACGCCACCGGCCAGCCGATCCACACCGGAAACCTTGATCCAGGCCTGGGAGCAATCACGTAGCTGTAATAGGGCCTCGAAGGCTTCGCTGTGTAAACCCTTATCAATGTCTATTCGCCCCATATGATCGATGATAAAGGGTACAGGCAGATTTTTTAGGTTCGGCAGAAGTTGCAGCAGCGATATCTCATCGGCGTGAATGCAGATATGCCAGCCCAGATCGGCGATCATGTCCGCCATGGCTGACACGTCGTTGATGGTGGCACCAGCCAGATGAGAAACAAAATTGTAGCGTACCCCCCGAATGCCATCCCGATCCAACTGCTGCAATTGAGCGCGGCTTACCTGTGCCGGCAGCAACGCGACGCCACGATATTGGCCGTGGCTGCGTGATATGGCGTCTGTGACCGCTGACATATCGTAACCATGGCAGTTGGGCTGAACCAGTACGGCGCGGCGCAAACCCAGGTTGGCCTGTTTGGCATTCAGATCATCATAGCCGGCATCGGGCGGAGTATAGGAGCGATTGACATCGAAAGGAAAACGGCTGGCCGGGCCGAAAATATGGCAATGACTATCGCAGGCATTGACGGGAACATCGAAGTTGATCTTTTCAGTGTGCTTTTTTGCCGGCGCACAGTCAAACATGGGTCGCATTCCTTGGTGATATTTCGAAGACGGTATTGCAAATGTGATCATTAAGGAATGATATTCAAAATCGTAATAGATTGATATTGAAAAAACGACTATATCGCCCCTGATCATCATTCATCTTAGTAGGTTGAAGCATCAGGCGCAATGGGCCGGTTTTGACTTCTGTTATGCATAAAACGCATACGCCGCGAGACCGTGTTGATTGGTGAAATTGTCGCTGTCGGATTCTGCGAATTGCAGCCACTCCGGCTGAACGGCACACTATCTGCCTTATCAATCAACCGGAGGATAGTATGCAGAAACGTTTACAGGCACAGCGTGGGCAGGGCATGACGGAATACATTATTGTTGTTGCCTTGGTGGCTATTTCTGCTATCGCAGTGTTTCAACTGTTTGGTCAAACACTGCGTTCGCAGACGGCCGCCATCGCCAGGGAACTGGCAGGCGAAGACGGTACCGCCGAATCCGACGCTGCCCGTAGCGCGGCTGATCGGGCAGCAGGGCAGACCGCAGCCAAATCGCTCAAAAGTTTCACGGGCAATGCCGACGCTGCCGGTGGCGGCGCAACCGGGCAGTAATTGCATTTGCAATGAAGGGGCGGCACGTGAAACCTCGGCACCGCAGCAGGCTTGATACTCAGCATGGCCAGGCGCTGGTGCTTGGGCTATTTCTGGTCATGCTACTGGCCGTTGCACTTATCTATCAATTCGGTGTCGGTCAGGTTGTCGGGCGCAAGGCACGGCTGACGCACGCTGCCGATGCTGCTGCCTATTCTGGTGCGTTGGTACAGGCGCGGGCGCTGAATATGCAGGCCTATATCAATCTTACGCAAACGGCGCACCAGGTGGCAATGGCTCATCTGGTGACACTCGGCTCATGGAGCCAGTTTGCGGCAGCACAGGGTCAGCAGTTTGTCACTTTCAATCCGCCGGCGCATGTGATCGGTATGATGTTCGGTGCGCAGCATCTGGCCGGGTACGCCGCGTCTGCCCGTGCTTTGGCGCTGCGCGACATGGCCCGCACAGGAGGGCAATTACCCCGGCTGTTTGCGGAACATGACCGGATCGTCCGGCATGTGCTGCTGGCGGCTTCTGAAGCCGTCCACCAAAGCATGCAACGTGCCCGGGATCAGGCGATCACGCAGGTGCTGGAACAGAATTTTCCGCAAAGTGCTGTTACGCAGACAGCGTTATCGTCCCAGGCTGGATCTGTTGCCCAGCCGGCAACGGTCGTGCCCGTCAATTATCCGGCGGATCGGTCTGCGCCATTATCATGGGTTGCCCGAAACCACCTGGAAAAGCCTTACACCGTACGCTATCAGCCAACGGCAGGCGATCGACGGTTTCTTGAGGACGTGGTGGCACTTTATGACTTTCTGGACGCGCGCGATCATGTGCGGCGTAACAGCTGGATGGTGCAGTATCAATGTCCGCATCTGCGCCACGAGTTGCGGCGACGTGGCCGGACCGTGCTCGATAGCAACGGCAACTGGCAATCAACAGATACCCAGTCCTATCACGCGCTCAGAAGCAATCAGTATATTGGCTGCTATTACCGTGAATATCCTATGGGATGGGGCTGGATTCCAGGTCGTGCAAATATGCCGGGTGCGGATATGCCTTATTCAGAAAACGCGCCTGATCATTTTGGCGAGATCGATTTCTGGCGCTGGGTTACGCAGGCTACCGGCTGGAATATTTTTTCAGGCAGCGACAACCCGCTGGCCAATTCACGGGCGGTGTCTGGCAAGCCGCAATGGGAAGGGGGCGGACTGGTTCCTTATTACGATGTGCGGGATGTGTACCGCTATCGCCCTCTGGGATTCACGATTACTGTAAAGCAGCACTTTACCGATCAGCCCACGCTTGTGGTAACGGCATCGGCAGAGACGTTCTTTGAACCGGCCAGCGACAAGCGGCGGTATCGCAGCGAACAGCCGGGCATGTGGCATCCATTCTGGCAGGCGCACCTTATTTCGAATCCGCACAAGAAGGAGGACTGATATGCAATACCAACGTGGACAGGCACTCACAGAAGGCTTGATTGTCCTTTTATGCGTGCTTACGTTTTTCGCTGCGATCACCTGGCTCGGACGCTTGCAGGACATCGCTTTGCATGAGCAACACGCCAGTCGTTTCGGTGCCTTTGAGCTTGCCAGAGCAGGCAATATCAACAATGCACAATTGTCGTCCCGATTTTTCCAGGGCCGTCATGCTGGCTGGCGTCGTCAACAGGGCGATGCACTGCTGACCGCCGACGGGATTCAGGTCACGCATAACAGGCAGGCGCAGCTTGACTCACTGAGCCAGCCTGGCGGCGTGGACCGAAACGCGACCCTGTTACGACGGGAGTGGAGATTGCAGGACAACGGTATCGTCAATGTCTCATTGCGCATCCGCCCACGAGCGGCTGCACCTTCCGGGCAGTCATCTGTTCGTGACGAGCCGCAGGGGTCAACCGTCGGCTTTTTAAACAGGCTGGCTGTGACGCTGCGCAGACACACCGCCATTCTTATTGATGCCGGGCACACCATTGATGCGCGGGCCGCGCACGAGCGGGCTGCTCGTTCGAAAGTCGCATGGCAGCAGACAGCGCACGCATCGTATGCGGCGGGGAAAAAGATCGCTGCGGCAGCCATGCCTGTTGACGCACCCTGGCGTCGGCCTGCACCGGTTTTTGACTGGTTCATGCCCTGGGCCGGGAAAAAGCCTTAACGCACCGTCTTAGCTTGAATTTATCTGGACCAACATATGCAGGTTATCTTTCTTAAAATCGTCTTCTTATTTACTTCTATATTGTGGTATGACGATGTGGCGGCAAGCATTGAAGCTGAACAAGCCCCCGCTGCATTATTGCGCGATGTATGCCGTGAGCTCACGCTATGCACCAACGTAGCGCCAGTCTCATTTCAGTTGTTTGGCATGCCCTCCGCGTTCGTTGTGCTTAATCTTCAGGAGTCACCGGAGCAATTCATGCGGCGATTGCATGGCAAGCCGTCACCGTTCTCACAATTTACGCGAGTCGGGAATCAGGTTTTCTATAGCGGTTCGCTTGGCCAGACGAGTTTGCAACTGGTGGTGGATGTGGCCAGCGCGCACACCAGCCATGTACTGCTGAGTGCAACGACACCGGTGTCTGCTGCCCTGGGCGCTGGTAGTCGTTCGGACTCAGAAGCCGTTTCCCTGAGTCTGCCAGGCCGTCGCGTGCTGCGGCTGTTGCCTGACGGAGCCAGGCTGCTCATGGATATCTGCTATGCCGATAGCGAGCGTAGTTGCCATCAGGTATATACCTACGCGCATCTAAGCACCCAACAGCTCGCCAGCGAATTGAAGGCGACGCTTATGGCTGCGAACTGGACGGCTCAGCAGGTAGCGGCAGGTCTTGCGACCTGGCATCGGCATGGTCGAACGCTTCAGTATTTTCTGGCCGATGTCAGCGGTCATACTACGCTGTATCTGGCGGCGCCAGCAGTCTTGTGGTAGAGCGGGGGGCACAATGCGACTTTTCAGATTACGCTTGAACCGCAACGTCTTGCTATTGCTCGCAGCCATTGCTGCTGGCCTGGCTGCTGCCTGGTTTGCGCGGCGCTACATACAGGATCATATCCGGGCACTGGATGAACAGGCTAAAGTGCGCACCGTCAGCCGGATCGTCGCCGATTTTGATCTGCCCGAAGGATTGCGATTAGAGCGCCTGCATCTAGCGGTCATGCCCGTCCCGGTCAATTGGGTCCCCAGCGGCAGCATTGCGCCGGAAGAGGTAGAAAGCATCGAAGGCAAGCTGATCACGACCGCTGTGCGCAAGGGCGATATTTTGTTACGCGCCAATCTGGCGCCCCAGCGGCATCAGGCCTTTTCACAAAAAATTCGAACCGGCAGGCGTGCCGTTACCATACCGGTAGATGCCATCAACTCGGTGTCGGGCATGCTGGTGCCGGGCGATCTGATCGATCTTTACGTGTCCTTCGAATACCGCCGTAAACGAATCACAGCACCGCTATTGCAGGGGGTATTGGTGTTGGCCACGGGCAGTGACAGCCGGCAGACCGACGCCGCAGAGGAATCGGGCCAGAGCACGGCATTTTCAACAGTAACGCTGGACACGGCGCCGGAAGAAGCCGCCAGGCTGGTGGCTGCCCGGCAGGCCGGCACGATTACAGCCCTGCTGCGTCATCCGGATGATGCCAGGGCAAGCAACAAGGGTGTACAGGGCGACCTGGCGACGCTACTGGGCATTGCAAAGCCGGTATCCGTTACGCGGAAAAGACCCACGGTTATTTACGGCAACCAGCCTCAGCACCGACTGCCTGCCTTGAGCGCCGAATCGCAGCCGGGTGTGACCGATCAGTCCAAAGGGCTTTTTGAACTGCCCGACACCGAAGATATCGTTAGCGCATGGATCAATTCGCTTCCCGCTGTCAGGACGTCGGACGGCACAGCACCTGCTGTATCGATGGGCGCTAAAGAAGAGATCAGCGTAACAGAGAATGACATTCGTGATAGAGGGGCCGCTCAGGTTCAGTCATCGGCCCTGGCTGTGGACGTGCAGGAAACACCATGAAATTGATATACACATGTTCAATGATTATCGCGCTGGAAATGAGCGCAATTGCTCCGGCTTGTGCAAACGAGTCATCTGTCTCGCAGATTGCGTTGCAGGTGGGGGACGTCAAGGTTGTGCCGTTTGCTGATCTGGCCCGTGTGGCCGTCGGTGACGGAAAAATCGTCAATGCGGTAACCGACGGTGAAAATGAATTAGTGTTGTTTGCCCGGGAGCCGGGGCAAACTGTGCTGAATATCTGGGACAAAACGAATCGAAGCCAGCAGTTCCATATTGTCGTTCGTGCGGCCGGCGAGCAAAAGCTACAGGGCGAAATACGACGTATGCTCGGCACGATCGGGCGAATTAGAACCACCCAGGTAGGCGACAAGATCATCGTCGAAGGTGACAATCTGAGCGACGCGGATCGGGAGCGTCTGCTGGTACTGGTTAGACATTTTCCGCAAATTGTCGATATGACCAGCCAGATTGGCTGGGATCAAATGGTATTGCTTGATGTGCAGATACTGGAGCTACCGCGCAATGTACTGCAGGAACTTGGTGTCAAATGGGGTACGCATGCGGGTGGACTATCCATGGGCGCAGTCTGGGATACCGCCTCATCACGGTTGTCCGGCAGGCCGGGCGATGCGGTACTGGACATCCCGTTCAGGGCGATTTCACCTGCTGGCTATTTTGGCCTGAATGCGTTGCTATCTGCTTCCCTGCAGAGCCTGGCTCAGGAAGGACAGGCCGTGGTCTTGGCACAGCCGCAATTGATGGCGCGTAGCGGAGCGACTGCAGAGTTTCTGGCTGGTGGCGAGGTGCCTTATGTGACGACCGACAAAAACGGCCAGAACCAGACCATCTTCAAGCCCTATGGGGTAAGTCTGCACATTACGCCGCGCATCCAGAAAAATGGCAATGTGCGATCAAAAATCGAAGTTGAGGTCAGCTCGGTCGATGCGTCCATGGCGGTCAATGGCGGCCCCGCGCTTAAAACCCGGCGTACCTCCACAGAGTTTAATGTACAGTCCGGGCAGACACTGGTGCTGGCCGGATTTGTGTCGCGTGATCAGTTTCGTAATGTCGACAAGCTGCCCGGCGTGGGGGATCTGCCTATTCTGGGCGCACTGTTTCGCTCAAACCGGTTTCAGCGCAATGAAACTGAGCTGGCGATATTTGTGCGCCCTGTTGTGGTCTCGGCAGATAATCAGGACCTGCAAAAGCGCGCGGCCCGTTCACGCACCATCATAGACGAGACGTTTAAAAGTCCACCGATACTGAATACGCCAGTGACAGCGGATAAGGCCGATGAATCGCAAGCGGAATTGACCGTCGCCAAACGCAGTTACCCCATCTGGATTCCCTCGGGGCAAAAATGGCAGTACTCACGCAAGGTACCGGCAGCCGACAGTATAGCCAGTACCGCTAGCGTGGCGGACAAGCGCGACCGTGTCGCCCAACGTACGCGCCCGGTGCCGATACGAGTGCGTCATTCCCGATGGAAGCCTGTTCTGCGCTTGAAGATCTCCGATGCCGAGCAAATTGTCTCAAGGTGAAACAATGATTGTGATTGACATGCACTTTGAAGATGGCATGGTGGAGCGTCGCCAATATGCGTTACCGCTCATGGTGGGACGACAAAAGGATTGTCACATTTGCTTGCGCAGTTGGCGCGTGGCCCGGCAACATGCTCGGCTGGTTCAGCGACAGGCTGGCGTTTTCATTGAAGATATGGGGACACTTGCCGGCACCATGGTCAATGGCTTGCGTATTACTGAATACGGGCCCTTGGCGGTTGCCGATGAAATACTGATCGGCCCGTGCCGTATGGTCGTCAGTGAGGTATTGGTTGGGAACAGGCACGGAAACATGTCAGGTAACCCTGCCGATGAGCGTCATTACGGGCAAGGGCTGGCCGGCAGCGCTTTGGCAGAAGGGCAGGGTCTGGCTCAGGGACACTGTCAGGGGTCACATCCGCCACCATATCAGCGATCACATCAACGATCACGTCAACCATCACGTCATATACCACTGTTGCTGTCGGATGACACGCGCCACCGGGTTGCTTATGGTTCACCAGATATGCCGCTCAACAAACTCAGAGAGCACGGTTCCGCAATAGCGGATGACGCAAGCGCAGCCATCGCGCAGTCGGTGCGGACCCCGGACTCAATCGGCTCGCCAGGCGCGTCGGCATCAATTGCCCGGCAGCAACCGGGCGCGGAGTCTGGCACCGAATCGGGCGCGAAATCTGGCACTCAGCAAGCAACTGATCACAACTACGCTATGCGCGATCAGCGCTGGCAATTGCAGTTGCATGCCAGCCTGTTGCAGGCGCTTGACTTGCGGCGTAAAGATGTCTCGCAGATGACAGACTCGGCGTTGCGACTGGAGGCGGCCGTGATGCTTGACCGTATCCTCGCCGAAAATCTGGCCCTGCCGGCAGATGTGGACCGTGAACGCCTGAAGCAATGCGTACTGGATGAAGCGATCGGACTCGGGCCGCTGGAACCCTTATTGGCAGACCCGACCATTACCGAAATCATGGTGAACCGCTACGATGAGTTGTTCATCGAAAAGGCCGGACGACTGATGCGCTATGACGGCCGATTCAGCAGTGAAAAATCGGTGCTTGGTGTGATCGAGCGCATTGTAACGCCTCTGGGGCGACGCATCGACGAAAGCTCGCCCATGGTCGATGCGCGTCTGAAGGACGGCTCTCGCGTGAATGCGATTATCCCGCCTGTTGCCTTGCGCGGCGCCAGCCTGACCATTCGCAAATTCCCGGATTTTCGGCCCGGGATGAACGATCTGCTGCGGCTGGGCTCGCTGGACGCCGCCATGCAGCAATTTCTCACGCTCTGCGTGCAGCATCGCAAGAATCTCATTGTCTCGGGTGGCACCGGTTCCGGCAAAACCACCTTGCTTAATGTGCTGTCCAATTGCATACCTGAGCACGAGCGAATTATCACCATTGAGGATGCAGCAGAGTTACGCCTGAATCACGTGCACCTGGTCGCGCTTGAAGCGCGTCCGGCCAATCTTGAAGGCAAAGGCCAGGTGCAAATCCGCGACCTGGTCCGAAACGCCCTGCGTATGCGCCCGGACAGAATTGTGGTGGGAGAGTGCAGGGGCGCGGAAGCATTTGATATGCTAGGGGCGATGAATACCGGCCACGAAGGCTCGCTAACCACCTTGCATGCCAATACGCCACGGGATGCGCTGGCGCGCCTGGAAACCATGATCCTGATGGCCGGTATGGATCTGCCTTTGGCTGCAGTAAGGGAACATATTGCCGGCAGCATCCATTTTATTGTGCAGCAAAGTCGGCTTTCCTGCGGCAGACGGCTGATCACGTCGATCACGGAAATTTGCGGCCTGGAAAGCGGTGTGATCAAGTCACAGGAAATCTTTCGCTTTGATCGCAAGGGAGTCGGCGCCTTTATGGGATTGGGCATTGCGCCTGACTGTTTTGATGTCTTGCGTGAACAGGGCGTGCCGATCAATATGGAAATGTTCAGCCAGTATACGCCCGCTGGTAGCGGCGCCGGTGCGCTCGTGTCTCAGGACAATCAACCGTTAGAATCACAAATGTCATTGCAGGAGTGTCCACTATGATCTGGATTGCACTGCTGTTTACCGCGATATTTATTGCAGTTGTCTTTGTATTGCTGCAGCAAACACTCGGCCGCATGTTTAAAAACTGGGAAGAGCGAGTCAAGACCGATACCACCCGCAAGTTGCAGGATTTTTTTCTGTTTATCGATCCGTCGGCGCTATGGTCGGGCAATGTTGTGCTGTCACTTTTGCTGGCCGTCATTACCTGGGTGTTAAGTAGCTTGTGGTGGTTGGGTGTCGTACTCGGTTTGCTCGTCTTTGTGGCACCGAACTGGCTGGTCGCCCGCATGCGCAGGCGACGTCTTGCACAGTTTGATGGACAATTGCCTGCCATGCTGCTGGCACTTGCCGGTGCCTTGCGGGCCGGGGCTGGTGTGCAGGCGGCAATCGGACAAATAACGATGCAGGCAGCTGCGCCGCTCTCACAGGAATTCGGACTGGTACAGCGACAGCAGCGCTTGGGTGTCTCTTTCGAGCAAAGCCTGGATGATCTGTTTGCCCGCATGCCTTCAGAGTCCACCGGCTTGCTGGTTTCAGCACTGAAAATCGCGAATCAAAGCGGCGGGAATCTTGCCGAAGCACTCGAACGGATCGCCCAAACACTGCAGGCTCGCCAGCAAATACAGGGACGAATTCGGGCGTTGACTTCACAAGGGAAAATGCAGGCGTGGGTCATGGCGGGATTGCCATTGTTATTGATGGTTGTGCTCAATATGCTGGATCCCGCAGCCATGTCGCCGCTGTGGTTCCATCCGGCAGGCTGGACAGTACTGGTCATCATCTTTATGCTGGAAGCGCTGGGTATTTGGCTGATTCTCAAAATTGTGAATATCGATATTTAAATAGGCACAGGAAATGGCATTCTGGATCAGTAGCATTTTCACAGGTCTTTCTATTTGCCTTGGCCTGTACCTGTTGTTGTCACCGGCAGGCAACAAGGTTGTTGTGCCACAGGCATATCAGGAGAAAAGAGTCTTTGTTCTACTATGGCCGTGGATTCACGTGTTGGGGCTCGCCGTTATTCCGTTTTTTTCGTGGCGATATCGGGCGCGCTTACTGTCATTGCTGCGCGCCGCCGGGCTGGAGCGGATAGCACAAATTGATCACATCGCCGGCATCCAGTGTCTGTGCGCCTGCTGCGTTTTTGCAGGTGCCGTTTTTATACAAATGCCGCAACTGAATGCGCGCCCTCTGGCCGTGCTCTCTATTGCATGTGTCATTGCGCTGGCAGGGTCGCTGCTGCCGCTGTTGTGGCTGCGGGAACGTGGTCTCAGGCGCAGGCAACGCATTCTGCGCGAGTTGCCGTTGCTGCTTGATATGACCACCCTGTGCGTAGAGGCCGGCCAGAACCTGCAGGGCGCTCTGCATCACACGGCAAGCCTGTGCGCACCAGGTATTTTGCGCGATGAACTCAATTACTGCCTGAGTGAAATTCGCACCGGCAGGCCGCGCATCGAAGCGCTCAGAGCAATGGCCGTGCGCACCGGTACTGCGGAAGTGTCCTTGTGGGTTGCAGCCATTGCACAGGCCGAAAGCATGGGCATGTCGCTGGGCCCGTTATTACGTTCGCAGTCGGATCAGCGCAGGCAGGAGCGTTTTCATCGAGCTGAGAAACTGGCTCTGGAAGCGCCGGTAAAAATGCTGTTGCCATTAATTTTCTGTATTTTTCCCTGCACCTTTATTGTTCTGGCGTTTCCCATTGTGATGAAAATCCTGCAATCGGGTGTGTAAACGCATTTATCGTTCTCATATACTTTTTCGTCTGGTCAATACCATGTCTCTGACAAACATCGCTGCATTTTCAAACAAGCCTGCATCTCCTGAAGGATTCGTATCAGCAAATACCGTCACATCAACAAACGCTTTCGCACCAACAAACGATTTCGCTTCAGCAAACACCGTAGCATCAGCAAACACCGTAGCATCAGCAAACACCGTAGCATCAGCAAACACCGTAGCATCAGCAAACACCGTCGCATCAGCAGATACTTCATCATTCACCCCGTCCGCATACACCTTAATCACAGTTGACCGGTTTTTCCCGCGGCTGATAGGATTAATGGGAAGGAAAACGATTGATCCGTTGCGGGTATGCCACTTTGTGCCGTGCAATAGCATCCACACCTTCGGCATGGCATTTCCGCTTACGGTTATTTTTCTGGACAGACAAATGCGTCTATTGCGGGTCATTAATCATCTTGCGCCTGCGCGTGTCGCCTGGCATTGGCGGGCCTGTTCTGTACTTGAGCTACGCGCAGGATCGATTACGTCTGGTAGGCAAGCGCAGGCGCTGGTGGCCTCACTCTTTCCCGAAAATGGTGTTTAAAAAAGCTCGATCCGACACAGTCCGCTAGTCTGCGACCGTAGCCAAAACCCCCGTCGTTTCATGAACCGCAGCCACAGCCATAGTCCAACCTTTCAGGAAAAACCAGCGACCCGCCGCAAACCATTATGTGGCTTTATAGAATCCCAGTATGATCTCAATAGCCCGGCTGACGATCGGATCCTGCTTTTTGCCGGACCATATTACAGACGTAATAGAGCGCTGGGTGTGCTCGAATTCCAGAAACCGCAGATCAGGCAGGCCGCAGTGTTGCATACAGGCCGGGACCAGTGATACCCCCATGTTCCGGGAAACCATGCTCAGAATACTCAGCCAGTGGCGCGTTTCGTCGACTGCCCTGGGAAAAAAACCGGAACTGATGCACATCGACAAGAGGATTTCATAATAAACCGGAGATACATGACGGGAAAAAAAGATGAATCGCTGCGTACTGAAGTCGGCAAGGGCATGGGACCGATTCTGCAGTACCGGATTGTCCTTGTGCACGCATAACAGGAATGGTTCGGAAACAATCTCCTTGTCGTGCAGGTCGGCCGGTAACTTGTTGCTATGAATGAATCCCACGTCAACATGGCCCATGGCCACTTTATCGACAATATCACCCGAATTGGATTCGGCCAGTTCAATATTGATCTGCCCACCCTCGGGGGCCAGCAGTTGCAGCAGTGTCGGCAGGCCGCGATACACCATGGAGCCCACAAAGCCGATACGCAGGCGTCCGCTCTCGGTCGTGTGTTGAAGGCGGTTTTTGAGTGAGCTGGCATGGCTGAGCAGGAACAGCGCTTCCTTGTAGAGCACGGCGCCGGCAGGCGTTAAGCTGACATGTCGGCTGTTGCGTTCAAATAGTTGTGCGCCCATTTTTTCCTCAAGCTGCCGGATAGCCAGACTCAACGGTGGCTGTGAAATGTTCAGGCGTGCCGCAGCCTTGCTGAAATTGAGGGTTTCGGCAACGGCGACAAAATAGCGAAGGGTACGCAGGTCCAGATCCATATCTATATATTATATGTATAGTTGAAGATAAAAATAGTATTTCCATATATATATCGAATTTATTACGCTGTGCCTATTACCCAAATTCAAAAGGCCAGAGCATGGAGACAAATAATATTCCCGACAGCCGGGGCAGCAATTTCTTTACGCAGGACCCTTATTCCGGCGCCTTATTGAAAACCTATCTTCCCGCAGCGTTATATGCACACCTGCTGCCGGTGTTCAATGAGCTGGGTGCCGCTGTCGGTTCACGCCTGGATGAGCTGGCCGATACGGCCGATAAAAATCCGCCCGTGCTGTCAGTGCGTGATCGCCAGGGGCAGGACGCCTGCGTTATTAGCAAACATCCGGCTTACGTTGAACTGGAAAAAATGGCTTATGAAACGCTTGGCCTGGCCGCCATGTCGCATCGCCCCGGGGTATTGGGCTGGGATCAGCCGTTTCCACCCGCGGCCAAGTATGCCTTGTCGCATTTGTTTGTGCAGGCCGAATTCGGCTTGTGCTGCCCGGTGAGTATGACCGATTCGCTGGCACGCACACTCAAAAAATTCGGCGATCCGGCTCTGGTTGAACAGGTCTTGCCGCAGGTGACGGCCCCCGATTTTGCCGATCTGCAACAGGGTGCCATGTTCATGACCGAACAGGCTGCCGGATCCGATGTCAGCGCGACGCAGGTGGTTGCCACACCGCACGATGATGGACATTGGCGGCTGACGGGCGACAAGTGGTTTTGTTCGAACCCGGACGCGGGCTTTGCCATGGTGCTGGCACGCAGCGAAGAAGCGGAGGGGCTCAAGGGGGTGTCGCTGTTTCTATTGCCCAGAACCTGCGCTGACGGCACGCTCAATCAGTATCGAATTCTACGGCTGAAAGACAAACTGGGCACCCGTTCCATGGCCAGTGGTGAAATCCGCCTGGAAGGCGCTTTTGCGTGGCTGGTAGGTACAAGGGGCAAAGGGTTTCAGCAGATGGCTGACATGATCAACAACTCCAGACTGTCCAACGGAATGCGTGCTGCCGGCCTGATGCGTCGTGCGGTCAGCGAAGCAATCTATTTCAGCAGTCAGAGAAAAGCATTTGGTAAGCGCCTGATTGAGATGCCTTTAATGCAACGACAACTGGTCAAGATGATGACGCGGGCCGAGCAGGCTCGGTCGGTCATGTTCCAGACCGCAAGAGCGCTGGAAAAGGCGGATGGCGGCGATGCGTTCGCAAAGGATTTGCTGCGGATTCTTACACCATTGATCAAGTTCCGTGCCTGCCGTGACGCCCGCGTGGTAACTGGTGATGCCATGGAAGTACGTGGTGGCTGCGGCTACATTGAAGAGTGGACCGAGCCACGCCTGATGCGCGATGCGCACCTGGGCTCCATCTGGGAAGGCACCAGTAATATCGTGGCGCTCGATGTACTGCGAGCGATCCGCAAGAGTAACGGCCTGAGCGCGCTGCAGACCTATGTGCAGACGCTGCTGGAAAACGGCCTGCCATGCGACGCGTCTCTGGTCGAGCTGCAGGCCGATTGCATCAACAAAACATTTGCGCTGGCACGCAGCGTGGCCGATACCGAAGACGCCGTTATGGCGCGTCAGGTTGGATCGGCGCTGTATCACGTGGCTGCGCTTGCCAGCATGCGCTGGGAAGCCGCTCATGCCGGACTGGAAACGCGGGCGATACTGGCCGATCAGATATTGATTCATCGTCTGGCGCCGCGTGATCCATTATCACAGACGAAATACGAGGGCGAGATGCAGGCCCTGCTGGCTTACGCGCTGTAATCTGCATTCCTATCCAATTTTTACAATATCCGCGACCGGCTATGTAGCACGGCTCGCGGGCAGAGGAGACCCATGAGTACTTCAAGAATCTATGCCCTGGCGGGCTTGCTGGCTTGTCTGGTGTTGCCAGGCGCTGCCGTTGCCGCTGATCCCTTTCCATCAGAAATAGTCAAGCTGGTGGTGCCTTATCCGCCTGGCGGCCCTACCGATGCGCTGGCGCGCAGGCTGGCCCAGGGGGCCGGCAAGAAGCTGGGTACCACGATTGTGGTTGAAAACAAGGCCGGGGCTAATGGCAATATTGGCGCCGAGTATGTGGCGCGCGCCAAGCCGGACGGCTACACCATCATGTTTGGCACTTCCGGGCCGCTGGCCATCAATGCCAGCATGTACAAAAAACTCGGCTATCAGCCGGAAACAAGTTTCACACCCATCATGAAACTTGGCCACTTGCCCAACATTCTCGTAGTCAATCCCAGGCTTCCGGTCAAAAATGTACAGGAGTTGATTAGTTACGCCAAAGCCAATCCCGAGAAGGTGACCTATGCCTCCTCGGGCACCGGTGCGTCATCTCATCTGGCCGGCGTATTGTTCAACAGTATGGCCGGTACGCACATATTGCATGTGCCATATAAAGGAACCGGACCGGCGCTCAACGATTTGCTGGGTGGGCAGGTGTCCATGGCCTTTACCGATGTGCTCACTGCCTTGCCGCATATTCGCGATCACAAACTGAACGCGCTGGGGCTGGCTGCCGGTCAGCGCTCCAAAGCCTTGCCCGACTTGCCCACCATTGCGGAGCAGGGGCTGGACGGATATGACGTGAGCGTCTTTTTCGGTATTGTCGGGCCGGCAGGCATGCCTGAACAGGTCGTGTCGTCATTAAACGATGCCTTCAAGACCGCTATGGCAGAACCTGATATGCAGGCCACGCTGGCCAGCCAGGGTATTGTAGAAGCGGACAAAAAAACACCTGAAGAACTGGCCCGGTTTATTCACAGCGAAGTGAAAAAGTGGCACGAGGTCATCACCAATGCATCCATCACGCTCGATTAATTATGACTGACACACAGACTCCTACCACACCGGCCTCGCTTACAGGCATTCGCGTTGTTGATCTGACCCGGGTGCTGGGTGGCCCATATTGCACGCAGATCCTGGCCGATCATGGCGCAGAGGTGCTTAAGATCGAGCCGCCTGCAGGCGACGAAACGCGTGGCTGG
Source organism: Advenella mimigardefordensis DPN7 (assembly GCF_000521505.1). Classification (GTDB taxonomy): domain Bacteria; phylum Pseudomonadota; class Gammaproteobacteria; order Burkholderiales; family Burkholderiaceae_B; genus Advenella; species Advenella mimigardefordensis. The sequence goes on from NZ_CP003915.1 coordinate 1,869,376, forward strand.
GGGCCGCCGTTCATTGGCGATACCGCGGCCTATTTCATGGGTGTGAACCGCAATAAAAAGGGTTTGGTCGCCGATTTATCCACCCAGAGCGGGCAGCTGTTTTTGCGCGAGCTTTTGTCGCAGGCAGATGTCCTGATTGAAAACTTCAAGCCGGGGACACTGGAAAAATGGGGCCTGGGCAAGGACGCGCTACAAGAAGCGTTTCCTCATCTCATTCATTGCTGCATCAGCGGCTTTGGAGCAGATGGCCCGCTAGGGGGCTTGCCGGGCTACGATGCCTGTGCCCAGGCGTTGTGCGGGCTGATGAGCGTGAACGGAGAAAAGAGCGGCGAACCGACCCGCGTGGGCCTGCCGGTGGTGGATATGGTCACCGGCCTGAACGCGGCCATCGCCGTGCTGCTTGCCTTGAACGAGCGCCGCTCCAGTGGCCTGGGGCAATATCTGGATATTTCACTTTTCGATTGTGCGGTTTCACTGTTGCACCCGCATGCGCCGAATTATTTCGCCAATGGCAAGGTGCCTGGCCTTACCGGTAATGCACATCCCAACATCGCACCCTATGAAAGTTTTCCGACAGCCAGTGGTGAGCTGTTCCTGGCTGTTGGCAATAATCGGCAGTTTGCAACGCTATGCTCGGTGCTCAAACGTCCTGATATCGCCCAGGACCCGCGCTTTATCGATAATGCGCAACGACTTGGCCATCGACAGCTTCTTCATGAGACCCTGTGTGATGCACTGGCCGCGCACCAGGCTGCCGAGCTGGCCGATGTGCTGATGAAGGCAGGCGTCCCTGCGTCGCCGGTCAATAACGTGGCGCAACTGCTGGCGCATCCACATACCAGCCACAGAAACATGGTGGTTGAGCAGGGCAGCTATCGGGCCATTAACACGCCAATCAAGCTCTCGCGCACACCCGCACAGTTTCGTTCGCCCCCGCCGGGCTTTGGTGAGCACAATCAGGAATACGGCATCAATTGATTTGTTCAAACGTGGTTTAAATCGAACCGTCTGGTTCCGGTTTTGCGGATAGTGTAATATTGATTTGACAGGCTTTGCTGTGGTGCCAATCAGATGCGCGCCATGGCAGGGCCGCCATTAGCATTCGCTATTATTCAATTCAATACGACTAAACGAGACAGCCATGACATACAAAACTCCTCTTGACGATGTTTTCTTCAACCTTAAGGATATGGGCCTGCTGGAACAGGTACTGAGCCTGCCGGGGTACGAGGAAATCAGCGACGATATTGTCGATGCGGTCTTGCATGAAAACGCAAAATTCGTTCAGGAGGTGGTGGCGCCAACCAACAGGGACGGCGACCAGCAGGGTGCCAAATGGGACAACGGCAAGGTAACGACGCCAGCCTCTTTTGCCCAGGCATTCAAAGCCTTTGCCGAAGGTGGCTGGCAGGGCCTGCAGCATTCACCGGATCTGGGGGGGCAGGGCTTTCCAAAACTGATCTCGGCTGTTATTTCCGAAAACCTGAATGCCGCCAATCTGGCTTTCGCCTTGTGTCCCTTGCTCACCGATGGCTGCGTCGAGGCCATCACACAGGCGGGTAGCGAGCAGCTTCAGCAGACGTTCATTCCACCCATGCTCGAAGGGCGCTGGACGGGCACCATGAATCTGACTGAACCCCAGGCGGGCTCCGATCTGGCTTTGCTCACCACCAAGGCGGTTGCCCAGGGCGATGGTACTTATCGCATCAGTGGTCAGAAAATTTTCATTACTTATGGTGACCACGATCTGGCAGAAAATATTGTTCATCTGGTGCTGGCCCGTACGCCCGACGCTCCCAAGGGCGTCAAAGGTATTTCACTGTTTGTGGTGCCCAAATTCCTGGTTAACGAGGACGGCTCGCTGGGCAAGCGTAATGATGTCTGGTGTGCCTCAATCGAAGAAAAACTCGGTATTCATGGCAGTCCCACTGCCGTACTTTTATACGGTGCCGGCAAAGGTGAAGTGGGCGAGGGGGCTGTCGGCTATCTGGTCGGCCAGGAAAACTACGGCCTGCAATATATGTTCATTATGATGAACGCGGCCCGATACAACGTGGGTATCCAGGGCATCTCGGTGTCCGAACGTGCGCTGCAGCAGGCGCGCGCCTATGCGGCCGACAGGGTGCAGGGTAATGCGCTGGAAGGCTCGGCAGGGCCGGTGACGATTGATCATCACCCGGACGTGCAGCGCCTGCTCATGACCATGCGCGGATTGACCGAAGGCGGTCGTGCCGTGGCGCTGTATGCTGCTATGTGCAACGATATCGCGCATCAGCATGCAGATAAAGCGACGGCCGACTTGCATCGCGCCCAATATGAATATCTGGTGCCTATCGTCAAAGCCTTCAGCACCGAGAACTCGGTTGAAGTGGCTTCTCTGGGCATGCAGGTGCATGGCGGCATGGGCTTTATTGAAGAGACCGGCGCCGCTCAGTATTATCGCGATGCCCGAATCCTGCCCATTTATGAAGGGACGACGGCCATTCAGGCTAACGATTTCATTGGTCGTAAAATCCTGCGTGATGGCGGCGCAGTCAGTCGTGGCTTTATCGCGGCCATGTGCGATACCGTCAATGCGCTCAATCAGCACCAGGAGGATACGGCGCTTGCCTTTATTGGTACGCAACTGGAAGTGGCGGTTCAGGCCTATCAGAATGCATTGGATGTGACGCTGGCCTCTGCGGCGAAAGGGCAGTTGCGCAGTACGTTTGCCGGCAGTGTGCCGCTGCTTATGCTTGCTGGTTATGTACATGCCGGCTGGCATCTGGCGAACGCCGCCCTGAAATGCCGTGAGCGGCAATCGGATACGCATCGGCAAAAATTGGCCACGGCCGTATTTTATGCTGCGCATATCCTGCCACGGTCGCTCTCATTGTCAGCTGCGGTGAAAGCCGGCGACAATGTGCAGGAAGCATTTTCCGCGGTATTTTCTTAATACACGCAAGTGCCATGGTTTTGTTTTAATATGCAAATTGGGTATATCAACATTATTATTTATTCTTTTAGGGAATAAATAATTTTTGCCATAATCCCGGTATACAGTCCGATGCGTTGCATCGGACCTTCCCCACGCTTACCAAGGAGATACCATGAGCACAACACTGCGTTTGGGCGATACCGCCCCCGATTTTGAACAAAATTCGTCTGTCGGCCCTATCAAGTTTCACGAATTCCTGGGCAATAGCTGGGGTGTTCTGTTTTCTCACCCTGCCGACTTCACGCCAGTCTGCACTACCGAGCTGGGTTACACAGCCAAACTGGCTGACGAATTTGCAAAACGTAATGTGAAAGTACTGGCTGTGTCAGTAGATGACGCCGATTCTCATAACAAATGGATCGAAGACATTAACGATACACAGAATACAACGGTGAATTTCCCGATTCTGGCTGATGATGACCGCAAAGTGTCTACGCTTTACGACATGATTCACCCTAATGCCAGCGCAACGGCTACCGTACGTTCCGTGTTCATTATCGATCCGGCCAAAAAAGTTCGCCTGACCATTACTTACCCTGCAAGTACCGGCCGCAATTTCAATGAAATCCTGCGCGTTATCGATTCTCTGCAACTGACCGATTCCCATAGCGTGGCCACACCAGTGAACTGGGAAGACGGCGATGACGTGATCATTGTTCCTTCACTGAAAGATCCTGAAGTGCTGAAACAGAAATTCCCTAAAGGCTTTACCGAAGTACGTCCTTACCTGCGTACAACGCCTCAGCCAAATAAATAATCAGCCCTGCACTGCGCGAAGCGTCTGACAGTGCTCAGTCACCGTCAGAACGTCCGGCGCAATAGCGCTTTGAGATGGATGAAAAGCCATGACAGTTCAAACGTCATGGCTTTTTTGCGCTCTGGAGTGCACTGTTATGGATAGCAAAAGGGTATGGTCCGATGGGCATTCTTTTACGGCAGGCGCTGTGAAACGGGCCGAGGTCAGTGCGACAGAAGTCGTGTTTGGATGGAAATACTTTCGGAATGCAGATACTGTATGGATGCAAATACTCTTCTTTGCCGCAACAGATATCTGTGTGCAGCAAGTGGTGACGGTATAGACCTACAGTACGATAGATCGCGCTGGTAATGTCACGATTTATGCCGCGGTTAATTCGTAGTGATTTGATTTAAAAGAATAATTTTTTTTGATGAGGGGCGCCGACGACAGATTACAACAAAAAGGGCGAAATTATCTGAAATGATGCTTGCAAAAAGTACTGTATGGATATACAGTACTACTTATCGCAATGCATAGTCGCGATATAACTAGATTAGGGTCCTAGTTATCGCCTGCCTGCCGTTGAATGTGGTTCCAGTCTGGTGTTTTCCAGCATTCAGATTGTCATTCGGCCCGGGCAGGCACCTCTTAACTCTTGGAGAATTCATCATGACAAATCAAATTCGCAAGGCTGGTGCTCCTTCTGCTTCAACTATATCAGCCTGCCGTCAGTTCGACCAGTCTTTCGCAACACTTTATCGTAAAAAAAGCAGCAAAGTACAGCGCAGCAGCCATTTGTTGGCCGACGTGTGCATGGTGGCCGCATGGTTTGCGTTAATTCCAGTCATGAATCTTCTGGGGACGGCTGCCGGTCTGGCTTAAAATAGTTGTATTGCCGTTGTTTTGTTGTCGTCGTTGTGCCGTCATTGTGTTGCTGTCGTTGTTGTACGGCCGCTGTTTTGCAGCAGTTGTTTCCGGTAGCTTTGTTGCTTTTTTATTGAATTCAATAACTTAAGCTACTATTATTTAGGCAGAATTGAGCTGGCGACTGGTCGGCATGCCTAAAAATACGTTATACTTACGAGTTCTATTTATCCTCTGTCGGCAAATGCATCTGAATGGGTCGGTGCAATCACAAATAATGTGACGTTATTCTAAACAGCCGTTCATGATGAACCGGAGTTATTATGAATCTTATCGAAAAACTCGAACAGGAAGAAATCCAGCGTCTGACTGGCGGTAATCCTGTAACTGAATTTGCACCAGGCGACACCGTTGTGGTTAGCGTGAACGTAGTTGAAGGCACACGTAAACGTGCCCAGGCATACGAAGGCGTGGTTATTGCCAAACGTAATCGTGGTCTGAACTCTTCTTTCATCGTTCGCAAAATTTCTTCTGGCGAAGCCGTTGAACGGACTTTCCAGCTGTACTCTCCACAAATTGCATCTATCGTTGTTAAACGTCGCGGTGATGTACGTCGTGCGAAACTGTACTATCTGCGTAACCGTTCAGGTAAAGCAGCGCGCATCAAAGAAAAATTGGTACGCAAGGCAGACAAACAGGTTACTGCATAAGCAGTTTTCTGTTACTGCTTTTCCAGTTATACCCGCTGGTTGCCATCAGCTTGCTTATGATGGCCAAATGGGTAGAAAAAAGCCGGCATCGCCGGCTTTTTTCAATGGGTATTTTGAACTGGCATGGAAAAGTTCATTTATTCAATCGCCCTCCAGACGTAATAGCCCGTTTATACCGGCCTTACCGTTTCATTTTGTTCCGAATTCACGGCAATGACGCTTATCTGCCGTAAAATGACCACATTGATAAAATAAACGATTCCACAGGACACAGCTTTGACTGAACCACTAAGAAAGCCTAGGACGCCCGGTTTTGACGTACAGGCACAAAAATGGACGGTGGCCAATGAGAACCTGCATGCTATTTCTCCTTCTGTACTCACCACCTCGTTCATAGAACGCGCCTTTGATCATGGCCTGGTCTGGTCTGCCGATGCGCTGGTTCACGAATGGAATGAAGCGAATATTGTTCAATTCCAGTCAGAATCCTATATAGACTCTGCTGTTCTGATGCCTCTGGTCAGGCGCGATGGCGAGATTTTCGTGCTGCTCACCAAGCGCTCTGAAAAACTGTATCACCATCCCGGACAGATCAGTTTTCCCGGTGGGCGGGTAGAAGAGGGTGATATTAATCCTCAGCACACCGCATTGCGGGAAACCTTTGAAGAAATCGGTGTGCCAACGCAGGCCGTCACGGTGCTGGGACAATTGCCTGAGTTTTACACCGGCACGGGCTTTCTGCTGCGTCCCTACGTTGGCTGGCTTGCCAATACAGTTGAAATAAAATCTGACCAGGTAGAAGTGGCCGAGGTGTTTCAGGTGCCACTGGCGTTTCTGATGGACCCGGCGAATCATCGCCTGCATCATGCCATTACCCCGGATGGGAATGAACGATACTATTACTCCATGCCGTGGAACGGATATTTCATATGGGGTGCAACCGCCAACGTGATCAGAAATTTTTATCACCGCTTGCTGGCTGTGGCTTAAGGTCTGATCAGCCGCATGTGTCTGAAAACAGGGCATTGGCGGGCGCATGAACAGCCAATTTCCTGATTAAAGCGTGGCCGATAGGCCAGAACCTCTGCTGCTTATCTATGACCCTTAATACTTCTGCGGCGCAGTCGACTCTGCCAATATACGCAAGTAAAGCTCGTGTCGCCTGGCACTGATCAGGCCCTGTTCCTGGGCAGCAAGTACACCGCAACCGGGCTCGTGCCGATGCGTGCAATTGTAGAAGCGACAATTCTGGCTGTACGGAGCAAACTCCGGGAATCCTTGTTCAACTTCCGTCTGGCCAAGGTGCTTCAGGCCAAATGCCTGAAAACCGGGGGAGTCGATCAGGTCCCCGCCCATGTCGGGCAGATGGTACAGGCGCGAAGAGGTAGTGGTGTGTTTACCGGTGCCCAGCGCAATGGAATGCGCCTGAGTGTCGGCGCGAGCGTCGGGCACCAGAATATTCAGAATACTGGATTTACCCATACCGCTCTGGCCAAGCAGCAGGCTGGTCTTGTCCGCCAACAGCGGCAAAAGGCTGTCACGCAGCGCCTGCGGCTGCAGGGTGCTGGTTTCAATAATACGCACGCCCAGCGCATTCATGTCCGAGAGCAGGGCACGTGCCCGCGGCAGGCTTTCCGTGAGATCGCATTTGTTCAGAACGATGACGGGTGTGATATCGGCACTGAACGCACCAGCCAGTGCACGTCCGGTCAGGTCTTCGGAAAACACCGGTTCCACCGCGACCACAATCAGCAATTGATCCACATTCGCGGCAAATTGCTTGGAGCGCATTTCATCGGAGCGGTATAGCAAATTGCGCCGTTCGTGCACCCGTTCGATGCGGCCTTCGTCCTGCCCCTGCAGTTCAACGTCGACGTAATCACCAACGCAAATACCGGCTTTTTTGCCACGCGTATAGCATTGACGCAGCTGCCCGTCGTCCAGCTCCACCTGATAGTGCCGGCCATGAGCAGCAATGACGCGCCCGGCCTTCATCCGTTATGTGCCTGCAACTCTTGAAGGCGGCGGATCCGCAGGGAGGCCGGGGGGTGACTGTCGTAAAACGCCGAATGCACAGGATCAGGCGTGAGGGTAGAGGCATTATCATTGTAAAGTTTGACCAGCGCAGAAATCAGTGCCTCGGAACTGGCCTGAGTGTGTGCGTAGTGGTCCGCCTGGAACTCGTCCTTACGGGAAAAGAAGCTGAATATGGGGGCGAAGAAGAAGGTGAAAACGGGCATGGCCATAAAGAACAGCAGCAGCGCCATGGCGTCATTCGAGCCATTGATGACAGGAGCAACGCCCAGTCCCTGATAGAACCAGATCTGGTTTTTCAGGAAACCCAATACGGCAAAAAAGACCAGTGCCAGCAGGAAGCTGAAAATCATGCGTTTTTGCACATGCTTATGGCTGAAATGCCCCAGTTCATGGGCCAGGACGGCTTCTATCTCTTCGGGATTCAGTTTGCCCAGCAGGGTGTCGAAAAAAACGATCCGGCGTGATTTGCCGAATCCGGTGAAATAGGCATTGCCGTGGGCCGAGCGCTTGGAACCGTCCATGACGAACAGGCCCTGAAGGGCAAAGTGGCAGCGTTGCGCCAGGCTGTTGATGCGATCGGCCAGTTCGGGATTATCCAGCGGCGTAAATTTATTGAATAGCGGCGCAATCCAGGTTGGAAAGACAAACAGAATGAAGGCGTTGAAAACAACCCAGACCATCCATGCCCACAGCCACCACAGCGGACCGGAGGCAGCCATCAGCCACAGCGTAACCGCGGCCAGCGGCAGGCCCAGCACAACGCTCACCAGCAAGCCCTTGAGCGTGTCGCTTATAAACAGGCCCAGTGTCATGCGATTGAAGCCGAATTTCTGTTCCAGTTTGAATTGCTTCCACAAGCTGAAGGGCAGTTGCAGCGCACCGGAAATCAGCAGGACCGAACCCAGCAGCAGCAACTGACGCCAGAAATCATTGGGAATCACACTGATCAGAAATGCATTGATCGCCTCCAGGCCACCCAGTAGCGTAAAGGCAATAAGCACCATGGCGTCAAACACCCGGCGGGTGACAGACAGCTTCATACGCTCCACCGTATAATCGGCAGCGCGCTGATGGCTCTGCAACCCGATTTTTTCAGCGAATTCGTCCGGCACCCTGGCGCGATGCTTTGTCACATGGCGCGCCTGACGACTTGCCAGCCACAGATGAGTGATCGTCTCAAGCAGAAGGAAAAGGACAAATAAAAGTGTAAACGGGGTTGGGGACATTTCTGTTGTGTGCTCTGTGCGAAAATAATGTTTCTGAACAATAAGGATCGAAAATGGCGGTAAATGATCTGCGACTGGTATGGCTGGACATGGAAATGAGCGGCCTGGATCCCGAAAAAGAACGTATTCTGGAAGTGGCGGTTGTTGTCACCGAACCGGATCTCACGCTGGTAGCGGAAGGGCCGGTTCTGGTTATACATCAGTCCGATGAGGTTCTGGCGGGCATGGATAAATGGAATACATCTACCCACGGCCGCAGTGGCCTGACCGAAAAGGTACGCACTTCCGTACTTACCGAAGAACAGGCTGAAGACATCCTGCTCGACTTCCTTGCGCCGCTGGTACCCAAAGGCGCATCACCGCTTTGCGGCAATACGATTAGCCAGGACCGGCGTTTCATGTACAAATACATGCCACGCTTTGAAAGCTACTTCCATTACCGCAATCTGGATGTAAGCACGCTCAAGGAACTGTCCCGTCGCTGGAAGCCCGAGGTTTACAAGGGATTCGACAAAAAGAGCCGGCACGAGGCACTGGCCGACATTTACGAATCCATTGACGAGCTCAGGTACTACCGGGAACATTTTATCAAGCTTTAGCACTTCACGGTGAAATGCCCATGGCTAACGAAGTCACACTGCCGGCAGCGATTGCCGGTATCGGTACCGACCTGATCCACATTCATCGCATCCGCCAGGCGTACGAACGCTTCGGCGAGCGTTTCGTCGCCCGGATTCTGGGCCCGCAGGAGCGCGAGAAGTTCCTGCGCCGGCAGGCGCGCGACCCCGAGCGGGGGCTGCGTTTTCTGGCGACCCGCTTTGCCGCCAAAGAGGCTTTCTCCAAGGCGATTGGACTGGGTATGCGTTCGCCCATGGCGTGGTCACGCATGCAAACGCTCAATGCACCCAGCGGCCAGCCCCTGGTCGTGCTGGCTTCGCCGCTGAAAGACTGGTACGAGTCCCGTTTCGGACCGGCCCATATTTCCATTACTGATGAATCCGATCTGGCCATGGCCTTTGCCATGGTGGAACGTAAACCGGTCTAACCGTCCGGTTGCCCAACCCCCCAAAGGAGTCCTGGTGTCTGCTTCCCCCTCTCGTTCTGTTCGCCGCTCAGCCAAATCAGCCAAATCGCCCGCCACCGCTGCTGCCGCCAGGCAAATGCCCGGCCCGGTCATGCTTGATGTTGTCGGCCATCGCCTGACCAGCCAGGAGCGGGATCGCCTGGCCCATCCGCTGACCGGCGCCGTGATCCTGTTTGCGCGCAATTACGATAGTCCCGAGCAACTGGCCGAGCTGACCGCACACATTCATGAAGCCCGGGACGAGCCGTTGCTGATCGCTGTGGACCATGAAGGTGGACGGGTTCAGCGCTTTCGCGACAAGGGGTTTACGCATTTGCCGTCAATGCAGGATCTGGGCCGTTATTGGGAACGTGATCCGCTGCAGGCCATGCGTGCTGCCACCGAAATGGGTTATGTCCTGGCCGCCGAATTGCGTGCCTGCGGCGTCGACTTCAGCTTTACGCCCGTGCTGGATCTGGACTATGGCGTCAGCAAGGTGGTGGGCACGCGTGCCTTTCATCGGGACCCACGGGTGGTGGCCATGCTGGCGCGTGCCCTGATCCAGGGGCTGAGTCTGGCTGGCATGCGCTCCTGCGGCAAGCATTTTCCCGGCCACGGGTTTGTCGATGCCGATTCGCATGTGGCCATTCCGGTCGATGAGCGCGAGCTTGAACAGATTATGGCGGATGATGCCATGCCTTATGGCTGGCTGGGCGCACCGGTGCTCTCGGCCGTAATGCCGGCGCATGTCATCTATCCCAGGGTCGATGCCTCACCGGCCGGCTTTTCCAAAATATGGGTGCAGCAGATTTTGCGCCAGCGCCTGAAGTACGATGGCGTCGTTTTTTCGGATGACCTGACCATGGAAGGCGCATCGGTGGCGGGTGACATTACCGCACGCGCGACTGCGGCCTTGTCTGCCGGATGTGATATGGTATTGGTATGCAACCGTCCCGATCTGGCCGATACCCTGCTGGCGTCCCTGAACGTCGCCGCTTCGCCTGCATCGGTTGCCCGAATCCGCGCCCTGAAGCCGGTTGAACCGTTCATGGACTGGAATGCCCTGCAATCAGACTCACGATATCAGTATGCCAGAGACTTTCGATCTCAAATCCTTTCTGAGTGACCTGCCGCATTTGCCTGGTGTTTACCGGCATCTGGATGCGGAAGGCACAGTATTGTATGTAGGCAAGGCCAGGGATCTGAAGAAACGCGTTTCTTCCTATTTCCAGAAAACCCCGGACAGTCCGCGCATTGCACTCATGGTGGCGCGGGTCTGGAAAGTGGAAGTGACGGTAACGCGTTCCGAGGCCGAAGCGCTGATCCTGGAAAACAACCTCATCAAAAGCCTGCGACCGCGTTACAACATTCTGTTTCGCGATGACAAGTCGTATCCGTATCTGATGATCAGCGCGCACGACTATCCGCGGATCGCCTACTATCGCGGCATTACCAGCCGCAAGGGGCGTTTTTTCGGGCCGTACCCGAATTCCTGGGCCGTGCGCGAAACAATACAGATTCTGCAAAAGGTGTTTCGCCTTCGCACCTGTGAAGACACGGTCTTTGCCAATCGTTCCCGCCCCTGTCTGCAATATCAGATCGGGCGCTGTACGGCGCCTTGCGTCAATTTCATCAGTGACGAAGACTATCGGCGCGATGTGCAACAGGCCGTGCGCTTTCTGGATGGAGAGGCCGACGACGTGGTTGAAGACCTGCAGGCACGCATGCAGCAGGCCTCAGACCAATTGCGTTTCGAGCAGGCCGCCGCGCTGCGCGACCAGATGCATGCGCTGGCAACCGTCTTGCATCAGCAATCGATGGAAGAGGTGGACAAGACCGATGTCGATATCATTGCCGTGGCCCAGGCGGCCGACAAGGCCTGTGTCAATCTGGCCATGGTGCGCGGAGGCCGGCATCTTGGTGATCGCTCGTTTTTTCCAACGCAGGCCGATGGTGAAAGTCGCGCCGACGTGATGACGGCCTTCATTGCGCAGCATTATCTGGAAAACCCCTTGCCGCCGGTGCTGGTCTGTTCCGAAGCGCTGGTGGATGAAAATTTGCTGGCCCTGCTGAACGAACAGCAACCGTCCCGCATCAAGACCCGCCTGCAGACGCGCCCGCAGGGTGTACGCAAAACCTGGCTGGATCAGGCCTTGCGCAATGCCGAGTTTTCCCTCGCGCGCACCCTGTCAGAATCGGCTTCGCGCGCGGCACGCACGCGTGCGCTGGCCGAATTGCTGCAACTGGACACCGATGATGAATCGCTCGATGGCTTGCGTATTGAGTGTTTCGATATCAGTCACACCGCCGGCGAAGCGACCCAGGCATCCTGTGTGGTATACAACCATCACGATATGCAGCCCTCGCTGTATCGTCGTTATAACATTGCCGGCATTACCGAAGGCGACGATTATGCGGCCATGCGCCAGGTGCTGGTGCGCCGCTTTTCCAAGGTGGCCGATGGCGAGGCGCCGCTACCGGAAGTCGTGTTGATTGACGGGGGTAAAGGGCAGGTGGAAATTGCCCGCCAGGTGTTTGTGGAATTCGGCCTGGATACTCGTGTGATTGTTGGCGTGGCTAAAGGAGAAGGGCGCAGGGTAGGGCTGGAAACCCTGGTGTTTACAGACGAACGGGAACCGGTGGCACTGGGTCTGGGTTCGGCTGCATTGATGCTGGTGGCACAGGTGCGCGATGAAGCCCACCGGTTTGCCATTACCGGCATGCGCGCCCGTCGTGCCAAAGCCAGGAATGTGTCGCGGCTGGAAGAAATCGAAGGCGTAGGCGCCAAGCGCCGGCAGAAACTGCTGGCGCGTTTTGGCGGTTTTTCCGGTGTGGCTGCCGCCAGCATTGATGATTTGCGTTCGGTTGAAGGTATTTCCAGGGAACTCGCAGAACGCATCTATGAATCATTACGTTAGTGGTAGGATTACATCTAATGCCCCGTCCGTATTTTGTGTATTAAAGCCCTATGCCATTGAACATACCTATTATCCTGACCTGGATGCGGATTGCCATGATTCCGCTGGTCATCGCGCTTTATTATTTGCCACTGAACTGGATTGATGTTCAATTGCGTGACACCATTGGTGCGCTGGCCTTTATTTTTGCGGCGCTGACCGACTGGTTCGATGGCTGGCTGGCGCGACGCTGGAATCAAACATCCTCATTTGGCGCTTTTCTGGATCCGGTAGCTGACAAGCTGATGGTCTGTGCGGCGCTGCTGATCCTGCTTGATCTGAGCAGGCTGGATTCCTTTATTGCACTTATCATTATCGGGCGTGAAATTACCATTTCTGCACTGCGTGAATGGATGGCCACCATCGGTGCACGCGACAGTGTTGCTGTGCATTGGCTGGGTAAATTTAAAACGGCGGCGCAAATGACGGCCATCCCATGCCTGTTGTTTTATCAGGAATGGCATTCCATCCCGTTCGCGCCTATCGGCACCGGGCTGATCTATATCGCAGCGATTCTGACGATCTGGTCCATGTTCTACTACATGAAAAAAGCCTGGCCCATCATTAAGCAGCAGCAAAACTAACGGTTTGTCCGGCGTTTTCACCCGGTTATCACAGGTATCATATGACTTCGCAGGTTCTGAACGCTTCAATCAGGGTTCCAAATGCAGATGGAAACTCACGCGACTGGAAGGTGATCGCGCTGATCGGGTTGCTGCATGGCGGTTCGCATTTTTATCAACTGGTCTTGCCGTCACTGTATCTGTCGCTGAATCGGGACTTTGGCTATAGTTTTGCCGAACTGGGCTTTCTGGCCACCGTATTCTTTGTGGTCTCCGGATTGGGACAGGCCTCTTCGGGCTTTGTGGTAGATCACCTGGGCGCGCGGCCTGTTCTGCGCTTTGGGCTGGCTTGCATGGTGATGTCGGCGTTGCTGATTGCAGTGGCAGACGCGTACTGGGTATTTATTATTGCAGCACTGATCGGCGGCGCGGGTAATTCGGTTTTTCATCCGGTTGACTTTTCCATTATCAATCAGAACGTAAGTCAGCGACGCCTAGGCCATGCGTTCAGTATTCATGGCGTATCGGGCAATCTGGGATGGGCACTCGCGCCTATCTTCATCACTTTTTTTATTGTCCAGACCGGCTCATGGCGATTTGCTGCGGGGGCTGCTGCCGTCGTGCTGTTTGTCCTGTTTCTGGCAACCTTTCTCGGCGCTTCATTGCTGGCCACGCCGACAGCGCAAGCCAATAAGCCAGAAAATGGCCGGGAAAATGGTCAGGACCGCTTACAGGATCAGACGCAGGCGCAAAAGGGCGCCCGCGCAACCAGCCCTGGTTTTGTCACCAAGCTGAGTATGCTGCTGAAAAATCCGGCACTGTGGGGGGCGTTCCTGTTCTTCGCATTCACTTCGGGTTCGATGTCGTCAGTGCAGAATTTCACGATTCCCATTCTCGGCTCGCTGTATGGTATAGGGAAAGAATGGGCCAGTTCCGCACTGTCCATGTATATGGTGTCAGCGGGCGTGGGCCTGCTCATTGGTGGTTTTCTGGCTGGCAGTACAGACAGAACAGAGCGTATTGTGGCCGCTTCCCTGGCCACGTCGGGCGTGGTTTTTATGCTGCTTGCCATGGGGATGCTGCCTTCGGGGCTGGCCGTCGCCGGTTTGTGCCTGGCCGGATTCCTTAGCGGTATGGCCGGACCGTCGCGCGATATGCTGGTGCGGCGCGTCACGCCCAAGGGCGCGCTTGGCTCCGTGTATGGTCTGGTGTATTCCGGTATGGATGTGGGCTCCGCGCTGGGTCCTGTTATATATGGTTTTATGCTGGATCATCAAACCTATCGCGGGCCGTGGCTGGTATCTGGCCTGGCGCTGTTTGGTGCGGTACTGGCGGCGTTCTGGGTGGCTTATTGTGCCCGCCGGCAGCAGGATCGCACTGTTGTCCAGGGCAGTGCTGCCTGACAGGTGTGCATCGTCTGAAGCCCAGACTCTCATGCACGCCTTGACTCCGACAAAGCCTATATCCGACAAAGCCCGTAACCGACAAAGTCTGTATCCGATAAACCCGACCTTTGTACTGCATTGCGTAAAGCGGGCATTGACCTGACGGCATTCCGAAGTATACTGGTCTCATCATCCCTGCTTAGATTGTGGCGTAACCGCGTAATCCAGGTAGCGGTATTAAAATGAAAGCAGCGGTATCTATGTCGTAGCCATGTTGCCCTATAACCGGGGAATCCGGTCGCTTAAGACAACCAGCTATTTTCTGTCGGACATCACGGTCCGCATCAACACATTTCAGGGAGACGCCCATGATGGCAAATGTCAAACCAGGCATCAAGCGCTTGCTGGGATATGGCCTGGCACTGGCTGTGCTCCTGATTGTGTTTACCTTATACACCAGTCCGGACCTGTTCGTGTCTGTCTCCAATCTTTTCTGGTCCTGCTTCGGCGCAATTTAATGCTCTGGCCTCGTTTGCCCGCGATTGAATAAAAACCTGCCGTTGAAACTGCCTGTCAGCCGCTGATCTCGGCCACATTGATGTGTCATGCCCTATGCCTGGTGGGCCAGGTAATGCCTGGCGACCATTGAATAGGATGAAAGGGTCCGGATTTCACATTATGAGATCGCCATTTCACAACATGAATTTTGTATGTTGCAGTCGCATAATTGTCATTTCATTATCGCAAATTAGATTTCATAATATAAAATAAAAATTATAATTCATTGATTTTATTAAAGATAATAATTAGTCTTATATAAGATATAAGTGTATATTGCACTGCGCTCTTCAGATAGAATTTTCTCCATGGAATCTTTCTTTATATATAGGAGTTAATCATGTCAAAACGCGAAACCGCTATCCGCAATCTGCAAAAAGAATGGGCAGAAAATCCACGCTGGCAAGGTATCAAACGGGGCTACGGCGCCGAAGAAGTCATCAAGCTGCGTGGTTCCCGCCAGAATGAGTACACGCTGGCCCGTACCGGTTCAGAAAAACTGTGGCACCTGCTCAATAACGAACCTTTCGTCAACACATTGGGTGCGCTGACCGGCAACCAGGCCATGCAGCAGATCAAGGCTGGCCTCAAGGCAATTTACTTGTCGGGCTGGCAGGTTGCCGGCGATGCCAATATCGCAGGTGAAATGTATCCCGATCAGTCGCTGTATCCTGCAAACTCAGTTCCTTCTGTGGTTCGCCGCATCAACAATTCCCTGACTCGCTGTGACCAGATTCAGTGGATGGAAGGCAAGGAAGAGGGCGACGAAGGTTATGTCGATTACTTCGCACCGATTATTGCCGATGCCGAAGCCGGCTTCGGTGGCGTGCTGAACGCTTTCGAATTGATGAAATCCATGATCGATGCCGGCGCTTCCGGCGTACACTTCGAAGATCAGCTGGCTTCTGTAAAAAAATGCGGTCACATGGGCGGCAAAGTGTTGGTACCAACACGTGAGGCCGTGGCCAAGCTGGTGTCTGCCCGCCTGGCAGCCGACGTGATGGGTGTCCCTACCGTTCTGCTGGCACGTACCGATGCCGATGCGGCCGATTTGATTACCAGCGATGTGGATGAAAACGATCAGCCATTCCTGACAGGCGAACGTACACCGGAAGGCTTTTTCCGCACCAAACCAGGTATGGATCAGGCTATTTCACGCGGGCTGGCCTATGCACCGTATGCCGATTTGTTGTGGTGTGAAACGTCTACGCCGAACCTGGATGATGCGAAGAAATTTGCTGAAGCGATCCACAAGCAATTCCCAGGCAAACTGCTGGCCTACAACTGCTCGCCATCGTTCAACTGGAAAAAGAATCTGGACGACGTTACGATCGCCAAATTCCAGCGCGAACTCGGTGCCATGGGCTACAAGTTCCAGTTCATCACCCTGGCCGGCTTCCATGCATTGAACTACGGTATGTTCGAACTGGCTCATGGTTATGCACGCAACCAGATGAGTGCCTTTGTTGAATTGCAGCAAAAAGAATTCGCTGCAGCCGAGCTGGGCTTTACTGCTGTTAAACACCAGCGCGAAGTGGGTACGGGCTACTTTGATGCCGTAACGCAGACAATTGAAGGCGGCCAGTCTTCAACCACTGCGCTTACCGGTTCTACCGAAGAAGCGCAGTTCTCTCACGGTTGATACGGCCCACGATCGGCTGATGGGTTCCTGCGGGAGCCCATCAGAGCCGGCAATTGACATGACGGCTGATAAAAAGACCAGTTGCCAAAAGGGCCACCGGCTTGAATACCGGTGGCCCTTTTGTCTCGCGGGATGTATCCCTGTGTTGCTTACTGCTTATGATGCGTGCATCGATTTAAGTGATACGTGCATCTTTAATAGGGATGGTTGCGTCCTTGCTCAATAGGGCATGGTAACCTGATAACCGCTACTGCGCTGTCGGCTAGCCAGGCCATAGGCCAGATCGGCTACCGAGGCGGCATAAAAATAGCTGCGGTTGTATTTGGTGATCGCGAAGAAGTTGCGTGTGGCGGTACGATATTCATTGCTGCCGCGAACTTCGTCACGCAGATCAATGACGCCGATTTCTTTGCCATTTTGCCAGTGACCACCGGAGCTGCCCGCACGCAGCGAGGCACCGCGGCTTTGCAACTGGCTCCAGCTCATGGATGGTTCCAGGCCACCGTCAACCAGTGATGCCGCCCCGGCAGGCAGGGTGACCGGCGCGAACACGGGTTCGCCTGCACGCCAGCCATGTTTGGCAAGATAGTTGGCCACGGACATAATGGCATCCTTGGTGCTGTTGCGCAGGTCGATATGCCCGTCATTATCGCCGTCAACCGCGTAATGCTCGATACTGACCGGCATGAATTGCGGCAGGCCGATAGCGCCGGCAAATGATCCGGTCGTGCTGTTGGCATCCACTTTGTCGCGATAGTCCAGATCCAGCAGGGCAGCCAGCTGGTTACGGAACATCTGGCTTTTTTCCGGGCGATTCGGTTCCGGATGATTAAAGCCCAGCGTGTAAAGGGTATCCAGCACACGGAACGATCCGGTTTGTTCACCGTAGACCGTTTCCACGCCGATAATGGCAGCAACAATGGCCGCTGGTACGCCATAGGTTTGTTCGGCCCGGTTCAGTGTTTGTCGGTTGGCATTCCAGAACGCGGTTCCCTTGCGCAGGCGAATAGGCTCAACGAAGCGACTGCGGTAGCTTTGCCAGGCGCGAGTGACGCGCCCGCCCGATCCTTTTGGGGTCATCAGGCGAATGACCCGGTCGTCCACCGTTGCCGTGGCAAGTAGCTGTTCAATATGCGAGCGGGGTATGGCATGACGCTCTGACACCTGGGCCACAAAGGTATTTTTGTTTGCGCTCAGGGTTCTGTTTTCTGCGGCCCAGCCTGCCGGTCCGCCGCTGCTGCCGGCTGAGCTCGCCGAGCCGTTATTGCCCGTTTGGCTGGTGGAAGAACAGGCTGCAAGGGACAGCAGCAATGCAGGAACAAGCAGTGCAAATGGTCGTTTCAAGAGGAACCCCGTGTAGTTGGATTGAGAGATGGCGGTTAGCCGCATGATGCCACAAGTTGCCGCACCAACGGCAGGATCGAGTAAGCACTGCAGGAATGCTGCACGCCTTGTGGTGCTGCAAAATATGGTAGATTGTATGCAGATAAAATAATATCAATCAATAGTAAATCAGTTATTTGAAAGCAGGGCGAATATTGTGGAGACACTATTCATAACGCATTCTTCGTGTCACCGGCACGAAATGCATTCCTGGCATCCCGAGTCGCCGGCGCGGCTGGATGCCATTAATGACCGGCTTGTCGCTAGCGGTCTGGCCGATTTTCTGATTCATTTGCCGGCGCGCGAGGCGCAGGAATCGGATTTGTTGCGCGTGCATACGAATGACCACGTCCGGTTCCTGCGTGAGCACTCGCCGCAGGAAGGGTATTTCAATGTTGACACAGAAGAAACCTGCATGAATCCCCATACCTGGCAGGCTGCATTGCATGCGGCCGGTGCCGGGCTTGAAGCCATTGATCAGATTATGGCCGGCCACGCACGCAACGCTTTTTGTGCGGTCCGGCCACCGGGGCATCATGCCGAGCCTGCGCGGGCCAGCGGGTTTTGTTTCCTGAATAATGTGGCGATTGGCGTACGCTATGCGCAGCAACAGTATGGTCTTAAGCGTATCGCTATCGTTGATTTCGATGTGCATCATGGCAACGGCACCGAAGCCGCCTTCGCCAATGACGAGTCGGTCATGATGTGCAGTTTTTTTCAGTACCCGCTGTTTCCCAACAGCGGTGTGGATCATCCTGCTGCCAATATGCATAACAGCCCCGTGGCGGCATATACCAAAGCGGACAAAATCCGTGATCTGGTTACTACTCACTGGCTGCCTGCTCTGGATGCATTTGGGCCCGAGCTGATTTTTATCTCGGCCGGCTTTGATGCCCACCGCGAAGATGATATGGGGCAGCTTGACCTGGTAGAGAAGGATTACATCTGGCTTACCAGCCAGGTGAAAGCGATCGCCGATAAATACAGTGGCGGTCGTATTGTCAGCATGCTCGAGGGCGGATATGCCCTTTCTGCACTGGGGCGTAGCGTCGAGGCACATATCCGGACGCTGGCCGGCCTGTAAGGGGCAGGACTGTTTTTTTTCTGCACAACGGTCGGGCAAGGGCCGGCAATACCGTTATGCAGCACCTATTTGGGGCAATGTGTTGCGCTGTGCAAAACTGACCGGCGCAAAATTCACCTGATTGAATGAATTACTCAAATAGGTTGTGGCAAGCATGTAAAATAATTGGATTCAGTAATAATTTCGGGGCGGAAACCCCGTAAGTCAAGGAGATAGTTGGATGAAGGTATTGGTGCCTGTAAAGCGCGTTGTTGACTACAACGTCAAAGTGCGCGTCAAGTCAGATCAGTCTGGCGTAGATATTGCAAACGTGAAGATGTCTATGAATCCGTTTGATGAAATCGCTGTTGAAGAAGCAACACGGCTCAAGGAAGCAGGTACGGCGACGGAAATCATCGCCGTCTCTTGCGGTGTTGCGCAGTGCCAGGAAACCCTGCGCACCGCCATGGCGATTGGTGCTGATCGTGCGGCATTGGTACAGACCGACGTCGAATTGCAGCCTCTGGCGGTAGCCAAGCTGCTTAAGGCTGTGGCCGAGAAAGAGCAGGTCAATCTGGTTATTCTGGGCAAACAGGCCATTGACGACGACGCCAACCAGACCGGCCAGATGCTGGCTGCGCTGCTGGGCTGGCCGCAAGCCACGTTTGCCAGCAAAGTGGTGATCGAAGGCGAAAACGCCAAAGTAACGCGTGAGGTGGATGGTGGTCTTGAAACCATTTCCGTAAAACTGCCTGCCATTATCACCACCGATCTGCGTTTGAATGAACCGCGCTACGTGACGCTGCCAAACATCATGAAAGCGAAGAAAAAACAGCTGGATACACTCACGCCGGAAGAACTGGGCGTTGATGTAACACCACGGATCAAAACACTGAAAGTGAGCGAGCCACCTTCACGCAAGGCCGGTATCAAAGTAGCCGATGTGGCAGCACTGGTAGACAAACTCAAGAATGAAGCGAAGGTGATTTAAGATGACAACTCTGGTTATTGCAGAACATGATAACAAGCAGTTAAAACCTGCAACATTGAACGCGGTCGCTGCTGCACAGAAAATGGGTGGCGATATTCATATCCTGGTTGCCGGTAGCGGCGCACAGGACGTTGCCGCCCAGGCTGCCAAGGCGGTGGGTGTTGCCAGCGTGTTGCTGGCCGACGCTGCGCATTTGCAGGATGGTCTGGCTGAAAACGTGGCCGAACAGGTCCTGGCCGTTGCCGGCGATTACAGCCATATCGTATTTCCCGCCACCGCTTCTGGTAAAAACGTGGCGCCGCGCGTGGCCGCGAAACTGGATGTTGCGCAAATTTCCGATATTACGGCAGTGGATTCAGCAGATACATTCGAGCGTCCTATCTACGCAGGTAATGCGATCGCGATCGTTCAGTCATCCGACGAGAAAAAAGTCATCACCGTACGTGTGACCTCTTTTGACGCGGTTGCCGCCGAAGGCGGTAATGCCGAAGTGAAAACCGTTGACGCCGTTGCCGACTCCGGCCTGTCTTCATTTGTTGGCCGTGAAGTCGCCAAGAATGATCGCCCTGAACTGACCGCCGCAACCGTTGTTGTGTCGGGTGGCCGTGGTATGGGTAGCGCAGAAAACTTCAAACTGCTTGAGCCGCTGGCCGACAAACTTGGTGCCGCACTGGGTGCATCGCGTGCCGCCGTTGATGCCGGCTTTGCGCCGAACGACTGGCAGGTTGGTCAAACCGGGAAAATCGTTGCGCCGCAACTGTATGTGGCTATCGGTATTTCAGGTGCCATCCAGCATCTGGCCGGTATGAAAGACTCCAAAGTGATCGTCGCGGTCAATAAAGATCCTGAAGCGCCGATTTTTGGCGTGGCCGACTATGGCCTGGTTGCTGATCTGTTCACTGCAGTACCTGAACTGGAAAAAGCAATCTGATTCAGTCTTGCTGCAATACCTGCTGGCAGAAAAAATATGCGTCTGCCCGCAGGGTTCCAATCAGCAATTCGTTTGACATATTATTTCACCCGTGATGGCGACCCTTATCAGGCCGCTATCACGGGTGAAATGCATTTTGGATCTGTCAGCTGAGGGCGAAGGCACTCAAGCACTATCGTTTGAAGGGGGCGGAGCCGATACGCATTGCCGTGCGCCTGATGTGTGCCGTGTTTTGGCACGACGCATCGGGGCGGTGGGGTGCCATCGATCAGGGTGATTCAGGGTCATAAAGCCATGAGTCACCAAGTCCGACAGCGCGTATTACATGGCGGCGATACGATCAGCCCGTTTACCGGAATCGGGGTGGCTGGAAAATACGCTGGCACTGCCCTCGGATAGCGATTCAAGTTTACGCAGGGCAGAGACGGCCGCCGATTTGTCGCGGCCCTGTTCCCTGAGTACTTTCAGGCCGAAGGCATCGGCCGCATATTCATGCGACTGGGAATACTGGGCAGTAACCAGGCCATTGGCCAGTGCACCCAGCTCGCTACCGGAAAGCGTAGAGAGAATGGGTACGCCACTGGCAGCGCCCGCCTGCTGGGCGGCCAGAGTAAGCATACTGGATCGAGCCTGAGCCTTGGAATGTCCTTCGATCACATGCCCAACTTCGTGGCCCAGCACAAACAGCAGTTCGTCGTCTGTCATCTTGTCCATCAGCCCGGAGTAAACGCGGATACTGCCGTTAGGCAGGGCGAAGGCGTTCACTTCCGGGTTGAGATAGGCCTTGAACTGCAACGGGGTGCCCTGATAGCTGCGCAGATTGCGCGTTACTCTGGCAAGCCGGGTAGTATATTTGCTGCCGGCAGGGGCAATTTTGTTCTGGGAATCAAGCTGTTGCTGGGAGCTAACCGCCAGCGCCTGGATCTGTTCGTCGGATACCGTGGCGGCCTGGAACAGCGAAGAGGCGGCCCCCACCATGCCGGCTACGTCCATATTCTGGCAGGCGGTCAGAGAACTTATAGCGAGTGTGGCAGCGGCGATGTGTTTGAACATGATTTTTCCTTTTTATGGCGCCTGGCCGATAGCGGCAAACGGTATCCCTCCCGGGGCAGGCAATGTGATCGTACTGCCCGGAATGGAACCTGAGCAACAGCAAAATCACTGAAAGCAACGTAAAATTTTGCTGATTATATTTATTTTGGCGCCATTTGCCTATTGGGGACAGTAAGCAGCCTGTGCGCAGGCCCATGAGTGAGACTGTTCAGGTGAGATTGATCGGATCCCCTTCAGTCGTAGCGACAGGCTGTTGTAACCGTTAATTTGGCGCGCTTTTTTCTGTTCCGAAAATGGCGGCGTAGCTGGAATAGAAGCCGCAGTAAATGGTCGCAACCATGATCATCAGCACGACCTGCATGGCAAATGCGATCAGCAACGCAGGCAGCCCCAGCAGGAGCAAGAGGGGGACGACAATAAACTGCAACAGGGCAAACAACAGAAACCAGCTTAGAAAGTACATCAGAAAGGCGGCTTTGTTGCGCCAGGACGCGACAAAAGAGTAGAAAATGGCCTTGCCTATCGTCTGGTCTTCCCAGCCGATCAGTTGCGGCACATGCCAGAACATTAGCGTGACGACAAACAATAAGACGGCCCAGCCCAGCAGCAATACCAGAGAACTGCCATCGGGCAGGGTGTCGGTGCTGGCCTGAGCGCCTCCCTGTACGCCGTAGATAATACTGTTGATCTGCGCAATTGTCTGCTCATCCAGTAATGGGTATAGCAGCACGACGCTCAGCAGCAGCAACAGGGCGGCGTAAATAAAACCGGACAAGGCCAGGCGGGAAATAACGCGGGGTTTTTGCAGGCTTGCCACCCAGGTTTTTGGATCAAGGTGACTGAATCCTGCAGGCTTGCTTTGGATATCGCGACAGGCACTGACCACAATCAGGCTGGCAATGGGCATGGTAATGATGAACAGCCCGACACCGAGTACCGGGATTTGCATCAGAATCTGGCTGAGCAGGTTGATGACGAACAGCAAAGCAAGCAATGCAAAAGGCTGCTTGCGAAAAATCCGGAAGGCATCTTTGAGCCATTGCCAGCCGGACGAGGCGGGAAGAGTTGCAGCGATCATGGTCGTTACGGTAGTGGCGGAGGCGGTTGTTGAACACGAAGCGCCAGGATCCGTTCAAAGTGCGTCGGATCGTGCGGCTTGAGTGTCTGGGCAGGGCGCGGACGGAAAAAATCATTCAGGCGCGATGCCCAGAAACGCAGGGCAGCGGCGCGCAGGGCCACGGGCCACAATGCCTTTTCTTCCGGCGTGAACGGGCGCACCTGTGCATAGGCATCAAGCCAGGCCTCTACCAGCCAGGGCGTGAGTGCGCCGGTACTGCGCTCTATACACCAGTCGTTGACTGCGACGGCAACATCGAACAGCCAGGCATCGTGCCCGGCAAAATAAAAATCGATGATGCCGCCCATGCGTGGATTCTCATAGGTGCCGTCAAACAGTACGTTATCGCGGAACATATCACAATGGCAGGCACCTGCTGGCAGGCGCTTCCATTCGTCACCGGACTGGACTTCGCGCTGCTCCTTCAGGCTCGAGACAAATAGCGTATTCTGAGTTTCCGTCAGAAACGGCTGAATGGCTGGATACGTTTCTTCCCACCAGGACAGGCCGCGCAGATTGGGCTGGTACAGACTGAAGTCTTTGGCGGCCAGATGTGCCTGCGCCTGCGTGCGGGCAGCGATCATGCAGTGCTGCACGCCAGGATCGGATTCATATCCGCCAGGCAGGCGGTCAACAATTGCCGCCGGTTTTCCCTTGAGGGTGCCGATGCGCTTGCCGTCGCGCAGCGTCTGCGGCATGGGTACCCTGACGTCCCTGCTGGCGAGCGTATGCATGAGCTCAATATAGAAATTCAACTGCTCATGATTGAGCACTTCGAACACCGTTAGTACATATTCTCCCTGGGTCGTATTCAGAAAGAAGTTGGTGTTTTCGATACCGGCGGTAATGCCGCGAAGGGAGACAAACTCGCCGAGCGCGTAGTGACCAAGAAATTCGGCAGCTTCCTGGTTTGTGATGGGGGTAAAAACGGCCATGAGCAGATACGATACACAAAATCATTGAATGCCGATCATTTTAGTGCAGGATGAGCACGATAAGCGCGTGGGGCAGTCGCCGCGCAAAAGAATCACAATCGAGTTTTGCTACAATGAGGCACTTTTCTCCGTTTGCCGCGATGCATTGCGCGCGCCGCCCGATATTTCTCCGAGATCCGTCAATGGCCCTGTTTTCTCCTTTTGAGGCACGCAACAAACTGACTCAGTTTGCCTGGCTGACCAATCGGCCGGCATTCTTTGTCTGGGCCATCCTCGTGGGCGTAGCGGCTGCCGGCATGACCGTCCTTTTTCACATGGCTATCCATTGGGGGCAATTGCTTACCGGATCGGTGCCGGGCGAGATCGAAACCGTGGTCAGTCGCTGGAGCACTACCGAACGTGTGCTGTTTCCCGTCGTGGGCGGCCTGATTGCCGGCACCTTGTTGTGGCTGTCGTCAAAAGTGCGCAAGGATATGAATGCCGACTACATGGAGGCGGTGGCCCTGTCGGATGGGCGGCTGTCCCTGCGCCAGGGCGCGCTGCGGGTGCTGTCGTCACTCTCTACCGTGGTAACGGGCGGCTCCATTGGTCGCGAAGGGGCCATGGTGCATCTGGGGGCCATGATCGCCTCGGCCATCGGCCGCTTTCTGGCTTTCAACGCTAATGATATCCGGCTGCTGGTTGCCTGCGGGGCGGCCGCAGGCGTGTCGGCGGCTTACAATGCCCCCCTTGCTGCAGCGTTATTTGTCGCCGAAATCGTATTGGGAACCCTGTCGGTAACCACGCTGGGGCCGCTCATTATTTCGGCAGGGGTTGCCAACATCACCATGCAGCTGACTGGTTATTATCGCGTCACTTATGATGTGAAACCCATTTCGCTGGCGATGGATGCGAGTCTGTTGCTGCTCCTGGCGCTGGCGGTAGTGGCAGGATTGCTGGCGCCGCTCTTTCTGCGCTTTCTGGATGCCGTCCGCCAATTATTCCGTAAAACCCGCTTGCCGCTGCCGTTCAGCCTGGCGCTGGGCGGCGCCTTGCTGGGCGGCATTCTGATTCTGCAACCGGCGGCGTCGGGCAACGGCTACGGGCCGATAGAAGATATGCTGACCTTGTCCTGGACCATACCGGCAGTATTGCTGATGCTGGCCTACAAGGTGCTGGCAACTGGGGCGACCGTGGGCTCGGGTGCGACCGGTGGCGTCTTTACCCCTATGCTGATGGTGGGCGCCAGCGTGGGTATGCTGTTTTTTCAGATTATTTCTCTTGTGATGCCAGAGCTGGCGGCTCAGCCATCACTCTATATATTGATCGGCATGGGTGCATTTCTGGCGGCTGGCACGCACGCGCCGCTGATGACGATTCTGATGATATTTGAAATGACGCAGCAAATTAACCTGGTGTTGCCGCTCATGTTCGCCTGCGTCATTGCAAATGTCGTTAGCAGCATGTACAGTACCCCAGCAATGTATGGTGTGACCCTGTCGCGGGAGCAGACAGCACGGCTGCGGCGGCAGATCAGCAGCATGACGCTCAAGGGGCTGGTGATCGAGGCAGAAACGGTATTACGCCAGAACCAGACCCTGGAACAGGCCGTGGCCATGTTTCAGGCGTATCCCGTACGGTATATTTATGTGATAGACGAAAACGACCACTATCAGGGTGTGCTGTCCAACCAGGAAGTGACGCGCTGGCTGCTGTCGCAGTCACCCTTGACCACGCCGATCTCCGAACTGATGGTGCAGCCTCATTTCATTCCGGTTTTACATCCTGACATGACACTGGCGCAGGGGCTGGAACTGTTCCTGTCCTTTATGGGAGAACGTTTGCCGGTTCTGTTGTCAAAAGATGAACCGGTTCTGCTTGGGGTTGTACGCAAGTCTGCCATTCTTGAACAACTGGAAGAGCAGCGCATCCTTCAGGAGCGACATCAGCCACCTCAAATGGATTTTCGCATTTCCGGCGATAAATGATCATGATACATTCAGATATAACCGCGCAGCTTGAGACTGTCGTCCCTGATAGCCATGCCGGCGTAACGGCAGAAAGTGCCGTTGCCACAGCGCAGCCGACAGGCAGGCCGGCGCTCGACTATACCGATGGTACTGGTCTGCGGCCCTGGCAGTTGAGTGTCGCGCCAATGATTGATGTGACCGACAGGCATTGTCGTTACTTTCATCGTCTGCTGGCGCCTAATGCATTGCTGTATACAGAGATGATTACCACCGGCGCCCTGATATTTGGCGATGTACCACGACATTTGCGTTTCAGCGCTCAGGAACATCCGGTGGCTTTGCAACTGGGGGGCAGTGAGTCCGCAGCGCTGGCCCAGTGTGCCCGGCTGGGGCAGCGCTGGGGGTACGATGAAATCAATCTCAACTGCGGCTGTCCGTCAGAACGGGTGCAAAAGGGCGCATTCGGTGCCTGCCTGATGGCCGAACCGGCCCTGGTGGCCGATTGTGTCAAGGCGATGCAGGATGCGGTCAGCCTGCCCGTGACGGTTAAACATCGGCTTGGGCTGGACTATGATCAGTCCTATGATTTTGTGCGCGACTTTGTCGGGCAACTGTATGACACCGGGTGCCGGGTGTTTATTGCGCATGCGCGCAATGCAGTGCTCAAAGGGCTTTCGCCTAAAGACAA